>CALZJG010000065.1 GCA_945787555.1 uncultured Chromatiaceae bacterium | reverse complement strand
CTAGCAATTCAAGGCGTTCCTGGTGGTCGAAAAATCCGGATTGCATAGCTGATGATTACCGTGTCGTTGAAGATAACGTTATTATCGCAGAAACGTGGGAGTTTTTAGAGGTCCCCATAAGAGTAACAAGAGCTATTGATTAGTCGATTGATAGGAGCATCACTTGCGGGAGGAACTATGCGCAGCCCCATTCTCTTATGTATTTTGACCTCGTTGCTAATGGCAACAGGTTGTTCCTTACTACCCAAGCCAGAGGACCTGTCAGATCTGTCGCCGCCGGTCTTTATGGATGTGTTTCCCCCAGCCAATACTGTGCAGGGGCCTACCTCCAAGGCCAATATTAAATATCGCCATGTCGCAGTGGGCGATTCCCTGGGTTTTGATGCCAGTGACTCCATAAACCGTCATTTTGGCGGCGATCTGAGTTATGTATGGCAGGTGATAGAGAAGCCCAATAGTAGTGCGGCTGTGTTTGCCAACAATAAGGCAAAAAAGAGTGAGTTTACCGTGGATGTACCAGGGCGTTATCGCCTGGAACTGCAGGTGCAGGATGATGATGGGCTAAGTGATCGCTTTGAGATATTACTCTCGACTAATCCTGAAGATTTGCCAAGGGTCAGTTTTATTGCCATTGGCGATTTTGGTCATGGTAATGAAGGTCAGTATCGGGTGGGGAAAAGTATCGCTGCCCTCTGCAAAGACGTTGGCTGTGATTTTATCCTCGGCCTAGGAGACAATATCTACAATGCGGGGGTTACAAGCAAGACAGATCGACAATTCCAAGAGAAATTCGAAAAGCCTTTCGCGGACATCCAGCTACCGTTTTATCTTGTCCTCGGCAACCATGATACTAGTGGTATTTATGCGGGAGATGGTGGCCTGAATATCCGGGGTGATATTCAAATAGAGTATTCCCACTGGAGTGGAAAGCCCAGTATGCGTTGGCAGATGCCCGCCCGCTTTTACCATTTGGGGGCGCCGATTGATCAACCGCAGCGGCAACCGCTGGTAGATATCTATGCCTTGGATACCACGTTGTTGACCAGCTCTTATGATCCACTGCCGCGCTATCAGATGAGTAAGATGTACAAGCGTCAGTCAGCCTGGTTGGCCAACCAAAAGAGCCAATCCAAGGCACTGTGGCAGTTGGCTACGGCCCATCATCCTTATATCTCCAATGGCAGGCACGGTAATGCCGGCAGTTATGATGAGATTGATCGGGTGAGCGACAGTAATGTAATAGAGCGGATCGCCGGAAGTGTGGTGAAACGCTTCGTGGAAGAGCAAGTGTGTGGCGCTATGGATCTCTACATTGCCGGTCACGATCATAGTCTACAGTATCTGCAGTCTACCCCAGAATGTGGCGACACAGAATTCATTGTCAGCGGTGCAGCTTCCGAAGCAAATGAGTTGAGAAGGGTGAATGACAACCCGACTTATTGGCAGCAAGGCGATGTGCTGGGTTTCTTTCACATAGAGATCGTTGCTGAGCGGATGACGATTAGTGCCTACACCTTGGCAGGGACTGATGCCCGTGCAGTGGAGCAGTATCGAAAGACAGTGGAGAAACAGTAGTGTTCATTGGCGCGGCATGAAGAGTCAGATCCCATCTCAAGAGAGACCTCAGCGAGGAGGTGCTTGCTTCACTGGCCTGGGAAACGGCTATGGATCGTGGCGGCAAAACCACGCGTTCATATTGAAGGGTTTCTTTCAGGGTCAACCAGCCTTGCCGCGGTATTTCGCGCTAGAAACGTCCTGGTCGGCCGGGTGAGCTAGCGGCGAAATATGTAGCAATGCGACGTTGATGCCAGTCTATTGCCCTGAGACGCCGGGCAATAACCTACAGCGCAATGTTAAGGGTCAGGCTGAAGCCGGAGATTCCCCAACAATGCTAGCAGCCTCTGTCTGTTTCGCTCTCAGAGCTTCGACGCAATCCGGATCAAAATGAGTGCGACTCAAAGTTCTAATGTAGGTGATGGCCTCATCCGCCGATAAGCGTTTCCTATATCCTGCTCGAGCGGCCAGCGCATCGAACACATCCGCAACTGCGGCTATTCGTCCGGATAACGGTATGGCTGTTCGGGCTAGGCCATTGGGATAGCCGCTTCCGTCGTAGCGTTCATGGTGGGTGAGGGCGATCTCGGCGCTGATATTCAGGGTGGGAGTGCTGCCGTTCTTTAGTATATTGAACCCAATCTGTGGGTGTGCCCTCATCACATCGTGGTCATCTGCTGTAAATTCTCCTTGTTTGTTCAGCACTTTGTCCGGGATTCCTATCTTGCCGATGTCGTGCAAGCCGGCCCCCATTTGGATCAATTGACATTCTTGTGTCGGCAGTCCCAGATTGTCGGCTATGAGGCGCGCCAATTGCCCTGTCCGACGATCATGATCACCCGTGATTGCATCGTGCAGCATATCCGTACGGGTAAGGATCGAGAGTAGATAGTGCGGCACTTCCCTTATTGTGACGTGCATCAAAGATCGCGCCGTTCGCCGTAAGGCATGGACGATCACGCTCTTCTGCCGCTGAGTATCTAGCAGGGACTGACAACGCATCTGCCACTCCCACGGAGCTACGGGTTGTTTGAGGTAATCGGTTGCGCCGGCGCCTAACGCCTGAAGGGCGATTAAGGGATGATCGGATGGAACCTCGACAAGCAGTGGTACTGTTGGACGATTCCGGTGAGTCAACGCAACCATCTTTAGTGCCTTATCTGGCGATTGGCACTCGGAAACGACGACCAACATGGGTGTGAAGACGTCAAACAAGTCACGTAACTGGGCCTCATGGCGTACACAATATAGCCGTACCCTTCTATCCAATGCGAAGAGGATGTCAACTAGGTTGTCGCGCTGACGAGCGTCATCACACACAAGAACTATGGGCCACATGCTACCGACCTATAAGTGAGCCATGAAACGACTCTTACTTTTCTAGACAGTCACGGAACGCACAAGTTTAATGCGCGTCTCTGGGCGTAATAAGGGGAAATTTATGACAAGTGCCGGGCGTAGAAAATACGCCATGGGCATCCTTATGTGGCTGTGGAGAAAGAGAACGAGTGCATTCTTCCTTGACCGTCCGTGGACTCCTGTCCATGGGACGAATCGGGTGTTTTAGTGAGGCTTTTTGGTAACGCGCTGGTGGTGGTGCGATAAATAGTCTCTACAATGGACGAGTAACGCCCGGCTGGACGATATGGGGGGCTGGCTTACACACTTAGGTGCGCAGCATTACCATTTGTCCATCAACGACATGCTTGATCGGATATAACTAATTGCCTGGCGATCCTGCCGGATCATGGCGGTTCTGTGATTTTCACCTTGTTCAACAGCGGGTAGCCGAAAAGATCGAGTCATGACCAATTCGAGGTGGTCTCTCCTACTTTTTCTTACGCGGCGATTTCTTGCGGTTGCCGGTGTTCGGTTTGATATCACCTCCGGTGACTTGTTTTTTGAGTTCGACCAACTCATTTTCCAGCGAGGTGACAGACGCCTGGCGTTGTTCGATGCGTTGATCCCAGCGTTTCACGGCCAGTTCGCGTTCCTTGGCGGCATTCTTCACATCCGAACGTAGGCGGGTGAGGGATTTTTCCTTCTCCTTGATCAGGGCATCCAGCGACGGCGCTTTTCCTTTGCGCAGGGCTTCTAGACGCTGATTGAGTTTCTCGTTCAGCTCTTTTTGCAGTTTCATGGCGTCTTGCAGGTTCTTGATGTCCATGACGGTGTTCCTCAGATTATAACGTTGAAATTGGCGATCACTGGCGGGGTGACGGTGCCGACTTGGATGTAATTGCCGGTGGTGACGTTGCCCATTAGCGCCACCTTACTGCGATTGCTCAGCGCCATGGCGTTCACGTTTTCCGGTCCTTTGACGTGATTGCCCATGGCAATGAGGTGGCCGCCCCACAGGCGTACGCTGGCGCCTGTTTCGTTAACCTCCGCATTCAAGTGATCGCAATTGTTGTTGCTAAAGATGACTTTTTCGAAGCGATAGTCGAGGTTGTTATCGATGGTTTGACGGACGAACTCGACCAGTGTCGTACGGCCGGGCCCGCGGAATTGATTGCCGCTCACCAATGCGCTGCCCGACATGATTTCTAGCATGCCAGCGGCGAGCGGTACTCGGTAGGCGAGGGGGCCGAGAAAGAGAAAAGCACGGTGCTCTTGCAGGGGATCCAAGCTGTCCGGTTGATTGTAGCCAACGCGATTGTCGATGGCGTGCAAAGCAGGCACCCATCCACTGATGCTGAGCGCGGCGACATCGGTGGCTTGAGAGCCGTCGGCGGCGATGCCGGTATCTATCACTTCGCATCCTTCGATGCGTACCAGCGCGCCGCCGGGCGCGAGAGTTTGTGTTTCATCAGAGTATATAGCGAGACCGAATGACAGTGCCGCCGAGTAGCCGCAATTGGCCAGGCGGTTGTCGACAAATGAGGCGGCGCCACGCAGGAACATCCCGATGCCTATCGTCACGCAGGATTGCAAGCGGTTGTTGGTGATTTCCACATCCGCTTCTTGTAGCGAGCTGATGCCGCTGCCCACATTGTTGATGTGGTTGTCGAGTATGCGATTGCGTTCGCCGGCAGTGAGGTGCATGGCGAAATAGATATCTTGCATCTTGTTGTCTTGCACAATGCTTTCAGTACAATCATCGACACGCACACCGAACCAGCTGCCGCTCTCGCCGTCGATGTGATTGCCGCTCACAGTGGCGCCGTTAATGCGCGAAATGACGATGCCAGTCTGCGGGCCCAACAACTGATTGTCGTGGACCAGGACATGATCGGCGCCGCGACCTTGCGCCGCGCTGGCCAGACAGTAAATACTGGCAGGCACCACCAGCTGACTGGGTTGAAAGCTGCTCCGCAGGATGTTGTCCGCTAGCGTAACGTGAGCGCCGGTGGCGCGGATGCCGCCCCACAAATTCGAATCTAGATCGATGTCGTTGCCGCGCACCACACACCCGGCGGCTTCTACTTCGATGGCGTAGAGACGGATGTCGAGGTATTGGCGCAGTTCCAATACGTCGGTGGGCGGCGGTTCCTCCACCGCGCCGCCGAGGCGGTGGAAGCGGTTGTTTGCTACGAGCGAACCCTCGGCGTGACGACGCAGATACACGCCCACCCAGAAGTGGCGGATGATATTGTTCTCGATACGGCAGGGTGCGTTCAGGTCGGTGTCGACCCAAATCCCATACTGACCCCAGGAACCGTTGCTGCCGAGATAGTCGGCGACGGTGCCGGTGATGAGGTTGTCGGTGATTTCCATGCGTGCTTCGTAGTCACTGAGCCACAGGCCATACGCCAGGTTGAGCAGACGATTGTGGGAGATGTTTACCTCGGAGACATCGTCGAGATAGATGCCGACATGTTGTGAGAACGGTGAGGCGGTGACGACCATTTCGCAATGCTCCACCCGTAGCCGCGTGCAATTGTCCACATAAAGAATCATGCCGAACTCGGCGGGGGTGGTGGCCTCGAAACGGATGCCTTCGACTACGATATTGCTGACAGAGGTGTTCACGCCGATTTGCAACACCGCGATGGGACTACTAGAACGGACGATGGCACCCGGCCCCTCGCTGCGCAGGATAATGTGCGAGCCGCGTATTTCGATGGGTGTGTTGACCTCGTGGACACCGGTTTTTAGACACACGCAGCCGCCTTCTACTGGCAAGGCATCCAACGCGGCTTGGATATTGTCACCGGGGGCGACGGTGACCGTGCAGCAGCCGCCGCAGGCCGGTGGCCAGTGCACGCGGCAGTCGTCCTCCGTGTCGGGGAAGGTGACGACCGCCAAACGCGCATAATGGCGATGGATGCCGCGTGGCGGCTTGGCGGTGTAGGTTTCCACCGAGGTATCGGCGCTGCGCGCCGCGGATACCCAGTAATCGCCGCAACGGAAGGCGTTGCCGGCCGGATTCAAGCTGAACTGAACCTGGACGCCATTTTCCAATACTACCCAGACATTGGCCGCCGGGACCGGGATCAATCCGGTACTGCCGGCCGCGTCAAGATTGGCGAGAACGTTGTTGTTGGCGTCGCGCACCGTGCCTTTCTGGTCCCAGCGTTTGACGCGGGTGTGGCGCGCCGCCAGCGTGTCGTTGCCGCCGGCGGGAATCAAATCGGCGGGCAAGGCGGGGGTGAAGCTGATGGTTTGTTTGGCGTCGTCCACGGTGATCTTACGCATCACGCCGCGGCGTAAGAGGGGATCATGATTCTCGCCACCCAGCTCGCGGCGGTCGTCGAGTATCTCCACCCAATCGCCGCTGTTAAAGCGCAGCACCGCATCACGGCCGAGGCTGGCAAGCTTCAGTTCGGTGGCGGTGGCGGTATGCGAGACGATCTCCACCACGTTGCTGGCGACACTGGCATTCTCGCGTGACCATTTGAATGTCGCCCCAGCCACGCCCAGGCCGCCGCCGTCGTGGATTTCGATGCGATAGAGCTGATTCTCCAAGCCGCGATAGCCGCCCGTGGGCGGCAGTTCGCAGGGGTCTTGGTCAGGCGGCACGCCTTCGGCCTTGATCGACAGGCGTCCGCCGGACGGGCGGATTAAGTCTTGCCAGCTCACGGTCGGGCCGTTCGGTGTGGTCGTGCCCGTCACCTGGTTGTCCGGGGTGTTGCAGTCGGCCGTGCCGATGTCGGAGAGGAAGCGCACCTGCCACACGGTTTGCAGGCGCGTAGTGGTATCCACGCCGACAGCGCTTTCCACCAAGTTCGGTTGTTGCAGGTGGGTGATTTCACGCTGCCACACTTCGAGATAGGCGAGGTGTGGGCCGTTGCCGGGGGGGAGAGGAGGTGGCGCGGGTGGCGTGGCGAAATAGGGTTGCTGGTTGTAGGGCAGCGGGTTGACGCCGTGCAGCTCGGCCAGTACCGGGTCGAACTCCAGCGTGCCGTGGCCATGGTTCTCCGCCAGCAAACCGTCTACATACATGCGGCCGCGGCCGATGGTGATATTGCCGCCGCTGGCTTCGATCTTGAACGCGTCCGGCGTTTGTGGCGAGACCACGGCCACGCCGGTGAGGCCCGGTGTAGGATGCACGCCGAAGGTATCGACGCTCTCGGCGCGCAGGCGCCGGTCCATCACGGCCACCCACTCGTTCCATTCCGAGTCGAGCTGTACCCGCCCTTGCTGCATCAATACGCCGGCGATATCGCTGCGGGCATCGAAACGTACTCGGCTGTAATCTCCACTCATGACTATTCTCCTTATCGTGACGCCATCGTTGCGCCAGTGCCGTCATTAACTGCCGTATATCAGCCCCGCTTCCAAGCCGAAGCGTAGATACTCATCCATGCGCACGCGAAGATTGGTCTCGCGCTGCGGTTGATACAAGCCGTGCAGCACACCCATTTCGCTTTCATCGTGCGCGCCGCGGCGGATCTTCTCCGAGGTGCTTTGGCGCAATTGGCAATAGCCCGGGTCGCCGTAGCGCAGCGACGTGAAATGCGGGCGCGTCTGGGTGTCGCCTTCCTCGGGTTGGCAGCGATAGCGGCGTGGCGTGCGCGCACCGGATGGCAAGTAGGAAAAACGCACGCAGCCGATTTGTCGGCGCTCGGCCCACAACGGTGCCAGCCAAGTATCGCCCGCCGGGGCGAGGGCGGCCACGAAGATACTGTCACTGGCCAAGCTGAGTTGCTGGGTATGGACCTTGCCGATTATCGTGCAGCTATCCAGCGTCAGTGCCCCACCCGGCGCCAAGTCATCCACGCCTGGACCGCGGTAGGCGATAAGATCGGGCGCCGTCGCGTCGATGACGCACTCGGTCAAGGACACTTCCGCGTCGGCGACGAGGTGCAGGGGCGCCATGATGCAACGCTCCAGTTCCACGGTGGCGAAGGCGTGATTCACGATCACGCCGGGTGCATCGTCTTGCGGTGGCGCAGCGCGCGGACCAGGAACCAGGGTACAGTCGCGTAACACCAGACGCCGCGGTAGTGTGTCGGCGAACGCCGCCATGGTCAGTGTGCCGCCGCTGATGATCCAGCCGTCTAGGATCAAGGTGGCATCGGCGCCCAGATTCATCACGATGTCGCCGCTCGCTACCAATAAGGGTCGCGCACCGTTGGCGGCACGTAGCACTACAGTACTGCCCGCATTGACGGTGATGGCAGGCGTTTCCACATAACGACGGCTGTCGATCACTTCCACCGTGCCGCCGCTTTGTACGGCGTTAAGCGCGGGTTGTAACGCGGCGCCGCCTTGCACGGTTTGCAACGGTGTGACCGGAACCGGCGCGCCGCGTTCGTATTCGCCGCCGCCGCTGGCGATGGTGAAACCGTAATGGAAGCTCACCAGCGGCGCGGTTGTTGGGGCATCGGCGAAGGCGAGTCGACCCAGGACCGGGTCGACGGCCAGCAAGCCTGAGCCAGGAGCGGGTTGATGCGCCCAGGCGACGACATTGCCACCGCCGTCTTTGATATCGCTCAAATCGCAGATGGTGACTAGACTGCGTGCGATCAATTGCGGCGGATTACCATCCAGTTCCACGCTGAGGCTGTTATCGGGTCCGTAGTAATCGTCGAGATGGGCCTTGAGCCAGCGCCGTGCGAGCGGCTGTGGCACATTGCGCGGCTCGGCGAGGTGGGTGATTTCTTCTTCCGTCTCCGGCGTGTTGTACAGTGCCATGTCCGTGCCTAATGGGTTGAAGCGGAAACGCAGGCCGGCGCCGATGTCGGGATCGATGACGGCGGGTGAGCGCGTCAAGGGGAAGGCGCGCACGCGCCACAGATACAAACCGATGTTGGGGATGTTGTGGCGCGCTGCGCCGCTGCTGATGTGGCGCACATCAACGGTGTGGGCGATCGTGTCGAAAGCCGTGTCGCGCCAATGCAGCTGTTCCCAGTGGCGCAGATCGGGTGAGTAGTGCGCGCTGGTCCGCAGATGATTCATGTATTGCGTCCAGCCCAATAGTTGAAAGAATTCCACCGCCCGTGCCGGCCAACCGGTGACATCGCGTGCAAGTTGTTCCAACATCGCCGCGGTGCCCTTACGACGCCGATAGCGGATGGTGTTGGCGACGTCGGCGCGCGGCGAAGCCACGCTGGGCGCCACGCCGTGTAGGCTGCGATAGCCGATGAGGTCGCCGATATAGGGCGCCACCCATGGCGCGCAAGTTTCGATGAATTGATCGTCATAGAGTTGCTCGAGATTTTCCTCCATCGCCGCCACTTGCTCAGCGATGAGCGATAACAGTTCGCGTAACGGATAGCCCTGCTCGGCGTCGCGGATACGATGAATGGCGGGTAGCAGTTCGTAGAGGCGTTCGGCAGTGGTGCTCACGGCATCTCCTCCAGATAATCCAAGGGGCCTGGGTCGAGCAGCAGTAATTCGGCGGCGACAGCATTGCCGGCGGCATTCACCGTGGCTGCTGCGGGCGTGAGTCTATCCTTCAGATCGATCGCGCCGCGATAGAAGCGGTCCACGTCAACGCCGACCACGCCGCTCACTTGTTGCGCCACGGTGATGATTTCCGAACGCGCCACGGTTAGTCCGAAGTCGCGTGCCTTGAAAGAGAAGGCCGCACGCAGGGCCGCCTCCACGTCTTCCAGGACGGTGGCTAGCTCGTGATCGGAATGTCGTTTGATGCGCAGCGCCAGTTTGAAGGTTGCCTTGATGTAGGGCGCGGCATCGCAACGTACCAAGGGGTCGCCGTTGAGTTTGAGTGCACTGAGCAGCTTGCTCAGTGTCGGACCATCGATCGCGGGTTGTACGCCGTCATCACCCGCCACCGTCACGAACACGGTTCGACCGGCATGGGTATTGAGCACCGTCGCTTGCGCCTTGGCGATGCCGGTGTAGGCGCGGGCGTAGTCTTCGTAGTCCTGCACTGACACTACCCGTCCCAGCGTGCGCACACCCAAGGGCATGTTGTCGCGCGCGTTGTCGGTGTCGTCGGCGTCCACGCCGCCTTCGGAGGGAAGGGGATTGCTGACGGCTTTCAAACCCAAGGGGCGGGTGAGCAATTGCGAGAGCTGGCCCGCCAGCAAATTACCTGCCGCGCCTATGCCCTTGCGATACACGGCACGCAGGTTCTCCTGTCCGGTAGGCAGACGCGTACCGCGCTTGCCGTCGCCGAATTGGACCGTGCCCGCGCCGGTCTCGCCGATGCGTAGCACATAGCTATGGTCATCGGGTTCCGCCTGGTAGAGCGAGGGCGCTTCATGCCAGAGTATGTCGTTGACACGTCCTTCCAGTGCGGCCTCCGCGCCGATCTCGTTTTCCGCCCCAACGAAGGTGAGCGGCGCGTGCTTGAGTGTGAATTGTTGATGGCTTTGCCGCGCCGCGCCGCTGCCAAGGATTTGATGCACCGTCTCACCATGGGTGGCCAGCGCGACATTGGCGTAGACCTGTACCGTGCCGCGCTGATAGGTGTATTGCAGCGAGCTGGTGAAGTACAGTTTCGTGGTGTCGCCATCCGGTTCGGTCTTCAGCAGGGTCAATACTTCACTGGTCTCGACGCCCGCCGTGGTGGTGCCGCTGAGCAACAGCGTCCGCTGGGGCTGCAATCCTTCCACCTTGCGATCGATGCGCAAGCTGTCACCCGAGACGTCGGTCGTGATCGGAGTTTCCGCCAAGGCCAATAGTTCGCTGTGAGCGAACACCGCCGTATCGCGCAAGCGTTCGTTGTAGAGTTCGCGCAGGTGTTCGCCCTGGACGGTCAAACGCGTCGTCTTGCCGGTGAGGGTGAAGGCGGCCCGTGAGTCTTCACCGGCGGTTTCGACGCGATACAGTTCCTGATACTCGGGGATGGACAGCACCAGCCAACTCTCCGGCACGATCTGCGGATACATGGCATCGAGATGCAGGGTGTGGATGTTGCGCGGATAGAGACGTAATTGCGGAATGATCTGCTTGGATTGACCGGAATACGCCCAGGAGAGTTTGATCACCGCCGCGCCGGTGTTCTCGTAGAACTCCAATTTGATGTCGTATTTCTTACCGGCGGTGAGCGAGATGCTGCCACTGTTTTCCGTGACGCCGTGGTTGGTCCAGTTGTTGATGAGCAGTTGATTGTTCACCCACAAGCGCACGCCATCGTCGGACGAAGTGTAGAAAGTGAAGGTGCCACTGACGGGCGCGTGTAGCCAGCCGGTCCAGCGTGCCGAGAACGTATCGGCACCGATAGAGGCGTGGGGTGAGCCGCTACCCCAATCGAAGTTCACCGTGGCATCGGCACGGGTGAGTTTACGTTGGGTGAGATTCTTGGTATTGAAGTATTCGCCGTACAATCCCGTACCTGTGGCGCTGTCGGTGGGCGGGTCGGAAATGTCGGCGATGGTGAAACCGGGCCATTGAGTGTCGGTGACGGTCGCACCGGAAGGCAGACCCAGATAGCCCGTTTTGATTTCGTTGGACATGACTCGCCAATCGGGCGCGTTGTGACCGAACAGCGAGGCGCGCAAGCGCATTGCGTAGACCTTAGGATTGGCCGCCGGGGCGACGTAGGGCATGGAGATACCCAGCCCGCGTTCCAGGGTGACGATGGTGCGGTCGGCGCTGCTGTCCAGTACCAGGCTCTTTATGCGGCGAAAATCCCAGCGCTCGCTGCCGCTGTCGTTTTCGCGCTCGCTACCGACGAACAACAGCGCGTCACCGGCCTTGAGCTGGTTGGCGGTGCCTAGCAGATAGACAACTTGGGTGCCGAAGACCGGCAGTTTCATCTCGCGCGTCTTCGCCTTGAAGACATTCCACGCCGGTCGCGCCTCGATGCTCTCGATGGTCTCGAAGGTCTGGGGCTTTTCATCCGGGCCGGGCACGCTCTGCACCTTGATGCCGATGGGCAAGGTGACATTGTCGGGCACGCCGCTGGCTTGTTTGGGCGCGTCGCTGGCCGGCTGCGGCGGCGGTTTCTCCATGGTGAAAGCGAGATGGGTTTCGGCGGCGACGCCGGGTTTGAGGCGATAGCCGATGAGCCGCGCCAATTCACTCATGGACAGTCGTTCTTGAGCGGTACGCAGATAGGACTCGTTGGCAATGCGTTCCTGGTAAAAGCTCAGCACGTCGGCCATGGCGGCATAGGCATCGAGCAGGGCGATGGAATAATCATCGCGGTCACGGGTGCGCAGTTTCGCCAGTGCCGGATAGTCTTGTGATGATAAGCGCGCCAACAAACTGGCCAGCACGTCGCTGTGGGTGCCGATGCGATAGGCGATAGCGGAGAGCCCGGGGCGGTTGTACAGCAGCGCAGGAGCTTGCACGCTGAGGCCCTCGCAGCAGTCGCAGGCATCCTGTTTTGTGTGGCTTTCGCCGCTCATTTCCCACCTCCTACCGACAACTTAAACACCCCACGTTCGGGGAAATTGGGGTCGTTATCCAAGCGCGCGATCTCCAACCGGTTTAAGCTGAGCACGCCTTCATCCAGGGGTTTGGGATCCGGTGGCGCACGCAGACGCCGGAAGGTGTCGATGACCACCGAAGCGACACCTTCCACGGCCTGCGCTGCCTCATAGAGCGCACTTAAATAGACCGGTTGGCCAAAGGTGAAATTGTCGGGATGAAATATGGCCGGGCGGCCGTCTAGCAGCCAGCCCTTGCTGAAGACGCGCATCAGTGCGGCGCGCACGTCACCGCGGAAATAATCGGCTTTGATGCACACCGTCATGCCCAGCTCCAAGGGCACATAACGCGGGCCGTCCACTTCCAGGTCGTAACCGGCCATGCGATAGCGCTCGACGTGATCGCGCAGGGTTTGTTCGTATTTGGCATCGACGTCGTCTCCCCCCTTGCGATCGACGGTGAGAAACACGGTGTGCCAACTGCCGGTCCAGCGGAAGGTGGCAGCGGCGCGTTGCACGCTGTTGTGGCGTTCGCTGACTTCGGCGTAATCCTCGGGTGTGACGGCGCGTTCCTGGGTGCGAAACGCCTCGGGAGCGTCACGCTTGATATCCTCGGCGTTCTCCGCTTCGACACCACCTTGGGCGGGCAAAGGGTTCACGGCGCGCAGCAAGCGCGCGTCATTACTGACGATATGGGCGATGGATTCCAAGCCGATGTTGCCCGTCGCACCGTTACCGATGCGATAGGTGGCGGTGAAATGTGTGTCGGCGTCGGGCCGCTTGCCGTGTAGGTCATCTCCGAAACGCAATGTCGCGCTGCCGTCGTGCTCGCTCTCGACCACGAACTCGGTGCTGGCGGCGTCGCTGGCCAGCAAATCGGGACGCGGCTGCCAGGTGCTGGTCTGCAATTGATAAGTGCCCGCTAGCGTGATGGCGGGGCGGGCGCGGCGTGGTGCGGCGGCGGTCACGCGCAGCGCGGCATCGCCATGGGCATAGACCTGCAACATGCCCGACTCCAAACGCAGCCAGTACGCTTGCGCACCGTCAGAGACCGACCAATGGCCATCGCCGCCTTGCACGATCACGGGTGATAGTTCGAACACCACATCGTGTGCCTGCAAGGCGCTTTGTACGGCGGGTGAGTAGGTGTGGGCCGCTAGATCGGCGAGGATGGCTGGCGTGGTGGTCATGGCGAACAGGTGTTGGCGATGCAGCGCCAACGCATGGGTCAAGGGGCGCTCTTTGAGCAAAGGGCGAAAGCGCGGTGGGATGATGGGCGCGGGTGGTCGCTCGCAACTCAAGGTATCGCTGTGCGGCGCGCCGGCCAGCTGTGGTAGCGGCACCGTGCCCAATTCTTCGTCGGCGAGGGTGCGGCCGTGGTCGGCCAACACGATGTTACCGTAAGCGACGCTCACCTGGTCTAGATACACCTCTGAATCGCTGCGCGTGGAGAGACATAAGGGGAAGGGCAAGGCATCGCTGGCCTCCCAGGCGATCTCGGTGACGTTGAGCGGATTATTATTGGGTACGGACAGGAACAAGCCGCCGGACGGGTCTTGATTTGGACGCACATGGGTCAGCCTTACCGCCCAGCGATGGCTGCGGTCGGCGTCTGAGGCCAAGCCGGTGCGCGGGCCGAGTTCTTCCGCGAACACCAGGACGTCACCGGCCTTGAGGTTGGGGTAGTGGCCGGTCAGGGTGGCGCGGGTCGAACCTTTGGGCAAGCAGCATTCGCGCTCACCCCAGCTGTAGAAAACCAGGCGCTCGTGCGCTTGATAGAGCAGCGTATCCTCACTGGTCTCGAACACCACGACGCCGCCGGCCAGGGCGTCGCGGAGTTGATCGCTGCCTAGGGCGAGACGATCCGGTGCATGGGGCGCGCGGGTGAGTAGTTGGGTGCCGCGCGGGATGTTCACGCCGTCGTCGTTGACGAATAGCCGCACCCACACCCGTGCATTACAGCCTTCGTGCACAGCATAATCGACCAGCCGCGCGTGGCGGCGCAGGGATACCCGCTTGCGCGCGGTGCCCAGATAGGCTTCGGTGGCGATGGCATCTTGTTGATAAGAGAGGTGATCGCCGGTGTAGGCGAGCAGTTCCACCAGCGTGATGCCGATGTCGGCGGTGTTGCGGCCGCGCCATTTGGGCATCAGTACGCTCATGCGGTCCAGCATCAAGCGGCGGAAGCTGGCGTAATCCTTGGACAGATAATCGAGCCGCGGATTGAGCGCCGGCGGGGTGGGGCAGGGTGTCGGTGTAGCGCAGTCGAAATCCGACTCGCACTGCACCTTGAAGGAGAATTGAATCTCGCTCAAGCGCGGATCGAAACCCGCCGGTGGCGTAGCGCTCCCGGGGCCGCTCACCAGGCGCAAGGTGTATTGCGAGAAGTCGCCGTAGAACTTGGTGCGTATCACCAGGAATTCATTGAGCGGGTTGAGCCCGGCGACGAGGCTGGGCGGCTCACCTAGGGGTAGCGCATTGGCGCTGGTCACCCACTCGATGTCCACCGTCTTGATGCGCTCGCCGCCTTCGATGCGTAGATTCGCTACACTGAGCGCCGGCACAGCGCGCAGGAATTTCACGATCAGCGTCAGTTGGCGGGTGGCATCGCCGGGCAGGCCGCTGTCATGGACCTCCAGGTACTCCAGGCCGTTCAGGGTACCGTTGAGTTTCACCACTTCGCGGCGGCGTTCGTCGCAGCAGTAGTACTTCATAATAATGCGCCTCTCGTCGCAATCATGGCATTGCGCCTTGCCTCACAGTCTTGCTCATGACGTGCCTCCCGGCGTGGTGAATTGCGCCACGCCGCGCCTCTGAGTGCGAAGTTCGATGTATTGCACAGTGATCAAGAGCGCACTGTCTTGCGCTTGCACGTCCACCCCCTCGACGGTGATGACCTCATTCATCCATTGTTGCAGCGCCCCTTGCACGATAAATTGCGTGGTGGCCGCGACCTCGGGACTGGCGGCGGCGAACACCAGTTGCATCACGCCACTGCCGAAGCCGGGCCGCATCACCCGCTCGCCCGGTGCGGTGAGCAGCACTTGTTCGATGAGATCACGGATGTGTTCGGACAGCTCGGTTTGCGCTGTGCGGCCGCGTCCGTCGAAATGAAAGGGATAGTCGAGCTGGTTCATGTCGCGATCACCCTCGGTTGCACCACCAACGGCAGCAAACCCGTGCCGGTGGGGGTGCATACCGCCGTGCTGGTTTGCAACACCACCGGCACCCCGCCCGCCAACACCCGCACTGCGCCCACCACCCATTGCGCCGTGACGCAGGGGGGGTTGGGCGTGCCGGTGAGCGCGCAACCGGTGACGGCGTAGGGCGTCGCCTGCGTCACTATCGGTTGGCCGCTGACCAGCACGCGCGGAAACGGTGTGAGCGGCGTCGCGGGACCGGCATGCATGCAAGTCACCGTGGCGCCGAGATGGAGTATGGGGGCTGGCATGGTTCGTTCTCTCTCCTTACACCACCGTCAAGGCGCCGAGATTGATGTCCACCGTCGGTCCGGTGAGATTGATCACCGCGCCCTTGCCGTTGGAAATCATGATGCCGATGTCAGTCACCGAGATCATGGCGCCGGTGGCGGTTTGAATTTGTATGCCGCCGGTGGGGCCGGGCACGTCGCTGATGACGATCCCGTTCTTGAGCGGCGTTTGCATGGTGATGCCCGGCACCGCCGGTGGCACCATGCGCGACAGCAGCGGCACTTCCGCCGCCGTGCCCCAAAAACACCCGACCCAGATCGGATAGTCCGGATCACCTTGCTCGAACTCCACCCACACCCCGGCGCCGATCAGCGGCACGGTGAACATGCCCATGTTGATGCCCGCTACCGGCACACAAGGCATGGCCCAGCTCGACAGCATGACATTGGATACATCGGGCACCATGACTTGAATGCGACCGATCTGCATCGGGTCGACGTTGTTCACCACCATGCCGCGATATTTTCCGTAGTAGCGTTGTTGTTCGCTCATGCTGGCACCCTTGACACAGTAGACAACAAACCGTTGCGCACCAGCGTGAAGTTCTGCTTGTATTCGCCGCGCTTGATGTTGTGGGTGACGTTCTTGACGTAATACAAACCGTCGAAGGCCGCGCCGGCGCCGCGCACGCCCACCAATTGCCGCGCTTTCAATACGCGACCGTAGCGCACCACGTTGAGTGTGCCCGTGCCGCTCACCGCGTCGGCGTGTTGCGAGGCGTAGGCCAAGCCCGTCAACACCGCGCTCAACGGCGATTGTTTGGCGGTGTCGTTGAGGAATTTTATTTTCGGCGGTAAGGGCGGCACCGCGCCGAGCGGGGGATTGAGCGGCGTGATGTCGGGTATGGGTATTGGAATGGGCACCTTGGTGGCTTGATTCTGTATGAACACCACCGGCATCTCCTTCGCCTCCTTGTCGAAATTGAACGACAGCGATTCCACGTTGGTATGCGCGTCCATGTCGGTGTTGAGCGCCGACTGCGCGGGACCGACTTTGATCTCCGGCCCCCAATAAGCGCGGCTGGTGCCGGGCAACGGGCCGGGATCGAGATAGAACACATAGCCGGCTTCACGCGCGAGGCGTTTTACGTAGGCGTAATCGGTGCCTTGCTGGCGTGGGATGCGCTCGATGGGGATAGGGATATCCTGCACCACGCTGGGAATGGTCACGGGGATGACGCCGAAGGCGGCGTACTTGGCCAGCACTGCCAGCACTCGCACCACCGGCGGCATGGCGGGGTAGGGGATGCCATCTAGCTCGATGTAATCCATCAAGGCGGTGAGATCCTTGCCTTTGACTACCAAGGTGGTATTGCCGCCGCCACTGCCGGGCCGCACTTCGTGGTGCGTCATCATGCCGTCCATCAACACCTCGGCGTTGGCACCCATCATGGCGACGATCACCACCCGCATGATAGGGATGGTGCTGCCGCCGGTCAGTAGGAACAGCGTGTGCAGCGGCGAGCGCTTCGAGAGGGTGAAGGTGAGTTCAAAGCCGCTTTGCGTATCGCCGCCGTTGACTTGCACCTGCACTTGCTGCAGCGCATCGATTACCTCACGCGGCGCGGGGATGGGCACCGCCGGACCGATGTAGAGATTGATGTTGACGCCCTTAAGCATCGCTCTCTCCCGGCATGCCTTCCGGCAAGGTGATGGCGAGGCGGCGGCCCGCCGTCTCGATCAGCGCATCGGGACGCAGCGCGCCGTTGGCGTCGCACAAGCGCCAATACAACTCCGCGTCACCGAGATAACGCGCCGCCAGATTATCGAGGCGATCGCCTTGGACCACGGTGTGTTCCTGCACCACCGAAAAATTATCCGCCGGCGGCACGAAGCGGCGCTTGAGATAGGCCACCGGCTCTTGGTTGGCTTGAGCTAGCGTGACAATCGCCGTGGCCTGATAACGGCTATTGGGGGGGAAGGGCGAGGTGTTGAGCACGCCCGCGTCCAGCAGTTCTTTCAAGGGGTCGTTCATCACAGACTCTCCACGCCGAGGGTGCCCAGACTCGCGCCCGGCGCCTTGCCCGCCAGCGCTTCCTTATTCTTGAGATAGCTCATGAACAGGCTGCCGCCCTTGTGACTGAAGCCGACGTCGTCCACCGTCAACACCCGCAAGCCGATGTTGACCTTGGCGCGGATGGGATTGAGCAACGGATCGAAGGCTTCTTCGGTCACCGAGAAATCGGTGATGCGCACCGGCACCGCGCGTTGCTTGCTCCACACGAACAAGGTCAGCGGCGCTTCCATGGGAATGATTTCCAATGCGCCGCTGCCGGCGAGACTATTGTTCGCTTGCAAGGCGCCGCTGGTGGGATAGACCAGGGTTTCCAGAGCGGCGAGTTGCGGATGGATGCCGTGCTGCACGGTAGTGGCGTGTTGATCCGGAAACTCCAATTGATCGGTGGCGTCGATCTCCGCCTCCAGTTTAATGCTCTCCACCGGCGGGCCTTTCATGCGCAGCGCTTCGGAACGGTCACCGCCGTCCGCCGCCAGCGCTTGTATCTGCAAGGTGCGGCTGAGATTGTCCGGGTTGTATTGCAGCGAGATGACGCGTTGGACCTGTCCGCTGGACGGGTCCATCAGCACGATGCCGGCCTTGAGTAACCGCGGTGAACCTGAAAACGCTGTCATCGTCTTTCCTCTATCAATCCAGCGGATGAATTTTCTTTTCTTCAGTGGGAATGAAGGGCGGCGCGAGTCGGTCGCGGACTTCCTGCAAGGGAGTCTGCTTCTCGGCTTGGGCCTCGATCTCGGTGACGTACTTGCCCAACCGTTCCTGGTACGACACCCAGTAGTAATTCCACAGTGTGGCGGCGCGCGGTCCGTATCCGAGACGTACGCCGCTGCGGCGCAGCTTAGGTTCGGTACGCATCTGCTCGCTCATGGAACGCTGCTGCCGCTGCAAAGCGCTAAGTCGTGCGCTGACGGGCGCGAGCGCCTGGTCGTAATTGGCCGCATGCCCCATCAACAAACCCAACAGCTCGCTAGTGGAGATCGTGGTGCGTTTGCCATCGCCGCTCAGCAGTTTGTCGAAAGACGCCCAGGCCGCCGGCGCATCCACATTCCAGGCCTGGACCAGCACCTCGTTGTGCATGGTTCGCATTTGTTCGGTGAGGGCGAGGTAGCGGGTGTGAAAGAGATAGGCGCTTTCATTGCGTTTGTCCTTGGCGGCCGGACCAAACACTTCCTGGGTGGAGGTGCGTTGATAAAAGGCCCACAACCTGGCTTGCGCCGCCTTCGCGGCATCGCCGGCTTGAGGAACATCGGTGACGATGAAGGGCATGTCCAAGGGGCCATGTATGAAGGTGCTGCCGGCCACCTCGCCGACGAACTGTTGCTCATCGCGAGGTCCAGGGGGTTGCACGGCTTGCGTGGTGGTGGTCAGACCGCTGGGGTCGCTAGGATCCGGGACTTCCTTTTTATCCTTGTAAGCCTCCCAATGTTGGCGCAGTTTCGCCCATTCCTCAGTTGAGATTTCTTCGTAATGATTATTGTGCACGACGTAAGTAGGCACTTGATCGCCGTCGATCACCAAGGCGACATGGACGGGCAACACCACGAAACGGAAACGCAGCTTCAGTTCCACGCGCACTAACGAGAGGATGTAGGCCACCCGCAGTGCGTAGACGCCGCAATCGTGAATGAGCTGGCCGCTGAGGCCGCGCGGGAAATCCTTGTTGAGATAGTTGTCGCCGATGTCGTAGACATTGGTGTAGCGGGCGTGGACGGTGAAGGCGCTCATATAGGCGAACAGCAGCTCGATGATGGCCTGGAGGGCGGCGGCGGGAGATTTTTTCAGCCGCGCGCCGCTAGGTTGCACCAGGTCGCGATATTTTTGCAGTACGAAGGCGCGCCAATCATCATTGTTATGCAAACGCAAACGTCCGCGTTCGAGTTGCTTGATGGCCTCGGCATTGCGTTGTGCCTCGTTGCTCAAGACACCCTGCTTGTCCTTGGCGATGGGTATCAGCGAGGTCGCGCCATAGAGGCGCGCCAGCACTTTCACCTGATCGCGTCGTACGCGATAGAGCGCCTCCAGAGGCATGTGCAGCTCTTCGGCGGATTCCTGTTCGGGATCATAGGTGGTCACCGCCACACTGCGTTTTTTCTTGGCAGCGCCGGTGGCGAATTCATCGCTGATTTTCCCGCGCCCCTTCTTGATGGCGGTATGGGTGATTTGGATGCGCAGTCCGGCGATATCCTTGCTCTTGTCATCCGGAAATAGCACGGGACGCAGCTTGGTTTCGAGGACATTCTTGGTCAGTGCCAGTGTTGTCGCGCCTAGGCCTTGCTCCAATTCCGCGGCGGAGGCGTCGATGAGCGCTTGGAACATGGCTTCGATGCCGCCGAACAGGGCCTGGACCTGTTCGGTCAAGGCGTCGTTGACCTCCACGGTACTCATCCATGGACGGAGCAGGAATTGGGGTGGGTAACGTCGTTCACGTGCGACGGCGTCTTGATCCACCGCCCCCAAGGCATCACGTATAGGAACGAAGGCGCGGATCATAAAGTCCAGCGACGCGGCGGCTTGCTCTGGCGTGCTGGCGTTCGCTGCTGCCAGTGCCGAGGCGACCAGGGCGGTATAGAACTTGATGTTGCGACGCGCGGCGCCGGGATCGTAGCCGGGCGAGTGGCGGGCGTGCTCAGCGTAGAATTTACGTAGCTTGTCGCTCTGTGTTTCCAGTCCCAGCTTGAACATACGCGTCGCTAATTCGATCATGAGTTCCTGCGAGAGGGTGCCGAGATGAAAGAAGGTGTCGGCATCCATGTAGGCGTCGAGCTGTTTGGGTATGTCGGCGATGTTTTCCCGCTCGACCGCCTCGCACAGCTTCAACAAGGCCTTGAGGCCTTTGTAATTACTGGGTTCGAAGACGAATCGATGGCCGCGTTGGCGATCTTCCGCCATGCTGTTGTCCATGCCCGCGATGGTGTCGATGACATATTGGTAAAACTTCACCGCACCGGCGCCGGATTCGGGTTTGTCCTTGCGGCGGATCACGGGACCGGTGTGGCCAGGCCGTGTTTGTTGCACCACATGTGTTAATTCGTGTGCCAGCAAGCGCAGACCTTGTGGTGTGTGGGGGGTGTAATGGCCCACACCGAAGACGACGTGCTCACCGCTGGTGTAGGCAAGGGCGTTTATGGCATCACTCGATCGATTCGCTTCGCTGTTGGTGTGTATGCGCACACGGCTAAAGTCATGGCCGAAATGCGCTTCCATGCGACTACGCGTCGCGGCGTCTAGCGGCTGGCCGGAAGAGGCGGTGACAGTGTGTACGAGCGCGGGGACATTGCACTCGTGATCGGCTGACTTGGCCTTACGTTGCACGGCGCCGCCGGATTCCTTTTTTTTCTTTTCGATGTCTTCCGCGGGCGCCACCTCATCCAACGGCTTGAGTTTCAATTCTTCATCCAGCAATGAAAATGGCTTGGGCTTGAATCCGACGCCGGGCAACTGCAATTGGTATTCGGCGGGTTGTGGCGGTAGCCCGGGGTAGTTGGGGGTCACGCCCATGCCGGGCAATTGCCCGACGCGACTGAAGGCGGCGCGGCGCAGGGCATCTTCTTCCATTTGCTGTTGCTTGGCTTCGGGGGTGCCGGGTGCGTACCGTAAGCCGGCGCGGAAACGCGCCAAATCCTGCGCCATGCGGGCATTTTCTTCGCGCTGTTGCTCGGCGCGGGTCTTGGCCGGCTTTCTCGTGGCGGCGACTTGCTCGGTGTAACTGAAAGTGATCATCGCCTTGGTGGGGTTGTCCACCGGGCCCTCATAGGTGATTTGGACCTTGAGGCCGGGGGTGAGCTTGTCCAGTGGGATTTCAGGAATTTGCGCCGGCAGCTCCTTGTGGGTGGCGGCCAAGGTCGTCACCGTGCCTACTGCCGCGGCGCCGGTGATGATCTTGCCGGGCAGGGTGCCGATGAAACTTTCCCCTGCGGCCTTGACGCCCTTCACCAAGGGGTCTTGCTCGACCTTCTCCTTGAGCTTTTTGCCAATATCGGTTTCGAGAAAGGCCTCGCCGATCTTCTTCGCCGCCTCTTTGTATTTTTCTTCCTCGCTCTTGGGCTGGGCGGCTTCTTCACGTTGCAGGTGGGCGATGGGAATGCGTGACAGCGACAAACTCGAATTCGCCAAACGCCGCCCACTCACCACCGCATCGGCGGCTTGATCCGCCTCGCGCTCGTAAACATCGTCCGCCGCGCCGACCCGCAACGTAGATTTGCGCTGCAACCAAGTGCGCTCGGCGCCTTGCGGTCGGGTGGTGAAGCTGCGGTCAGCCATCGCGGGGCTCCGTGACGGGTTGGGCGCTATCCCCGGCATCGTGGATGATCTCGCGAAGTGCTTGCGCCAACGCCAGGCTCAATTGTTGGCTGCCACCCTGGCCTTGCAAGGAAGCGGGCAAAACTATGTCGCCATAGGCGCGGCGCACTGAGGCGCGTTGCCATGGCGCACTCAAGGTACTTAGCTCGGTCGTCAAGGCGTCTTGCAAGGCCGCCGTGAGTCCCGCCGCGTCTAGGCCGCTGAATCCCTGCAGCACCAGTGATTCGATGTGCAGGTGGATGTCGCCGGGTTTGTCTTGCGTACTCATCTGAACAAGTCCGTATCCACGTATTCCGCCTTGACCATGGACCAGAAATCGTCGGCCAAGCCCGCTTCGACGTAGGCGTAAGGCAGCCAGCCATAGCCTTGGTCTCCCCAACGGGTGCCCCAGGAATTGCGGATCAACAAGGCGCCCTTGTCTTTGCCGATTTTTTTCTTGTCGTCGTAACCGACGGCGAGCACGGCATGACCGCCTTCCAAGCTGTCGCCCGCGCCGGGAAAAGAGATTTCTCCTTTTCCGTCGCCCAAGTCGGGGATGGAGCTGTACACCGAGAAGCCGAACATGGCCGGCAATTCGGCGGCGAGAAAACGTTTGACGTTCTTCAGCGCATCGGCGGGTTTGGTGTCCGGGGAATCGAGACGGTAATAGCGCACTGCTTGATAGTTTTGCGCGAAGGAATAGCAGAAAGCGCTGGGCTCCTCGTTGTACTTGTTGGTGTGATAGGGCCAGTATTTCTCCGGCGGCACACCGAACAAGACCATCCCTTTCATGGTGTCGCGCAGATACGCACCGTCGTCACCCCGGAAACCGAGCAGGTTGCGAGTGACTTTATAGAGAAACAGGCGTGAGGCATCCAGGTGTTTGCCGAAGGCACGGCGCTCGTAATATTCCATCATGCCCACGCCGGCGTGGGCGGTGCATGAACCGATGCGACCTTGATCTTCGATAGGCGAGCACCAAGTGCGCAAATCGACGGACGCCGGCGTAGATCGGCGCGCCTTCTTCAACGGCGCGGATTTGGCGAGCACTTTTTCGACGGCTTTCGATTGCGGCGTGTAGTCGCGCACATCGGGTAAATCGCGATGCCAGCCCAGACCGAGTTCGTTAATCGTTCTCATGGTGGTTTCCTCTTGGAATTGTTCGCTGCTCCGCTCTCGCCCTATTTCTATGTCTGTGCGCATATTTCAACGACTTCCCCTTGTTAGCGGAAAGGTCGGGATGGGTGTGGGACGGTAGGAGTCGCATTGCTTTCACCTCCATGCCCCGATCTCCGCTTCGTTGAATGGCTTTTCCAATTTGGCGTACTCCATGCGCGCTGCGCGGGCGAGGTGGCTCATGGATAACGGCCCGCCGTCTTCCGCGGCGAGAAAGGCAGCGTTCAGAGCGATATTGCGTATGTTGCCGCCCGCCACATGCAGACGTGCCAGTTGTTCGGTATTCAAGTCATTGCGTGGCAAGGCATTGGGAAAGATGCCGCGCCAGATATGCGCGCGTTGGGTGGCATCGGGAAACGGAAACTGCACCACGAAGCGGATGCGGCGCAGGAAGGCGGTGTCTAGTGATGACTTGAGATTGGTGGTAAGTATCGATAGGCCGCGATAGGTTTCCATGCGTTGCAGCAAATAGGCCAGCTCGATGTTGGCATAGCGGTCGTGGCTGTCTTTGACTTCACTGCGTTTGCCGAACAGGGCGTCCGCCTCGTCAAACAGCAGCACGGCCCCGCTGGTTTCCGCCGCGCTGAACAGCCGTTCCAGATTCTTCTCCGTTTCGCCGATGTATTTGCTCACCACCGCCGAGAGATCGATGCGATATAGATCGAGAGCGAGGGCGCCGGCCAAGACCTCCGCCGCCAGGGTTTTTCCGGTGCCGCTTTCACCCGCGAACAAGGCGCTGATACCGAGTCCCCGCGCGCCGCGCGTGGCATAGCCCCAGCTGTCATAGACCGTGGCGCGATGGCGTATTTGGCGGGCGATGTCGCGCAAGAAGGCGACCTGCGCCGCTGGTAACACCAAATCCTCCCACGTCGCCTGAGGAAGGATGCGCTGCGCCAATTGTTCCAGGCCGCCACGCGCATGTCGGCGTGCGGCGTTCCATAGGGCGGAGTCCAGTGTGGACTCGTCCTTAGTGTTGAGGCGTGCTTCGTCGCTGGCGGCGGCGATATCGGCGCTGGAGAAGCTGAATTGCGCGGTGAGTGGCGCCAATATCCGTTCATCGATAGCTGAGCCGTTCGCAAGTGCCGCGCACCACAGCTGGTGTTGTTCTTCATGACGCGGTTTGTCTATCGTCAAGACGCTGCAGCGCCGCGACAGTGTGGCAGGCGGCCGGCCGAGCAACATGACCGGGCAGGCCAGCTGCTCCAGGACCGGGGCGAGGTGAGGTGCGCTATCGGTGTCACCCTCGATGATGACGGCGCCGCGCGTGAGTAGGCATTCGCGTGTTAGCAAGCGTACCAATAGGCTGCGCTCTTCAACGCTATGCGGTAAGTCGTCGGCGCGCAGAGTGAGATCGTGCAGGCCTAGCTGGGTACTCGCGTTAACGGCGACCGCGCGCGCGCCACTGTGATCGCTTCCTTGCAGGCTGATGACCGGGAGCAGGCCTGGGGCGGCGTGCCATGATTGACAAAGGCGATCCACGACTCGTTGATGAGAGGGCGGCAAGGTCGCAGCCGGGGCTAGGGTGTATACGAGTCCCGCCAAGCGTTGATCCAGAGCCTGTATCCCGAGCAGAAAATGCAGTAGGCGCTCATCGATGTGCAGCCGTGAGGTGGACAGGTGGCTGGTATCGTTGACATTGACCATCTGCCAATAACGCAAGGGCGCTTGCGGGGACAGCGAACTCCAGTGCGCGTCGGGCAATACCGCCAGGGCCAAGCCGAAAGTGGGATAGTCGCAGCGTGCATCGTCTTGGGCGACGGCGCACAGATGCGCGAAGTCCGACTCGATTTCCACCCCGGCGCACAGCAGTAACAGCGCGCGCTCGAAAGGACTGAGCTGCAATTGTTCAGCCACGAAATCCAGGATGGGCGCGGTGGTGGTGGGCTTTGCCATGACGCCGTCCTCGCCGCCGTGGGCGGCGTTTTCGAGCATATGGCGCAGCCAGTTGAGTTCGCCGCCGAGCGCCTGGCGATTGGTTTCTATCCAGTTGGGGTCAGTGGGGGCGTTCATGCGGGTATGTTCATGCGTTGGGTGGTGTCGAAGGCCGGCGGCGTGACGGCGCGGTTCACTAACAGACTATCCGCGCCATCCACGTTCAAGCGCAGCCATTGCTGACCGGCCGCCAGCACGGGGAATCGGAAGCTTAGACTGCCGGTCTGGGAGGTGAAGTTGATGGGCAAGGCCTCACGACCGCCGGCGTTGAGCGTGACTCTCTGACCGGGCCGCACTTGCGGTGTGAACACGAGCGCGAGGGTGACGGCGCCGCTGCCGGCGTCGCGCACCGCGTTACTGGCGGGGATGTCTAGGCGTGGGGCGAGCAGCCAAGGCGAGGCATTGGTGCTGCGCGTTTCCGTCTCCCCGGGACGTTGCAACAGCACGCTGACACCCCACGCGCCGGGCGGCCAGGCGAGTTGTGCCGGTGCGTTGTTGGGCAAAGCGACGCTGAGCCGTGTTTCGTTGACGTTGTTGCCGAGGTTGATGTCGATAGGCGCGGCCAGGCGCGGATGTTCGAAACGCGCCACGATATTGCTGCCTTCGAGATGATGGCCGTGCAATGTGAGGGTGTCGCCGAGGCGCGCGGCGATTTGATGATTGGGCAGTTCGATCTCGGTGAGCAATGGATAGGGCGGAATCAAACTGGCGGTGGCCTCTACGCCGCGTTCGCGACCACTGACCGGATCGCGTGGGCCGCGCGTTAGTACCGGCAAGGCGTTGCGGGTGGCGCGTTGCGCCTCGATCAACACCACTGAGACGTGATAGGCAGCGGTGGGGCGGTAGTGCGCTTGCATGGCCGACCACAGCTTGGACATTTCCTCGGTGCTGAGCGTCATGGGGCTGATCTTGATTTGCTCCACTTGGTCGGCGAGATCGGCGGCGGAGAGCGCTTGAAAGGCCGGCGGCAAAATGGAGCCGGGCACGGCGCCGCCTGACAGTGCGGTGCGTACCGCCAGTCGGCCCAATACCGGCGTTTCATGCAGCAAATGCATGCCGTAACCGAGCAGAATTTCCGAGTGCAAATCCGACGCGCCGTAAGCCGTGAGCAGATAATGCAGGTCTAAGGCCAAGGGCGGGTTGGTCAGGCGTGACCCGCGCTCGTCACGCGAAGGCAAGGCAGCGTTGCGCCAGCCGGCGTTGGGCGTAGCTTGATGCATGAAGATGTTCAATTGCGTGCGTGCATTGGTGGTGTCGACGGGAATGACGTCCGGCGGCAGGGTCGTGACATCGACGTTGCTGCCCACCGACCCGGTGATGTTGTTATTGATCAAGCCTTCGTTCAGTAAATCGCGCAACACCGCGGTGACGGCGGCGATAGCCAGCGGACTGCTCATGATCGGCCTCCGCCGCGTTTCAGGTAATCATCGAGCGACAGCGCAGGTTTGGAGGCCGCGCGCGGCGGCAGTGGCGTGGTTGGTGCGGTTCTTTCGAGCTGGGCGCGCACTTCGATACGGCCGATGGTGATGTGCACGGTGGGCGCGGTGTTGTTAGTTTCGGGTTGCCGTTCGATTGCAAAGGGATCGCTTGGTGTTTGTCCCTGGGCGGGTGGCACCAAAGGTTGCCAACGCCCCCGCTCGCTGCCGTTCTCTCCCCTAAGGGGGGAGGTGAGTGTGGCGGCGGAAGCCCTGAGTTGTTGTGCCGCCGCGGTGTCGTCGGCGCCCTGCGTCGTCGTAGGGGGGGCTGCGGCAGCGCTGCGCTCTGCTTCCTGTCCGGGGTGTTGGCGAGACAGTCGCTGTGCTTGCCGGGCAGACGAGCGCGGCATCAAAGTATCTTCTTGCTGTTTGGTAGTGCGATGCGCTTGGAGACGATCCTCCGCGAGCTTAGCGTGGTGAGCGAGAGGCACTAGGGGAGCGGTGTGGTGCTGTTCTGAGCTGCCCTCACGAATAGGCTTCTCGTGTTCAAGCGCAGTGCGACGTAGATTCACCGCTGAACGTGTTTGTTGTTCATTGCGCTGAGTCGTGCTGACAGCGGCGTCACTGCGGTCCTTTGCTTCCTCTAGGAGAGCAGGGGAAGATGACGCCCTCAATCTCGCAGAGTCAGCTTGATGCGTATCAAGCGTGCTAGCGGCGTTCGGCGCGTAACGGCTAGGTAGTCGCGGCGCGATCACGTCTGCGGTTCCCAGTGCGCGTTGGGCCAGCCGGGTCAGGAAGTCGTTGCCGGACGGCGACCTTCGGTTCATGCCGCCACCATGTCTAGATACGCGGCACGGCGTGCCTCACTCAAGGCCAGGATATCGTCCTCGCGCCAGCCGTAGGCACGCGCCAAGGTATGGATTTCGATAAGCAGGCGTTGCGCGCGGGCGGCTAACTCGGTCCACAGCAGCTGTGCCATATCCAATACGCTTTGCCATTGATGATGGCAAGTCGGGCAGGCGAGGTCGATTAGCAGTTCGGCCTGTGGATCGTGGTCCATCAGGTTTTGTGCAACGGCCTGGATGACCTGTTCAGGCAGATCATTCACGTTGAGATGCTGTTCGCCGCATCGTGCCGAGCGTACACAGCGTGCCAATAGAGCGTGTCGGGCTATGTCGATGTCACTGGTACGTGCGGCGGCGGCCAGGCCGTGACTGTCCAGCGGCCAAAGTTGCAGCGTATAGCCGTCGATTTCGAGGATGCGCTCGGTGGTGGCAGTGGCGGGACGGGAATCGCGCAAGGCGCGACATGAGAGTTCAAACTCCACCGCCTCATGGCATTGCGGACACTGCGCACGGCCGGGCAGGTGATCGCCGAACAGGTTTTGGCGCAACGCAATCAATTGCGCGTCACGCTGGCCCAGCGGTAAGGCGGCCAGTTCGTCGTGGGGGCGTTGCGGATCAGCCGCGGCCAACAGGGCCAAGGCTTGATCGACAGGGTGATAGTCGCGGGCGCTTTCCCAGACTGCGAGGATGTCGGCGGCATTGAGTGCGCGCATGGGTCGTCACCTTACGCCGGCTCCGTGAAGGTGGGCTCACTGGGTTCGGTGACGTCGTAGTCGCGTTCCCAACCTTCGTTTTCCAATTTCAGCGTTTGGATGGCGACGGCGTTGGCGTTGGCATCGAGATCGGGCATGGCCTGAAATTCCGATACCCAGCAGCGATAGATCTTGTAGGCCATCGCGAGCTGGCCCGCTTCATTGTAGAGTTCGAGGATGATGTCCTTGCGAAAATCTTTCAGGGAGACTTCGCTACCCAGGCCCGAACCGTAGTTCCACACTTTGTTGGCCCATTTTTCGAACTCGGTGTCGTGGGTGACGCCGCGTTCCAGGGTGATGGCCTCAAACTTGGTGCGTCCCGGCGATTTGCGTGAGCTGGACGGATCGCCGCCTTCGCGATGTTCCACCACTTCGGTGGAGCGTTTGAGTGAGCCGACCTTGGACACGCCCGCCACATAACGGCCATCCCACTTGACGCGAAATTTGAAGTTCTTGTACGGATCGAAGCGTTGTGCGTTGACAGTGAACTGAGCCATGGGCGTCTCCTTAATTTCGCGGTAACAATGAATGATCGGTGCGCATGGTGAGGCTGTACCCCTTCTCTGACCCACCCAGCCTTCTGCGGAGGCGCTGTCGCCCCCGGTTCAGGGGGAGGGCGGGGGTGCGGAGCTTGGTTTGATAATGACTCTGCATCACGTCTGTATCTGTCCCGCAATTTGTTGAATCTTGATCACCACGAACTCTGCCGGTTTGAGCGGCGCGAAACCGACCACGATGTTGACGATGCCTAGATTGATGTCATTTTGCGTGGTGGTCTCTTTGTCGCATTTGACGAAGTAGGCCTCGCGTGGACTGCTGCCTTGGAATGCGCCCTGGCGGAACAAGCCCTGCATGAATGCGCCGACATTGAGACGAATTTGCGCCCACAGCGGTTCATCGTTGGGCTCGAATACCACCCATTGAGTGCCTCGGAACAGGCTCTCTTCGATGAATAGCGCGACGCGGCGCACCGGCACGTACTTCCATTCCGAGGCCAGTTGATCGGCGCCGCGCAGAGTGCGCGCGCCCCACACGACACGGCCGGTAACGGGGAAGGCACGTAGGCAATTGACTGCCAGTGGATTGAGCTGGCCGTTCTCACCGTCGGTGAGTTTCACCGCCAACTCGACCACGCCATTGAGCGTGGCATCGTTGCCGGCGGGTGCCTTCCACACGCCGCGCTGGCCGTCGGTGCGGGCCATGATGCCGGCCACGGCGCCGCAGGGGGCGAAGTTGGCTACGCGATTCTCCTGCAGGGGGTCGGGCAGGCGGATGTAGGGGAAATACAGCGCCGCGTTCTCGCTGCGCGCCAGTCCCCACCCGACGCTGTCCAAGCCGCTGCCGCCGGTGAAATCCGACGGTTCATCCCAGGCCATGAGCGGATCGACGATGTATAGGGCGCGCCGCGCTCGGCTATAGGCCGCCGCCGCCGCGCGGGTTTGCGAATTCACATCGCCGCCGGGGTCACGCGTGAGCGGGGGAATGCACAGCAGATTGAACAGATCGGCTTTCTCCAAGGCCCACAGTCCTTGTTTGAGGGCTTCTAAACCCGGTGCGGAAATCTGGTTATCGGAAATGGCAGTGCCGTCGCTGCCGGTGGTGGTAAAGGCGGTGGAGGAGGCGTTGTCCAACAGGGGATCGGCGCCGGCGGGCGGATTGCCGTGCGCGGTCGGTCGCAGTGCCGGCACCGTGCCTGGTGGGGTGACGATGCGTACCAGGTTGGACTCCTGTTCTAACACGCGGGTGACGAAGCGTGCATTGTTGGAGTCGGTGGACAGATTGAGGAAACGTTCCGTCACGCCGGTGGCGGTATCGCGCACACTGAGATTGAACAGGCTGTTGGCGGGATCGACACCGGTCACGTGGGGTCGGGTGTTGTGATCGATACGTGCCCGCAGCCGCTCGCCCCAATCGCCGGGACTGGCCGCCACTAGATTAAAGCCCACCGGCAGCGTTAGGGTCGCCGCCGTACCGCCGTTGTGCACGCGCACGATCAGCGCATCGGTGCCGCCGTTTTGAAAGAACTGCTGCACCGCATAGCTCAGGGTGCTGTCGCGCCACAGGCCGCCGAAGCGACGGTCGAACTCGGCGAAACTCTGCACACGCACCGGTTCGTTGGTCGGCCCGCGCAGGGCGCGACCGACGAAGGCGGTGATGGACGTCGCGACCCCAGTGAGTGTGCGGACCCCGCTGGGCACTTCTTCGATGTAGACACCGGGATAGCTCAGGGTGACGGGCATGGTGTGTTCTCCTTCTCAGTATTCCTCAGTGCACATGCTATATACGGCGCAATCACGGCGTGGCGTCGCGCCCGATCAAAATGTCGATGACCGCATCGGCGCCGGTATTGTTGGTAAAGGTCAGACTGGTGGCGCCACCGAGTAGACTCACAACGCCGGCGCCGATCAATACGTGCGGGCCGTCCAAGGGCACGTCGTTACCGCCGACGTCGTAGGTGAGATCCTCGCTGGCTGCTTGTGGATTGATGACCAGCAGTGACACCGTGCCGCTAGGGACTAGATTGACCGCCTGGCTGGCGGTGTCGGCGATGGTGACTTCAAATTTGTCGTAAGCATCGACTGTCAGCGTGCCTGCCGCCGAAACGCTGGGGCCGGCCAGGGCTTGGGTGACGAAATTCCAGCTGATAGATTCTGCCATGCCGTTTCTCCTGGGCTAGCGCGATGCATGCATCATGTTCCGCGCGATTTAATGGTTGCCGCCGCCTGCGCCAATTCAGTTGGCATCTTTGTGCGTGACCGCGGCATATATCACTCGTCCATCCGCCAAGCGTTCTTTGCTGACCACACCACGCACGGCGAGCGAATCCAGCGCTTTTTCCACCTTCGCCGGTGTGAGTGGGCGGGGGCCGTGCGTCAACCACCAGCTCCGGATGCCCTCCAGGCTGTCTTTGCTGCGAGGGTGCTTCTCGAGGTACTGCTCAATTTCCATCGCGATAGCTTTTACCTCGGCATCCTCGGCCGTCGTTTCATTCACGGTGATATTCCGCGTCCTAAGTGCCGGGCGTTAATGTGGTTGGAGCAAACCCTATGCCAGACGCGATGTGGCTGTAACTAGCTGTATTGGGCTTAGAATATATTTGGCTAAGAAATCTAGAGTGGGTAAATAATGACCCAGTCATTGCGTGTCCGTGGGTAAACGAATTGTTTTATCGAATAATATTCAGGAGGGAAATGTTGCGACAGAGTTGGGTATTGATTGACGCAGCGGCGTATGGGTAGCGCCAGCCTTGAGTGAGGTATTTTTACGGCTAACGCGGACTCTCAATCACGGCGCTAGATGCTGGCATATGGTGCTGCGGCACTATATATATGATATATGCGGTGCGCCGATGAGCGCTGTAGTGAGGATCAACACGCGGTGCTAAACCACGGGGGGCTACGATTTTGCCGTGCGGCGATGTGACGGCGGTCGGCGTGGCGACTTGTGGACCGTAACCGCGGCCTCGGCCAGTGACCGCCCTTCGTTTAACATGAATTCATGGAAAGCCTGGGCGACGACCGAAGGTTGTTTGCCCTTGGGATAGACCAAATTCCAATGCCGCTCGATCGGAAAGTCTTCCACATCCAATACGGCCAAAGGACTGTCGCGCCCCTCCATGGCCAGGGTATGGAGCGATAGCACCGCCAGGCCCAAGCCGCCGGCGACACCCTGTTTGATGGCTTCATTGCTGCCCAAATCCATGCGTATCGCCAAGTTCACGCCATGTTCCTCACAAAAGCGCTCCAGCGCTGAGCGGGTGCCGGAGCCGGCTTCTCGCACTAAGAACGGTTCTTGGGCCAGGCGTGTCAGTGGAATGCCGCGTTTGCCGGCCAGCGGATGATCGCGCGCCGCGATGACCACCAAGGGGTTACGTAAGAAAGGTACGGCGTTGACCTCCACTTCCGGAGGCGGTTGTCCGAAGACGTAGAGATCATCACGATTGTCCAGTAGGCGCGCCAAGACCCGCTCCCGGTTGGTGACTTTGAGTGTCACCGCGATGCCGGGGTAACGCTGGCAAAAAACACCTAATACCCGCGGCACGAAATATTTAGCCGTGGTCACGACCGCCAAGCGCAACTGCCCTTGTTTGAGACCCTTGAGATTGGCGACGCCCATTTCGCAGCGGGCCAAGGACTCAAAGATTTCTTGGCACAGCGTATAGAGCACTTCACCGGCGGCGGTGATATGGATCTTCTTGCCGATCTGTTCGAACAAGGGCAGGCCCACGGCCTCGGTGAGATTCTTAGCCTGCGCCGACATCGTGGGTTGGGTGAGATACAACTCCTCCGCCGCGCGGGTGCAACTACGATGGCGGGCGATCGCCTCGAACACTTGCAATTGGCGCAGAGTGAGGTGGCGTAACAGTTGACCGGCACCAGGGGTATCCATAAATAATAATCCATCATAATCATACAAAAAATCGACTGTTAACTATGATTTGCTAGGGCCATGCTGGGCTGTGTGGGATACCACGTAGTTGCTTCCAATTCTGTCAACTGACCTTAGACTGATCAGGAGGAGACTATGAGTACAGCAATTAGCGGCAAGGAAAGATACAAATCCGGCGTCATCCCTTATAAGAAAATGGGCTACTGGGAGCCCGACTATGTTCCCAAGGACACCGACATCATCGCGCTGTTCCGTATCACTCCGCAGCCCGGTGTGGACGCCGAGGCCGCCGCCGCCGCGGTTGCCGGTGAATCGTCCACGGCGACCTGGACCGTGGTGTGGACCGACCGCTTGACGGCCTGCGAGCTGTACCGGGCCAAGGCCTACCGGGTGGATCCGGTACCGAACACCGGCGCCGGCACCCAGTCCGAGGCGCAGTATTTCGCCTACATCGCCTATGATTTAGATCGAATCGAACCCGGTTCGATCGCCAATCTCACCGCCTCCATCATCGGCAACGTGTTCGGATTCAAGGCCGTGAAAGCGTTGCGTCTGGAAGACATGCGTATCCCGGTCGCCTATCTCAAGACCTCCCAAGGTCCCGCCACAGGGATCGTGGTCGAGCGCGAGCGTCTTGATAAATTCGGCCGCCCTTTGCTCGGCGCCACCAGGAAACCGAAGCTGGGGCTCTCCGGGCGCAATTACGGGCGGGTGGTCTATGAAGCGCTCAAGGGTGGGCTCGACTTCGTGAAGGATGATGAGAACATTAACTCACAGCCCTTCATGCAATGGCGCGACCGCTTTCTCTACTGAATGGAAGCCGTCAATAAAGCCTCGGCCGCCAGCGGCGAAGTGAAGGGGCATTATCTCAACGTCACCGCCGGAACCATGGAAGAAATGTACTAGTGCGCCGAGTTCGCCAAATCCTTAGGCTCGGTGATCATCATGATTGATTTGGTGATCGGCTATACCGCGATCCAGTCCATGGCCAAGTGGGCACGCAAGAACGACATGATCCTGCACCTGCGCCGGGCCGGCAACTCAACCTATTCGCGACAGAAGAATCACGGCATGAACTTCCGGGTGATCTGTAAATGGATGCGCATGGCGGGTGTAGACCATATCCACGCCGGTACCGCGGTCGGCAAGCTTGAAGGTGATCCACTGATGATCAAAGGCTTCTACGACACCTTGCGAGATACCCACACCCCGATGAGCCTGGAAAACGGTTTGTTCTTCGAGCAAGAGTGGACGTCGTTGAACAAGGTCATGCCGGTCGCTTCAGGCGGGATCCATGCGGGCCAGATGCACCAATTGCTGCACTACCTCGGTGAGGACGTGGTGCTGCAGTTTGGCGGCGGCACCATCGGTCACCCGCAAGGTATCCAGGCCGATGCTATCGCCAATCGTGTTGCCCTCGAGGCGATGATCATGGCGCGCAACGAAGGCCGCGACTATCTCAGGGAAGGCCCGGAGATTCTCGCCGCTGCCGCTCAGTGGTGCGCACCGTTGCAGGTGGCACTCGACACCTGGAAGGACATCACTTTCAATTACGAATCGACTGATACTGCGGACTTCGTGCCCACGGCGACGGCCAGTGTCTAAATCTCAAGGAGGGAATCACTATGATGACCAACTACGGTAATCGCATCACGCAAGGTCAGTTCTCATTTCTTCCCGATCTGAGCGACGAACAGATCATGGCGCAGGTCAAGTACGCGCTGAAAAACAATTGGGCGGTGCATGTGGAGTACACGGACGACCCACATTCTCGCAACACCTATTGGGAGATGTACGGCATGCCGATGTTCGATCTCAAAGACCCGGCCGGCATCGTGATGGAAATCAAGGGTTGTCGAAAAACCTTCCCCAACCATTACATTCGGGTCACCGCCTTTGATAGTACGCGCGGCTGGGAGACGCCGCGGATGTCGTTCATCGTCAATCGGCCTGAGAAAGAACCGGGCTTCGGTTTGGTGCGGCAGGAAACCCAGGGCCGCCAAATTCATTACACAATCCATAGCTACGCCACCGATAGGGCGGAGAGTGAACGATACTGAGCCCGCAATGCGTAACGATGGCGGCTCAAGCCGCCATCGTTGCTTACGGTAATGCAATACACATCTAAGACTCTTTAGTCATGAGCTTGATAGAGTTTCCTATGAGTGATGCGAGTCGCACGCCCAACGAGCTGAGTAAAGATAACAACACTGACGATGCGCTCATTGATCTTGACGCGGAATTCAAAGCCTCCAACGTCCAGGAGGTGCTCGACAAACTGGATCGAGAGCTTATCGGTCTAGTGCCGGTTAAGACCCGTATACGCGAAATCGCCGCCCTGTTGTTGGTGGGCCGGGTGCGTCAACACCTGGGGCTCAGCGCCGAGACCCCCACTTTGCACATGTGTTTCACCGGCAATCCCGGCACCGGTAAAACTACCGTGGCCTTACCTATGGCGGAAATTCTGCATCGCCTGGGTTATGTGCGCGAGGGCCACCTAGTCGCTGTCACCCGCGATGACCTGGTTGGTCAATACATGGGTCACACCGCCCCCAAGACCAAAGAGGTGCTCAAGCGGGCCATGGGAGGCGTGCTGTTTATAGACGAGGCCTATTATCTTTACCGCCCCGAAAACGAACGGGATTATGGCCAGGAGTCCATAGAGATTTTGTTGCAGGTCATGGAAAATCAGCGCGACGACCTGGTGGTTATCCTCGCGGGTTACAAGGATAAAATAGAGCGCTTTTTTCATAGCAACCCTGGTATGCGCTCGCGTATTGCGCATCACATCGATTTCCCCGATTGCGCCGTCGATGAACTGCTATCCATTGGTTGTTTGATGCTGCAACAACAAAACTATCAATTGTCTCCCAAGGCGCAAGCGGCGTTGCGTGACTACATGGTGCGGCGTCGCCGGCTGCCTCACTTCGCCAACGCCCGTTCTATCCGCAATGCCTTGGACCGGGCCCGGCTGAGACAGGCCAACCGCTTATTCGCCGCGGTTGGCGCCAAACTCACCATACAACATGTCATGACTATCGAGGCGGCAGATATCCTGGCCAGCCGCGTCTTTCAAGAAGGTTTGCCGGACGACAACACCGCACCTTGAACGTGTGTGCGCGCAGGAAAGCAAGCCGCGGACAGGTGCGCGCGATCCAACCAAGTGCAGGAGAGAGTGCATGCCGCTCGTGCAGACCCGGGGGCGAGTATATTCGGCGTATCAACACCCTTGTGAGGTAGATGCAGTCGATATCGCGAGTTTGGACTTATGGCGTAGAGGATCGCAGGCGCCGGGTCCTGCAATGTACCGGTGTTACTGAGTCTTGTGGAACATCAACTCGATTGATTTGACTTCGAGTTGCTCATGGCAACGAGGGACGCCGCCGCGCGGCGGACCCGCGTCCTAGTGATCGCATTATCATGGATGATGAAGAGGGCGATGGCGCGCTGCACCGTGAGTTGGCACCAGCCAGAGTCAGTCTTTATGTCTATGAGGGCCTGTATAAATCGCTTGTCGAGTTGACACTCAGTATTTCGTTGGGGGTGCGTCGGTAGCTAGAAGAGATTGGTGCTCAGCGTTTGAATTGCTCCCTGTCGAGACCGTATTTCTTCATGAGTTTTCCCAGGGCGCTGCGTTCCTTACCGGAGAGACGTGCCGCCAGGCTGACGTTGCCGTCGGCTTTGGCGAGTAACGAGGCGAGATAAGACTTCTCGAACTGGGCGATGGCGCGCGTTTTGGCGACTTGGAATTGGCCGGTGGCGGAGGCGGTGTGGCCCCGTTCACTCTTGCGGCGGTCCTGGGGGCGGCCGGGATTGTGTATGGAGATGAACGCCTCTTCCGACATGAGGAATTCGCGATGGATCAAGTTTTCCAGCTCGCGCACATTTCCCGGCCAGTGATAGCGCAAGAACGCCGCCGCCGTGTCCGGGTGCAATTGACGTGGTGGAACGTCATATTCCTCGGCGTAGCGCGCGATGAATTTCTCGGCTAGCAATAGCACATCGTTGCTGCGCTCTCGCAAGGGTGGCAGTTCCACCCCCACCATATTCAAGCGAAACAATAAATCCTGGCGGAAAGCGCCTTCGGCGACCATGGTGCGCAAGTCGCGATTGCTGGCGGCAACGATGCGTACGTCGGCGTGGCGTGAACGCCCACCTACCGGACGATACTCGCGATCTTCCAAAAAACGCAGCAACACTACTTGCGCTTTGGGAGTCATCGTTTCGACTTCGTCGAGCAATAATGTGCCCCCCGCCGCCTGGGTGATGATGCCGGAACGGGTTTCCTTCGCATCGGTGAAGGCGCCGCGCTCGTGCCCGAACAATTCACTCTCGACGAGACTGTCGGCGATGGCGCCGCAGTTGATAGGTATGAAAGCTTGATCGCCGCGCGCGCTGGAATAGTGTATGGCGCGCGCCACGACTTCCTTGCCCGTGCCGGTTTCGCCCTGGATCAACACCGTCGCATCGCACGCGGCCAGTTTGTCGATCATGGACAGCAGGCGAGAGAATGCTGGGGAATCCCCTAGCAGGTTGGTCCGGCTACGATCTGCGGCGTAGTCCTTAACATACTGCCGACGCGGCATGACAGGTTAGTCCTTGTTGTGCAGTGAGTCGCTTCCTTGCCCCCTAAAGCGTCGCCACTATTCTGGCCTGTCGCTCGTGTCACTGCAACCGGGTAGTTAAAGGTGATGATGTCACTGACGGCTAATCGTGCACGCGATGTAATAGCCCCGAACGTGGAATGGCGTTCTCAGTAGTGACAAACGGAGGTGAGTGCGATGAAACGGCTAAGAGAAAAAATTGGTGTTCAGGAGAATATGAGTCTGGTTGATCGCTCGTTGCGCATTGTGGTCGGGCTGTTGGTGAATATCCCTATGGTCATCGTCATGGTGAATGCCAGCCCGATGGGTTTGGAGTGGTTGGCCAGCACGGTAGGTGCGTATTTCTTACTGACAGGCATGATGGGCTGGGAACCGATATATGCTGTGTTCCATGGCCGCACCTGTGGTACCTCCGAGCGCAACCGCTGCGGTACCTATACTTATGAGTTAGATGCCGCGTTGGGACATCACCCGCATCACGACCGGGGTTATGAGACCAAGGCGCTCAAGCCCGGTGAACGTATCACGGGTGTGGACTCGCAAGGTTCTTGGTTGTGATGGCATGCAACTGGAACTAGGGGTGGCGAGGTGAATTCACCTCGCCACCGGGCTGTGTGCCCTATGCGACGTAATCCGCTATTTCTAGTCATACAACGGCTTGACAGGCTCGTGTAGGCCTCGTTAGAGTGGCCTAGAAGTGCTGACCGGTTACATTCTTCGGCTTCACATGGCGGAGGTGAATGTAGCTGACGGGAAGCTCAGAGCGAATTTATGGCCAATATCGAGCACAACGTTATTTCGACCGCCTCCCGGATAGGGGGGCCGTGCGCGTGTCTCGGTCTGGCGCTAGTCCTGCTACCACGACTGCGACTGCCGTAAGGCAGGCAGCTCGACTCGCAAGGCCCTGACGGGCCTATCCTATTGATTATCTTTAAGTCCGGAGCTCATCCGAGGCGCTGCCGTTGATTGCCGCGGCGGGGGGGCTCCGGTACCATGTCCCGATTCGTTTGGAGACCCGCATGAACGACAAGTTGATCATCTTCGACACCACCTTGCGCGATGGCGAGCAAAGCCCCGGCGCCTCCATGACCAAGGATGAAAAAGTGCGTTTGGCCAAGGGCTTGGAGCGTCTAGGCGTGGATGTCATCGAGGCCGGTTTTCCTATCGCCAGCCCCGGCGATTTCGAGGCGGTACAAGCAGTGGCCAACGCCATCACCGAAAGTACGGTGTGCGGTTTGGCCCGGGCCTTAGACAAGGACATAGATCGTGCCGCCGAGGCTTTGAAGGGCGCGCGCTCCTCGCGTATCCACACTTTCATCGCGACCTCGCCCATTCACATGAAGATGAAATTGCGTATGGAGCCGGACCAAGTGGTGGAACAGGCGGCGCGGGCGGTGCAGCGCGCGCGCCAGCATACGGACAATGTCGAGTTCTCGCCTGAGGATGCAGGTCGTTCGGAGATCGATTTTCTGTGTCGCGTGATCGAGGCGGTGATTGCGGCCGGCGCACGGACGGTCAATATTCCCGATACCGTGGGTTATGCGATGCCCCATCAGTTCGGCGAATTGATCCACCAGTTGATAGAGCGTGTGCCCAACTCGGACCAAGCGGTGTTCTCAGTGCACTGTCACAATGATTTGGGTTTGGCGGTGGCGAATTCCTTGTCGGCAGTGATGAACGGCGCACGCCAAGTCGAGTGCACCATCAACGGCCTCGGTGAGCGCGCCGGCAACGCGGCGTTGGAAGAGATCGTGATGGGGGTGCGGACCCGACCGGATGTCTTCGGTTGCACGGTGGATCATCTCGATACCACCCAGATCGTGACCTGTTCGCGCCTGGTGTCGAGCATCACCGGCTTCGCGGTCCAACCCAACAAGGCCATCGTCGGCGCTAATGCCTTCGCTCATGAATCCGGCATCCATCAAGACGGTGTGCTCAAGAGCCGCGAGACCTACGAGATCATGCGTGCTCAGGACGTAGGCTGGAGCGCCAATCGCATGGTGTTAGGCAAGCACTCGGGGCGCAATGCCTTCCGTTCTCGTTTGCAGGAGTTGGGCATCGAGTTCACCTCGGATGAGGAATTGAACGACGCCTTCGCGCGTTTCAAGGATCTCGCGGACAAGAAGCACGAAATCTACGATGAGGACCTGCAGGCCTTGGTAACCGACGTCAACCTTGCCGCCGAGAACGAGCGCATAAAATTGGTTTATTCGAAAGTCTGTTCGGAGACCGGTGAGACGCCCCAGGCGCAAGTGAGTTTGTGGCTGGATGGTGTGGAGAAACAAGCCAGCGCACGCGGCGACGGCCCAGTGGATGCCGCCTTCAAGGCCATCGAGGCCATCGTGGAGAGCGGTACCCACTTACTGTTGTATTCGGTGAACGCCATCACCAGCGGTACCGACTCACAAGGTGAAGTCACGGTGCGCGTGGAGAAGGGCGGGCGTATCGTTAATGGTCAGGGTGCGGACACGGATATCGTTATCGCCTCCGCCAAGGCCTATATCCACGCTCTCAATAAAATGCTGGCGCCGGCGCAGCGCGCTCATCCGCAGCTGTAGCCAGCGGCGTGCCCGAGGAAGAAAACAAACGCCTGTCGTACCTGGATGCCATGGGCGTGCAGGTGTGGCAGGCGCGTTCCACGCGAGAAGTCGAAGTCGTGGAAGCAGCGGCTGGAGCGCGCGCTCATGCGGCAACGCTTGCTCCTGGCGCGTCGGCGAGTGTTGCGCCGACCGTGACGGAGGCGGGCGCCGACGTGGATGTGTCACAGCTGGATTGGGAAGCGTTGCGCGCACGCGTGCAGGTCTGCACGCAGTGCGAGTTGCATCAAGGTCGCACCCAGGCCGTGTTCGGTGTGGGTAATCGTAACGCCACCTGGATGGTGATAGGCGAGGGCCCGGGTGTTGACGAGGATAGATTGGGCGAACCCTTCGTGGGCCGGGCCGGCCAGCTGCTCAACAACATGCTATTGGCCATCGGCTTGCCGCGCGAACAGGTTTACATCGCCAATATCGTCAAATGTCGTCCGCCGCAGAATCGTGATCCACGCCCTGAAGAAGCGGCCAGTTGCGCGGCCTATCTGGCGCGTCAAATCGCCTTGGTGCAGCCGCAGATCATCGTTGCGGTGGGGCGCGTTGCAGCCCAGAACTTGCTTAACACGGAGCTGTCCGTCGGTCGATTGCGCGGCCAGCGTTTTTCTTACGACCAAAGCGAGATCCCCGTGATCGTGACCTATCATCCCGCCTATTTGCTGCGCTCGCCTAAGGAAAAGCGCCGCGCCTGGCAAGACTTATTGCTTGCACGGGAAACATTGCGTGGCCTAGGAACAGGTGATTCATGAGCGTCCCCGGCGTGGCCATAGCAGTGGCCTACAGCATGCGCCGCATGGAGGAAAAGGACATCGCGGCGATCATGGAGGTAGAGCGACTCGCCTACGAATTTCCCTGGACGGTGGGCATCTTTCGCGATTGTATCCGGTCCGGATACTGCTGCCGCGTGGCAGAGAACAATGGTCTGCCGGTCGCCTATGCGGTGATGTCCGTGGGCGCCCGTGAAGCGCATATGCTTAATTTGTGTGTGCGGCCGGAATTGCAGAATAAGGGCTACGGGCGGGCCATATTGGCCGATATGATGGATCTGGCTCGGCGTCTGCGCGCCGATATCTTGTTCTTGGAGGTGCGTCCTTCCAATCTCGCGGCACGCGCACTTTATGAGCGTCTGGGTTTCAATGAACTGGCTACGCGCACCGGCTATTACCCCACCCACCGCGGGCGCGAGGATGCCTTAATATTAGCCCGCCATCTGTAATTTCGTGGTGTAAGCCCCGCCTAAAACCAGGACACAGGCCCGAAAGTGGTCAGCGCCCGGTGCGGGTATGCAGGGATAGACATAGGGTGTATATCTGTATTTTAATGACCTGGGATAGGGGGAAGTCTCGATAGCCTGTTGCCCAGCAGCCGTCTATACTCCTCCCCCGAAAAAGGGGTTGGCGACGGTTTGCTATCCGCGCCAAAGGTGACTCATCATAAAAAGCACAATAATATCAAAGAAGAAGAGGTGTTGATATGCCTGTTGGAACTGTCAAATGGTTCAATAATGCCAAAGGCTATGGTTTTATCGTGGGCCAAGAAGGTGGTGAGGATGTCTTCGTCCACTACTCCTCGATTCAAGGTGAAGGCTTTCGGACGTTGAATGAAGGGCAGGAAGTGCAGTTCGAAGTCGAGCAAGGTCCAAAAGGTCTGCAAGCCACCAATGTGATACTACCTGTGGTAATCAACTGATCCCAGGGTAGGCGTTTTGCGATAGGGTGGGGCGTCGGGCTTGTTCGCCTGATGTTACATTGAGACTGCCTCATTGCTGGCAACTGTGTCTAACTTAGCTGTCGGGTCTGGGCTCATTCCTTATCGCATCCGTTTCAGCGATCGCGCCCTGCGTCTACAGCTTCGCGTCTCGCCGCTCGGTGAGGTCGAGGTTGTCGTGCCGCGGCGTTGTGATCCGCGCCGCGTGGCGCCGTTTGTAGCTAAACATCAAGTCTGGCTGCAACGCACAATGGCTCAGGCACAACGGCAAAATTCCCTACGCCAAGATTACGCTCAACGTCTACCTGCATCTATCCAATTGCCCGCCGTCGAAGAACACTGGGTGGTCGCATATCCCGTGCTCAAAGATGGCGCTCACGTTAGAGATGCTGTGTTAACGCAACAGCGTTTGGTGGTCGAGACGTGTGATTCCACTCAAGTACAGCAACGCTTGCAGCATTGGTTACACGCACACGCCCGGCATCATTTGCCGAGGTGGCTGAGCAGGCTCAGCCACGAGTTTCGTTTGAGTTATGGCGCGTGCAGTGTGCGTGCGCAGAAGACTCGCTGGGGAAGTTGTTCGGCGCGCGGTCGCATCAGCCTCAATCGTAACTTGCTCTTTCTGCCGCCTCATTTGACCCGATATGTGTTGATACACGAACTCTGCCATACCGTGCATCTCAATCATTCACCGCGCTATTGGGTTTTGGTCGGGCGCATGGATCCGCGCTTTCGGCAATGGGAAGCGGAACTCAAAACGGCCGACTGGCATATTCCCTTATGGGCCATGCCAAGTTGAGGGAAAACGCGCTAGTTTCAGCTTTCCGAACGCGGCCTTAAAAATATCAGCTGATAAGCAGACACCAGCCACTGATAGGCGAAAGACAAGCCCATCAAGCCGCCGCCCACCACGACCGTGTAAGAGAATACCGTGGAGACCTTGGTGAGCCACCACGAGGCGATATCGAGAAAGATCGCGAAGAAAGGTACGCAGATAACCACGGCCTTGAAATTGGGGTGATGCACCGCCGCGTGGCTGAATATCAAACCCATGAAGCCGAAGATGAAGGTCAAGCCGAACAAATGGATGTGCGAGACACGGACCAAAGTGACGACGCTTACCCCGGTGTCGACATGGGTGAGAGCTTTCACGTTCGTATAGGTCATCAAGGTCGGGATGTGCGGATTGCTGCCGTCATGGCACATCTGGCAGCGGCTGGCGATTACCGGCTCGACCTGAGCTTGGTAGGCCGTTTCATCACCGCCGCCGCGCACCCAATCCGCGATGATGGCGCGCTCTTGCTCCGAGAGCATGCTATTCATGGGGCCCTTGAGTGCGGCTTCGAGCCGGGTATCGCTACGGTCGCCCCGATAGGCGATTTGGATGTCCTTCACCGACAAGCCCGGCTGGCCGTCGCGTCCGGCGTGGACTTCGTAGATCTGGATCATGGCAAAAATGTAGCCGATGCCCAGCACGACCAGCACGTTGAGATACAAGGTTCGCAGGCTGAGGGGTAGCTGATGGAAGAGCGGATAGTCCTGCTGGCTGTAGCTGTTCACTTTGAGAGGCCTCGTTAACATGCTGAAATACTAATAAACGCCGACACCACGCTGTAATGCTTAGGCGCGTGGGCCGCTACGGTGCGGTCATGGGGGGCTGCATTGCTGTGTCCGATGGTGACATATCACCATCATCCGCCACACTCTAGGCGCGTCCTGATGGGGCCGGGACGGCACCGAGAGGCCGTGCTGAGGGCGGCGAGTATAACCGTTAATTCACTCTTAACCAACGCCTACGCCAACTGGGGAGTGCTAAGTCAATGACTGAGAGGGGGTAAAATCTTGGCAGTCCCGCTGGTGGTGGGTATGATGCGCCGGGCATTTGGTTATGGAGTGGGTTGTGGATCCAATCACACACTTATTGGATGGATTGGTCAGGTTCCGGGCGAATTACTTTCACAAAGAGCCGGGGCTCTACCAGAGTTTGGCGAAGAGCGGACAAGCGCCGCAGGTGGCCGTGGTGGCGTGCTGTGATTCGCGGGTCGATCCGGCGCTGATATTCGATTGCGAACCCGGCGACCTGTTCACAATCCGTAATGTCGCCAACTTGGTGCCTCCCTTCGAGCCTAGCGGCAGCTATCACGGTGTCAGTGCTGCATTGGAATTCGCAGTACGCGGATTGGCTGTCCAACATATCGTGGTCCTGGGGCATGCGCAGTGCGGGGGTATACGTGCATTGCTGGCTGACTCCGCCACAGAAAAACGCGATTTCATCTCTGCTTGGATGAATATCGCGGCCGAGGCCCGCGAGCGGGTCTTAGGTGACACGTCGCTGTCTAGCTTGGATGAACGGGCCCGCTGTTGCGAGCAGATGGCTATAGGCGTGTCACTCAAGAATTTGCTCACCTTCTCGTGGATACGCGAACGCGTCGAGAGCGGCTCATTGCAGCTTCATGGTTGGTATTTCGATTTGGAAAGCGGTGATTTATTGTATATCGACGCCAACGACGAATACCAGAAGATCACCTCATGATATTCAACCCAGTGAAAGATTCCGGCTAATGAAAGACGACAAGACTAAGGGCTCACCCTCCTCGAAGGAGGAGCAGGGCTACAGCGCGCCCTGGGAGAGGGCCTTCGATAAGGTTACGACGCCGTTCGAAGAATTCATCCATAGCCAAACCAGTAGTGGCATCGTACTCATGCTGATCACTTTGGTCGCGTTGGTTGTCGCCAATTCTCCCTTAGCGGAAGCCTATCAACATTTCGTGCATACCAAGGTGGCGATCGGCATCGGCACTTATACCCTAGACAAGACCCTTCATCATTGGATCAACGATGGCCTCATGGCGTTGTTCTTTTTTCTTGTGGGGCTAGAAATAAAACGCGAAATTCTGGTGGGTGAATTGGCCTCGCCGCGTCAGGCCGCTCTGCCTATCATCGCCGCCATCGGCGGCATGGTGGTGCCTGCGCTGATCTATTTCGCCCTCAATCCAGAGGGAGATGTCGCTCGCGGTTGGGGCATCCCGATGGCGACGGATATCGCCTTCGCAGTGGGTGTGTTGGTCCTGCTTGGCAAACGCGTTCCAGCCAGCTTGATGATGTTCCTGGTGGCGCTGGCCATCGTCGATGACTTGGGGGCGGTGCTGGTCATCGCCTTGTTCTATACCGACAACATCGTTTTTGAAGCCCTGACCGCAGCGGGCTTGCTTGCGCTGGTCTTGGTGGCGCTCAACTTGTTCGGTGTGCGTCGAGCGCTGCCCTATTTCATCATCGGCGCCATCTTATGGTTTGCCATGTTGAAATCGGGCATCCATGCCACGGTGGCAGGCATCATCGTGGCGCTGACTATCCCAGCACGCGCGAAATATGATCCGTCGCGTTTCAGTGCGCGCATGCGCGAAGTGTTGAATCATTTCGACCAACTGCACAAGCCGGGTCTGGGAATACTACGCAATCCTCAGCAACATTCGCTTTTGCAGGCGATGGAGAATGGTCTCCACAACGTGGAGACACCGCTGCAGCGCCTGGAGCACGCGTTTCATTTACCGGTCGGCATACTCGTTATCCCGATATTTGCGCTGGTCAATGCCGGTGTCCCACTAGAGCTTGATTCCCTCGCCGCGACACTGACCCATCCGGTGACGATAGGGGTGGTGTTGGGCTTGGTGCTCGGCAAACTCATCGGTATTGCGGGGCTATCTTGGTTGGCAGTGAAGCTGGGTTTGGCCAGCTTGCCGGCCGGGGCCAATATGCGCCATGTGATCGGGGTGGGCTTGCTAGGGGGCATAGGATTCACTATGTCCATCTTCATTGCCGAGTTGGGCTTTGTCGGCCTGGCCGATGAGTTGCTGATGGCCAAGACCGGTATATTGGTGGCCTCACTGCTTGCCGGCGTGGGTGGTTTTGTGTGGCTGCGTTACGTGGCGGCCGGATCCGCTAAGGATTAGAGCATTGATCGGACGGAGCGGTATTGAGTCTAATTGGATGATTCTCCGATAGTATGACTTGCACCGTGTTGTAGCAGTGGTCATTCACGAGCTTGGCATTCTTTGCCGAAAAGCATCGAAGAGGCGCGTGTAAGCGGGGGCGAAATAAGCGCGGCTGTATTTGCCAAAGACGTTGTGTTGGCGATATTGAATCAATCGCCGCCACTACTCCAAGCGCTGAGCACCGTCATCGCGGCGTTGAGGTTTTGCAGCTGTTGGGTATCGCCGCCACGATCGGGATGGTGCCTCATTACCAAGCGACGATAGGTCTTCTTGATCACGGCGGTGTGCACCGGGTCCGTCAGACCCAAAGTGCGTAGAGCGTCATCGCGCAGCTGATTAGCATGGGCGCGGGTTTGAAAACCGCGCAGTAGACGCTCCACTTCTGCCGCATCGGTGTTCACCCAATTTCTCCAATCGAGATAATAATTCCTGAGGCTGTCCATCCGCGCCGGCGATGTCGATCTTGGGCAGGAATAGGGTAGGCGTTGAATCTGCAAGGCGTTTATGCCGAGGTCGGCATGGCCCTGTGCGCGCCAATGATCGCGTATACGGTAGAGGCAGTGAAACACAATGAAGTGGCGGCGAAACAGGTCCAAGCTGTTGGCGGCGTGTTTGGTATCAAACGGAGGCAAGGATTTTGCGCAGAGTATTTCCATCAGCGTGTATTCTCGCAGGCCTGAATCGTGAGCACATACGCACTCTTCAATGGCGGCCAGCAAGCTGAGCAACTCCGTCTCGGTCGGTTTGTGGCTCACTAAGATTCCTGTGTATAGAGACTCCATCATCTTGGTCGGCACGTATCGTGCTTCCTAAAGCGCGAGCGGGAGCCTACCGACACCATTACTAGGTGCATAGTCATTGCAAGGTGGAGCCTCATGAAATTCCATTATCCGTCCGTGTCGGAAGTCGGGGTGGCGGTACCGCGAAGATTGCGGGCGGATCGCTTCCAGGCAGGCTTTGATCATGGTTTGCGCGGTGGCAAGCTGGATCATGTGGAGTATTTGAGACTCTCGTTTCGTGAAGGATTTCGAGCCGCCAAACTCTATCTCAAAGCGCTGCGTAAGGAGAGAGGCATCGTGAGCTTCCCGCTCCAAGGCCGGATCAAGATGCGGGCATTCTGACCCGCAATGTGCCCCGCAGTGTGCAATCGCGCCATGCTGCGGTGCTGCGCATCCCTGATTCCCTCGATTAACGCTATCAGTGTAAGCTTTCTGCTCGTCGGCTAAACGACAAAAAGCCCATGCCACTGCATCGTGGCACGGGCTCTTATTTTTGATGCAAAGCTTGCTCAGCGAGACAGGAAACTGGTCAACTCATTGATCATCTGCGTACAAGTCGACTCGGTGCCCGGGTTGGTGTCTTGCGCGGGCGACATGATCGAGCCATCGCTGGCATATTGGCAGGAAACCGGATTGTCTGTCGGGCGATCGCTGTTGATCGTGAACACTTTGGCTTTGGGGTCGTACAGCGCGTTCAAGCGGCCACCAACGTAATAGCTGTACTGGCCGATGCCGCTGAGCCATTGCACTCGCGGGTGCTTCACCAGTTTGTCGACCGTGGCGACGATCTCCTGGGGCGGCAGTGGTAACAGCTTGGCCGCCAGTTCCAGTTCCGTGGGCTCGGGGGCTGCTGTTGCCGCGGGCTGAATTTCTTCTGGCGTCGTTTCGCTGGGCGCCGAGGCCGTGACGGCATCCTCGGCGTCAGCTGCAGCCGCGGCGGTGGTCTCGCTGGCGCTGGTTGTGTCAGTGTCAGTGTCGGTTGCCGCTTGCTCAGGCGCCGCGCTGAGTTCGGTTGCGCTCATGTCGCTGGGTTGGCTTACATCGACCTCCGGTTCGGTAGTGTCGGTGTCGCGCATCGCCGTTTGGGCACAAGCGGTGAGCATCAGACACGGCAATAGATAGGTCACTAGCGAATGGCGTTTCATCATCATACCCCTCCCGATACATGAGTTGGCGTTATCCCTCGTTACCACGCGGATTAGCTATTCCGCGTGGCGCGTGGGCTTTGATTGTTATTGTCACACTAAGACTAGGGTTATATTGACCGGCCTTAGACACACTGTATAACTCCATCGGCTACCGGCCCGCAAGTCCGCATGGCAAGAAACCCCGCTAATTGCGATGCATCGGCGGCGTTGCTAGTCTGGCGCTAACGGGCGATGGGCTTCGCCTGAGAGGCGGTTGCCGGCATGGGCCAGGAAATAAAGCGCAGCCGATTCACCCCGCGTGATTTTGCGGCTTATCACGCTCGGCTCGAGCAAGAAACAGCATTGCTGCTGGATTGGTTTCGCGCGGGACGCTTCAGCGAGCGGCGCGCCATCGGTGGTTTCGAGGTGGAAGCGTGGTTGATCGATCAATCAGGCCGTCCCGCTGCGATCAACGATGTCTTTCTTGCGCAAATGAACGATGACATGGTGGTCGCCGAGTTGGCCAAATTCAACGTGGAATTGAACGTCGCGCCTCAAGCGTTGCGCGACTCCGGTCTGGCACGCATGCAGGAGGAACTGGATCAACGTCTGGAGCGCTGTCGTGTCACCGCCGCGCAATGGGACTGCGCCTTGTTGATGATAGGGATTTTGCCGACTTTGCGTGAAGGCGATCTTACCTTGGTGAACATGTCGGATTCGAAACGCTATCGCGCGCTCAATGAACAAGTGCTCAAGGCGCGACAGGGTTCCCCGTTGCGCCTCGATATCGCAGGCCGGGAGCATCTGCATATCGAACATCACGACGTGATGCTGGAATCGGCAACCACCTCGTTTCAGGTCCATTTACAAGTGCCGGGTAGCGCGGCCGCGCGTTATTACAATGCCGCCGTAATTTGCTCCGCGCCGATGGTGGCCGTGACGGCCAATTCTCCCTATTTATTCGGGCAGGATTTGTGGGATGAGACGCGCATTCCGCTGTTCGAACAGGCGGTGGAAGTCGGCGGTTTCAACGGCGCGGCTCACGGACCGGTGCGCCGCGTGACCTTTGGTTCAGGTTACGTGCGTGACTCGGTGGGAGAATGTTTCGTAGAAAATCTAGCGCACTATCCCGCCTTGTTACCGGTGTGCTTCGATCAGCCTCCTGAGCGCATGGCGCATTTGCGCCTGCATAACGGCACCATTTGGCGGTGGAATCGCCCTTTGATTGGTTTGGATGAGGACGGCGTTCCACATTTGCGCATCGAACATCGCGTCATTCCGGCCGGCCCCAGCGCAATCGATCAACTGGCCAATGCTGCGTTTTTTTTCGGATTGGTCGAGATGTTGGCCGGTGACGAGCGGGCGCCCGAGTTGTGTTTAGCCTATACGCAGGCACGGGATAATTTTTACGATGCCGCCCGCTACGGCCTGGAAGCGCAAATCACCTGGCTTGATGGGCGCCGCCATATGCTGACGACGTTGTTGGACAAACAGTTGCTGCCCTTGGCCCGTGAAGGATTGGCGCGGTTGGAGATGAGCAGCGGAGATGCGCAGCGCTATTTGGACGTGATCGGCGCGCGGGTACGTGGTGGCCGCACCGGTGCGGCGTGGCAGCGCGATTACATCGCCAGCCACGGTCACGACATGCGCGGACTGACCGCAGCCTACCGTGCGCACCAACGCCACGGCGATCCGGTGCACGACTGGCCGGTTTAAAATGATGAGTGAGAATGAAATGCTGACCGTACTGGACGCTTTGCCTCAGGGTTTATTGCAACTTCCAGCCACCCGTTTACACGAGATTTTGCCTGGCCCCACGCTGATTCATCTGCCGGGACGGCATACGGCCCCGCTGTTCGTATCGGTGTTGTTGCATGGCAACGAGGATGTGGGCTGGCGTGCGCTGCAACAGGTATTGGCTGCTTACGCCGACAGCGAGTTGCCGCGCGCGCTGTCGCTGTTCATCGGCAACGTGGCCGCGGCGCGCGCGGGCGCGCGGCATTTGCCTGATCAGCCGGACTACAATCGCATTTGGCCCGGGGGTGAGCAGGGCGAGGGCGGGGCCGGCGCGATCATGCGTGAAGTGGTGGAACGCATGCGTCAGTGCAGTGTGTTCGCGAGCGTTGATTTGCACAACAACACCGGCATCAATCCACACTACGCCTGCGTCAACCGCCTCGATCATGCTTTTCTACGCCTGGCGTCCTTGTTCAGTCGCACGGTCGTATATTTCCTGCGACCTACCGGCGTGCAGTCCATGGCCTTTGCGGAGCTGTGTCCCGCCGTTACGCTGGAATGCGGCAAGGTGGGCGATGAGCTCGGCGTGGCGCACGCGGCCGAATTCGTCGAGGCCTGTTTGCGTTTGACAGAGATACCCGCGCATGCGGTGGCGGCTGGAGACGTGGATCTCTATCACACCGTCGCGACGGTGAAGATCGCGGCAGACGTCGAGTTCAGCCTGGGCGCCACCGCGGCGCCGCTGCGTCTGGTCGACGACATGGATCACCTGAATTTTCGCGAGTTGGCGCCGGGGACGGTATTGGCGACCCTCACGCCGCCGGCGCAGGGTGGCTTGCGAGTGTGGGATGAACAAGGTCGTGATGTCACCGAGCGATTTTTGCAGCGTGACGGCGTCGTCATCCGCTTGCGCCGCGCGGTGATGCCCTCGATGTTCACCTTGAACAAAGAAGTGATCCGTCAGGACTGCCTCGGTTATTTCATGGAGCGTTATCCCTTGCCGGCGGCGTTGTAAGTGATCGGGCACTCTCACAATGGCGGTTCAATTCACTGCGAACTCGTTTGATTCTGCTGCAGGCGATGTCGGTGATTATTATCGCGTTGGTCATCGGTGCCGCGAGCTTACGGGAAGTCGAGCGGACCACGCTAGCCAATCAACAAGGACGCCTAGCGGCAGTCACCAACGCGCTCGCCAACCTCAGTGCCAATCATCTCAATGATGCACACCAGGTGCTAATAAAAATCGCCGAGGATACGGCTGCACGCATCGGAGATGAACGCCGAGATGTCCAAGCGTTGCAGCAACGCTTGCGACCCTATGCCATCCTGTTTCCGGAGATAAGCTACCTCAATGCGCAAGGGCGCGAGGAAACAAAAGTAGTTTTAGGTGAAATGGTCACCGAATTACGGGATTTATCCAAGACGCCGTTGTTTCAACGGGTGCTGGCTAATCCTCACAATATTGAAGTTAGTGAGCCGTATTGGTCGGATACCCTCAATATGGCGGTCGTCGAGCTGGCATGCTGGCAATGCGGCGCAATCAACGACTCCAAGTTTGTTATCAGAGCCACTTTATCGTTGAAGATTTTTTCAGATGCAATCGGAGATATCGACCTCGGCCAGGAAGGCTTCTATGTGTTGTTAGATGACACGGGCAATATCCTGGGCACCTCGTTGAGAGAGCATCTCGCGAAAAGCATTTCATCGGTAGGTCAGACGGATCCGAGTTTATCGAAGATTCTAGGTTCACGTAAGTCAGTTGAGTTCGGCCGCTACCTGTTTATGGACTGTGACTGCATGGTGATGGATTCCATGGCGCACGTTACCGAAGAACTAAAGGCGGTAGTCGGTATTCCGTTTGATCAATATCAGTCACCCATGACGAGTCTGAAGGAGGCTTTCTACCTCACCTGTGCCTTGACAGGGGGGTTGGCGCTATTGCTTTCCGTGGTGATCTCTCATCGCATCACCGCGCCGATAACACTGCTGACGAGGACCGCGTCCAATATCGCCAGGGATGGTGCCCTCGAACGACAAGTGGAGTGACACTCCAAGGATGAAGTTGGCACACTCGCCCATAGTTTTAATACCATGTTGACGCGTTTGTCGCACACCCAGCATGAGCTAGTGCACGAGCGCGGATACAGTGAGAACATTCTTGCCTCCCTGGCAGATATGCTCATCGTAACCGACGCCACGGGAAAAATTCTCCGGACAAACGGCGCCTGTATGGATGCTCTGCAATACAGCCATGAAGACTTGCTGGGCCGGCCCATCCGGCACCTGTTGAAATCAGGCGATGATGTGGTTAGCTTGCTGGTGTAGGACCTGGTCAAACTGGGGGCCAAGTGCAACATTGAGACTGTGATGCTGGACGCAGAGGGGTTGGAGATCCCAGTGGCCATCTCCGCCTCCGTTGTTCGGGAGCAGGGTGAAGCCATGGCGCGCGGCCTGGTCTTCATCGCCAAGGACATCTCAGAACGTTTACGTCATGAGTCGCATCTCAACCATATGGCGACCCACGATGCATTGACTAACCTGCCTAACCGCGCCTTGCTGTTGGATCGTCTGAGTCAGGCACTAAGTCGTCTGCCGTGGCGTGATCGCCTGGTGGCGGTCTTTTTCTTGGACCTGGATAGATTCAAACTGATCAATGATACCTTGGGTCACGATGTGGGTGATGAGCTGCTGTTGAATGTCGGGGGTCGATTGAGTGAGTTAGTGCGTGCGTGAGGGTGATACGGTGGCCCGCATCGGCGGAGATGAGTTCGTGATTCTGCTCAATGACTTGAGGAATAAGATTGACGTCTCTATGGTCTCTCGCAAGATCATCGAGCGATTCAGCAGCCCGTTTATGCTCAATGACCAGGAGTATTTCATTTCCACCAGCATCGGTGCCAGCATATATCCAGGCGATGGCGAAGATGCGCTGACTTTGCTGAAAAACGCCGATTCGGCCATGTACAAGGCGAAAGCCGCGGGTAGGAACAACTTCCAGCTCTACTCGCCCGCGATGAATGAGCAGGCCTCTGAGCAACTCATGCTGGAAACCGAACTACGCCGCGCCCTGGAGCGTGAGGAATTACGGCTCTACTTTCAGCCTCAGGTCAGCCTGGTCACTGGTGAGATTGTGGGCATGGAGGCGTTACTGCGCTGGGAGCGACCGGGCCAAGGCATAGTGCCACCCAATAGATTTCTACCCTTGGCGGAGGAGAGCGGTCTCATTCTTCCGATAGGGGAACGGGTTATGGAAACCGCCGCCCGACAAAACAAGGCCTGGCAGGACGAGGGCTTGCCGCCGATACAGATGGCAGTGAATATCGCCCACCGTCAGTTTCAACAACAGGATCTAACCCGTTTGGTCGGTAAAGTGTTATGTGATACCGGACTGGAGCCCCGCTGGCTTGAACTGGAGCTGACGGAGGGGATATTCGTGACGGATACCGACAAGGCGGTGCGCATTATCGGCGAACTGAAGAATATCGGTGTGAAGCTATCCATAGACGATTTTGGTACCGGGTATTCATCGTTGAGTTACCTCAAACGCTTTGCGGTGGACACCTTGAAGATCGATCGCTCTTTCATCATGGGCATTCCTCAGGACGAGGATGACGTGGCAATCACCCTCGCGATCATCAGCATGGCGCAAAGCTTGCGCCTGAGCCTGGTCGCGGAGGGGGTGGAGACGCCGGCACAAATGGATTTTCTACGTCAGGCGGGGTGCACCAGCATGCAGGGTTATCTCTTCAGCCGGCCGGTACCCGCCGAGGAGATGGGGGCGATGCGGTAATCATCCCCAAAACTAGCTGACATCAGAAGTAGAATTTTCTCATAATAGGTTAGGAGGAGATTCTGCATGAAGAAATCACGCTATAGCGATAGCCAGATTCTGGCGATCCTGAAACAGGCCGAGGGTGGCGTACCGGTGCCGACGCTGTGCCGGGAACACGGCATGAGCAGCGCGACGTTTTACAAATGGCGGGCCAAATACGGCGGCATGGACGCGCCGCTGATGGTGCGCATGAAGGAGCTGGAAGACGAAAACCGGCGGCTGAAGAAGATGTACGCGGAGGAACGTCTCAAGGCGGAGGTCGTGCAGGAGGCACTGTCAAAAAAATGGTAAAGCCATCTCACCGCCGCGAGATGGCGCAGCAAGCTGTTACTGAGCGAGGGCTGAGCATACGCTTGGCGTGTGTGGCTTTTTCCATCAGCGAGACCTGTAACCGCTACCAGCCCTTGTTATCCAATGAGAATGCCGAGATTGCGGACTGGCTGGTGCGATTGACGCATAATCAGAAAGATTGGGGCTTCGGTCTGTGTCGAGATTATCTGCGCAACGTCAAATGCTTTGAATGGAACCACAAACGTATCCGTAGGATTTACTGCGAGCTGGAGCTGAACCTGCGCATCAAGCCGAAGCGGCGCATTGAACGGGAGAAGCCGCAGCCTCTGGCCGTACCCGATGCGCCGAACACGATTTGGTCGATGGACTTCATGCATGATCAACCGTCGGATGGTCGTACGTTCCGGTTGTTCAATGTACTGGACGACTTCAACCGGGAAGGGTTGGGTATTGAAGCTGATTTTTCATTGCCAGCGTTACGCGTGATCCGAGTGTTGAATCAGATCATTGAATGGCGCGGGAAACCGGCCACCCTGCGTTGCGACAACGGACCGGAGTTTATCAGTCACGATCTGAAACAGTGGGCGGACAGGCGTGATATTCAGCTGGAATTTATCCAGCCAGGCAATCCACAGCAGAACGCCTACGTCGAGCGTTACAACCGCACAGTACGCTGCAGTTGGCTGAGTCAGTATCAGTTTGAATCAATCAGTGAGGTGCAGGACTATGCCACACGCTGGCTCTGGTTCTACAATCATGAACGGCCCAACAAGGCTAACGGTGGCAAGCCACCGAAACATAGGCTGGCAGCAGCATGAACTCTGCTTTTGGTGACGGTTAAAAAAGGGATGATTACCATGCTACGAGCCGCCAAGGGATTAGCGCTGCAGTCTGCGTGCGAAAGTGAGTCAATCGTGCAATCTTCCGGCGGATTGGTTTAGATCACGCTGCCCTGAGAAAGCAGGCAGTGCCGCGGGCGTGCGCAAGCATGGGCTGTCAATTTTACCGCTTGTGGGTCCGACCAAATCCTGGCAACCACGGATCATGTCCTTCGACACCTAGGAAGATGTTTTCCCGATGATCTTCCCGGGAGGGAGCGCAGCGAGCGGTATCCCGCATTTTTGGACATGCACTATTCAGTGCAGGGCGGGACGAAATAATCATCCCATCGTTGCCCCAGTGTTTGAATGCCAGCGTCTATGGATATGGCGGTGAGTTTGCCGTTTGTATCCTGCACTAATTTGAGTGCCAACAGCTTGTCGAGGGCATCCTCGATTTCAAAATTTATAGGACAATTCCATTTGCTGGCCAGCCAATCTTCAACCTTGCGGTCGAGCTCAGGCCTCGTCAATGGCTGCTCGCTGATGAGTAGGAAGTAATAAGCCAGGATAGCCTCCTTGCATTCTTCTTCTTCGGCATCGTTGGTGAGGCGGTGTAGGACGCCGGCATTGTTATCCAGGTTTTTGAAATAGAGATGTTGCGTCAGCGCCTGCATGAATCGCAACTTGCGGTTCTTGAAGTTATTAAACTGTTTCCAAAGATAACCGCCGAGTGCGACCAGTCCGGCGAGCAATACCATAAGTGCCGTTTTGTTCAATTCCACAGGTTGACTGCTGAGCCCCAGCCAGAAGCCGAACAGTGAACCGAGCAATACCAGAGAGGCACCCAGCTTGGTCGTTAGTACAATGCCGCCACTGACTACGGCGGGTATGCCGATCAGCAACTTGTCTATCGTGCGCATGCGTACACGGGTATTCGGAAATAGCATTTCAAGATCAGCCTTAGGCACATTCTGGAACAATTTGAGCAAAGTGGAGCCAGGCCTGCAGGAGGGCAATTCGTCTTTTGATTGTTCGTAGTCTTCCCTGAAACGAATGTAGACGACCACGCGTTCATAGTTGACGAACTTGATCGGCTTTGAAATCAGCCCCATCCAACTGGATACGAGCTCTTGGCGGGTAGAGACGCCGCGACAAAATAATAAGACTTCCGAGAAATCATCGAAATCCACGTGCAGGCCGATTTTAAACAAGGAGGACTTGTTCAGGGCCTGGTTAAGGTCGGATTTCGATACGCGCTCGTAGTTGGCCTTTTCCAGCAGGTCACCCAGCAAGTCAACGAAGTGGGGTTCGGTCAGGTGTTTAGTATTTTCAAGCTGACGCGTGTCCGCATCAGGATCAATGGGAGCATAGGCATTCTTCAACGATTCGATAATCTGGTGAAACTCAAAATGAAAAATGCTGCCTAGCATTCCATAGAGATGTCGAAATCTCTCCTCCTGGCCAGGCAGCAGGTTGTCCTGCAAACACATTTCAACGACATCGTGCTTGCGATACGGGATAAATCGAAACTTCGTAGTGATTGCTTGTTCAAGCATCGTCATTCATTTGGGCCTGATAAGAATTGTGATAATCGTATTGGATCCAGCGTATCGTTATGCAGTGTTTTCGGCTTTGCGCTTTAATCCGGCCGCAAACTGAGCAAAAGATTCTGTTAAATCTGGCATCAAACGGAGTATGAGTGGCGACATTATTCCACTAAACACCTCATGCATACCGAATTCTACAATTCCGTTTCTCTCGTCTACTAAGGTGAACGTTCGAATACCCTTGAATACGCCCAATGGCATGCCCCCTAGCCAAATCATTTCCTTGCCGGGAGCAAAGCCAACAACCGTCACTGGAAATGCCCGACCAGGACTGACCTTTGCGTAAACCTTGATTCGCTGGCCCAAGGATATGTCGCCCTCAACTTTCTCGACAGCCTCGTTCCATTCGGCGTATTTCGAGCCGTCAGTGAGTATCGACCAAATGGTTTCCGCATCGGCCTTGATTTTGATTGTAACATTGTAGGTCTTCATAGTTGCTCCACTTCTCTAGTATTGTTTCGCATATGCAACCATGCGCAATAATTAACTCGCTGCCCAACGCGTTACTTCAAATGTTTATGAACACTGATATTTAGAACGCACCCGCGACAAAATAGGGCCAAAATCCATACGATCTAAATATCAATTTTTCGTTTTTCTCTCAAGATAAACAACAGAAATACCAGATAAGGCCATTGGCCATAGTTATAGCGCTGAAAACAAGAGCGGGTCATCGAGAAATGCTAACGCTGTCCAAATGGAGGCAATTAGTGCAACTAAGATATTGAAGGGCATAAACCTAGCGCCAAATGAAGGAAGCGAGTATTCCAAACATCATGGCAATTCCGTGCTTAGGGTTTTTCTAAATCAGGATTGCTGGGGAGCACGTAGAGTGCGGTGAAGCACCAGCTGGAACGATCGCAGACGATATGGTTCGTTCGTCACCTTATGCCAACCCGGGCGATGAACGCGGCAATTACTTCATGGGAGGCTATGCCTTTCTGTAAAGTTTACTGGCTAATTCAACGCGCCCCCATCGCCATGCCCAGCAGTTGATCGGCCGGTCGGCCGTTGAGCTGGATGCTTCCGTTGCGCATGCGCAGGCTAGAGCGATAGTGTCCGGCGCGTTTCTCCAGGATGTTTTGTGCTTGTAATTTGGCGAATTGCTGATCCGCCCAGCGGCGAGCTTGGTCACGCATTTCCACGTCGCTCAAGGCCAGGGATTGAGGTGATTCGTCGCCGCTCAATTCGCGGTAGCGGTTATTGACGAGCAGTTCGCGCGCCAACGGGGCGGGGACGCTAATATCGGCTTCGATCTCCAGGCGCTGCATCAGCTGTGGGAGGTTCTGGGGAGAGATCGCCTCACCGCTGCCATCGAAGGTGACCAGCAAGCGGCCGTCCACCTCGCCTTGTGCGGTGCTGAGCTGTAGGGGTTGCACTTCCAGCGCGGGGGAGCGCTTCAGTATTTCAGGTAACACGCCTACGAACAAGAGGCCGACCTGTTGCTGAATCTGTTCCGGGGGGCCGCCTTGTTTCTGCAGGGTCTCCATTTCGCGTTGCAGCTGCGTGAATGTCTCGGCATGCAGGTTACGCAGTTCGGCTTGGTACTGACCCGGGCCCATCTTCACTTCGTTCGTCGTGAGGCTGTCGAGCTTGGCCCCGCCCGCGAGGCGCAGAAGCTCGCCCTCGAGGACCTGCGTCCCATTGAGCGACACTCGCTCCAGGGTCACGTGTTGCGGCCGCGCCGGATCGGAGTCGTCGCGAAAGACTATCTTTAGCAGGTTAAAGACGCTGTCGCCTAGCCACAAACCATTGTCAGCCTGCCTGTATTGGCCTTGTGCCGACAGGCCTTGCAGGCTGAACTGATGTGCGGAATCACTGACTTCAAGTGCGGGTAGGGTGCCAGTGAAGTGTAAGGCCGAGCCGCCGGTCTCGATTTCGTAACGGCCCGACAGTCCTTGCCAGGCGACGTTGAATGCGCCGTCAAGTGAGGCTTTGTTGAAGGGGGGGGAATAGATGTCTATCACCGCATCGCCGAGCAGGCCGATCACCGCATTACTGGACAGGGGCGCCTGGTCAGCGAAGAAATGCCGGGCCGGCGCTTGCATTTCGGGGGGCAAGTCCAGCGTAGTGACTACGCTGGCGAACGCCGGCTTGAGGCCTAGGGCGTCATCATACGCCAAGGGGCCATGCTTGATGTCATGGATGAAACGCACGCGGGTCATGTCGGCGGCATTTTCGGCGTTGGGCGTGGGCAGGTCCACGGCGGTGACGGCGGTGGAGGCGAACCAGCCGCGCTCGAAGCTTTCGACTTGCAGGTTCGCCTGGCCTGCCTGTTGCGACCAACGGGCGATTTGCTGCCGATATTCCTGTTCGAGGTAGAAACTCATAGCGAAGGGGGCGGCGATTAAGGTCACACCGGCCAGCCCCAGCAGCGCTGCGGCGCCGATTTCCCAAGAGGCTTTCATCTCATTACACTCCCTGTTTGAGCCGCGGTGGTTCCGCGTAAGGTGATTTTTCGCTTACCTGGTAGTGTCGGCCGGTGGCGTAAAATCTTAATCGCCAACCACTTGCCTCTGAGCACGGCAAATCGGTTACTGTATGGGCAATTGAATAATCAGCATGAGGTGTGGCGTGAACAAGCAACGGGTGTATGTCGGACTGGATAAAGACGTCAATGGCGGCATGACGCCTACGGGCACCATCATTCGTGACGCCTGGGTGTTTGAGCTATTGGATGAGGGGGACAACTGCACCGGGTGGAACTACGACCGTCTACAAGCGCTGTACGATCGTGTCTATGCGGCCTGGGCGCCCTACGGTCATTTGGTGAGTAAATTGCCCCCAGAGCTGCAAGAGCGCCACCAACGCATCTATGATGCGGCCGTGCGACGCGCTAGGGAAGAGGGCTGGTCACCGGAGATGGGGCTGGAGTAAGGCGCTGCGTATCATCACGCCGCTCTGACTGTCGATGTTACCCGCCGATGAGATGACCGATGCCACGCCCACCGCGCCGCCGGGTGCCCAGCGGGTGGTTCTGGCGGGGCCGTGGCGCTTGCGGCGCGGCGGTGAGTTGCCGTCACTGACCCTGGCCTATGAAACCTGGGGCGAATTGAACGCCGCGCGTGATAATGTGGTGTTGATCTACACCGGTCTATCGCCCAGTTCGCATGCCGCCGCCACCGCCGCTCATCCCGAGGCGGGGTGGTGGGAATACGTGATTGGTCCCGGCAAACCTATCGATACCCGGCGCTGGTTCGTCGTGTGCGTCAATTCGCTGGGCAGTTGCTTCGGTTCCACCGGTCCCGCCTCGCTCGATCCGCGCAGCGGCCGGCCTTATCGCCTGCGTTTCCCGTACCTCAGTGTGGAAGATATCGCCCACGCCGGCTGGGATGTCGTGCGCTCGTTGGATATCGAGCGGCTGCGGGTGGTCATCGGCGCCTCGCTGGGCGGCATGAGTGCCCTGGCCCTGGCCATCGAGTATCCCGAGGCGGTCGATCAATTGGTAACCATATCGGCCGCTACCCATGCCACGCCCTCGGCCATCGCTTTGCGATCCTTGCAGCGCGAGATTATCCGCTCCGATCCGGCATGGCGCGACGGCGACTATGCATCGGGGGCGGGCCCCGTTCAAGGCATGCGTTTGGCGCGCAAACTGGGCTTGATCTCTTATCGCTCGGCCGAGGAGTGGTTGATTCGCTTCGGACGCGAACGCGTGGAACCGTCGCCGGCCGCCTTCGACCCGCAATTTCAAGTCGAAGCGTATTTGGACGCCAACGCGGGCAAGTTCGCCCAACATTTCGACGCCAATTGCTATCTTTATCTTTCCCGCGCCATGGACGACTTCGATATCGCCGAGCACGGCGGCTCGGCCGGCGCGGGGCTGTCACGGATACAGGCACGCCGCACGCTGGTGGTGGGGGTTGAGACCGACAGCCTGTTTCCCCTCTATCAGCAACGCGAGATCGCCGAGGGTCTGGATGAGTTGGGGCGCGAGGTGGAGTTCGTTGCGCTACCGTCCTTGCAGGGGCATGATGCGTTTCTTGTCGACACGGCACGCTACACACCCTTGTTGTGCGATTTTTTCGCGCGCGCTTGAGCCGCGTGCAAGTCGCGGACTACAATGCTCGTCCATTCTCCTAGCCGTGAACGACGGGGGTACGCAATATGAGCACACTGGCCATCTACCGCGACGACGGGGCGCTGTTGGAAGTGACCCACGATTTTGAAGCCATCGCCAACCAATTGCACGGCGCCGGGGTGTTGTTCGAGCGCTGGGAAGCCAACCGTCCCTTGAGCGACAGCGCTGGCCAGGAGGAGATCATCGGCGCCTACCGCGCCTCCGTGGACCGTCTTATGCAGCACTACGGATTTCAGTCCGCCGATGTCATCAGTGTCACCCCCGATCATCCGAGCAAGGTTGAGCTACGCAAGAGATTTCTCGATGAGCACACCCACAGCGATTTCGAGGTGCGCTACTTCGTTGGCGGCAAGGGTTTGTTCTTCATTCACGCGAAGAAGCAAGTCCACGCCGTCATGTGCGAGCAGGGTGACCTCATCAGTGTGCCCGCCAACACGCCGCACTGGTTCGATATGGGCGCTGATCCGCAGCTCAAGTGCATCCGCTTGTTCACCACTCCGGAAGGGTGGGTGGCGAACTACACTGGCGACGACATCGCCCATCGATTCCCTAGCTTCGAACAATACATAGCTCAACATCGATGATTCGCGCCATCGTCACTGACATCGAAGGGACTACTTCGTCGCTGTCCTTTGTCAAGGATGTGCTGTTCCCCCATGCACGTGAACGCATGGCCGCGTTCTTGCGCGAGCATAGCGCCGACCGAGCCGTACGTTCGCAGCTGGAGGCGGTCAACGAACTGGCCGGTCGCCCGCTCGCGGCTGCAGAGGCCGCGGCGTTACTCATTCAGTGGATAGATGAGGATAGAAAGATCACGCCGCTCAAGGCGTTGCAAGGCATGATTTGGGAACAGGGCTATCGGCGCGGCGATTTCAGCGGCCATATCTATGCTGACGCGGTGCGGCAGCTACGTCGTTGGCATGATCAGGGTAAACGCTTGTATGTGTTCTCCTCCGGCTCGGTACAGGCGCAAAAACTGTTGTTTGGTCATTCCGACGGTGGTGATCTCACGGCGCTGTTCAGCGGCTACTTCGATACCAATATTGGCAACAAACGCGAGGCGGAAGCGTATCACCACATCGCCGCAGCCATAGACACCGCGCCAGGCGAAATACTGTTCCTCTCCGACATCAAGGAAGAGCTCGACGCCGCCCAGGCCGCCGGAATGCAGACCGTGTGGTTGGTGCGTGTAGGCGCGCCTCCTGCCGCCGGTACCCATCCCCAGGCGCGCGATTTCGATGCAATACGTTTTGAATTCGACGATTGATCTTTACTACCTGCGTTTACATCTTATCTCACCTTTATCATACGAGTGCCGTCACGTCCCGTTGGGGTTGCTGCGCGTTCCGTAGGCGGCGGCGTCAGGATAGGCGCAGTTGGTTAGCACAGTCATGATCAACCCAACCAGACCCAGGATAGCGAGATTCTTGGCCCAGTTTATCCGGGCGTGGCGCACCGTCCTTGACGGTCGCGTCAGGCGGCTTGATCATCATCTGCCTACTAACCCCGCTGGCCCTTTATTTTGTTGGAGCGGCGAGGAGCCAGGCGGTCTGAGTGATCTCACCGGACGCATGGTTGTGGGTGTAATGCTGTGCCCGCAGTTGCTGGCTGCTGGTGCAGGTGCTTAGTAGCGTGGAATTGCCACGCATCGGCGCGAGTTTGTCGGCCCGCTGCTCGACCTGTGGCGCGCTGCTCTGAATCGTTGCCTGGTGACCTGCTTAGCTGGAGGGGCATCGGTGGGGCATGGCCCCAGATCCCACGTTCACGGGTGGCATGATCCATGCGCTACCTCGCGGTATTCGGGTCGGTGATGGGTGTCGCCGGGTGTTCTTATATGCTGCACCGCGCCAGCGCCTTGCTGATCGCTGGCCGGGTCTTGCGCCATTAGGGAGAGATTGAGCGTAATCGTAAGCATGCAAGGCGATACCAGTCCTCCCCCAAGATTTGGGCGAACTTAAGAGCGGGCGGGTGATATTTTCCGTTATGTCGCCATGGTTTTCAGGGGCTGACTCTTTAGAAATCATGCGCGAGAGCGTTAACATTATTAGAGTGCGAACATAGGTGATCCATGGGCAATCCGTTGCGTTTGCTGGTTTTGACCGTCGCGTCGATATTCGTCGCGGAGCTGGCGGTGTTGTATGTCGCGAGTTATCTGCCCCTCATGGCCATGCCTTTCAATGCGCTCATCGATGCGGCGCTACTCAGTGTTATCGTGTTTCCGCTCCTGTACCTATTTTACTTTCGCCCCATGCGAAGCGCTCATCATCGGCTGACAAGAATCAATGCTGAGCTGCAGCTGGCCGAAACCGCGTTCCAGGAAAGCAACGAAGGTATGATCATCACCGATAAGGACAATACCATACTGCGTATCAATCCGGCCTTCACCCGCATCACCGGTTACGCCGGGGAGGAAGTTATCGGCAACAATCCCCGCCTGCTCAGCTCGGGGCGACATGACCGCGCTTTTTATATCCAACTGTGGGATCAGGTGAGCAGGGATGGTTCGTGGAGCGGCGAAATCTGGAATCGGCGCAAGAGCGGTGAAATCTTCCCGGAGTGGCTCTCGATACGCGCGATCAAGAACGAGGCCGGCGATAAGGTCTATCACATGGCGGTATTCAGCGATATCACGCAGCGTAAATACAGGGAGGAGCGGATGCGCTATCAGGCCAACTACGATCCGCTGACGGGGCTGCCTAATCGTGTCCTGTTCAACGATCGCCTGCGCCAGGCCCGCGAACTCGCTATGCGTGACAAGAATGGTTTTGTGGCGATGTTCATCGACCTGGATCGATTCAAGCCGGTGAACGACAGACTCGGCCACGCCATAGGCGACAAGTTACTGCAAGAAGTCGCCCAGCGTTTGAGTGCTTGTGTGCGTAATATCGACACTGTGGCCAGGTTCGGAGGCGATGAATTCACGGTGATATTGCAGGAAGTCGCGGACCGCGACAAGGCGGCTCCTGTTGCGCGAAAAATCATTAACGCGCTCACCCAGCCTTTCCACATCGAGGGTCATGAAATCAACATCTCTGCCAGCATCGGTATCGCGTATTGGGAGGGCAGACAGGTAAGCGAGCGCGACCCTGAGGAATTAGACAAGATCATCGTGCAGGCCGATGAAGCTATGTATCAGGCGAAACAGAGTGGTCGTGGACAGTATTGTTTTAGCGGACAGAGTAAGCTGGCACAGGTCCAGGCGTCTTCCTGAGGGCCTGCTTAATAAGTCGATCTTGAACAGGCTCTAAGCGGCAGGCATGAGCAACGCGGCCGCTGCCCGCAGGACGCCGCTATCGGCATCCGCGCGGTGCGTGTGCTCGCTTAAATAACGCCGCCAACGGCGTGCACCCGGTTTACCTTGGTAAAGACCAAGGATGTGACGGGCGATGTGATGCAGGCGCGCGCCTTGCGCAAGTTCGCGTTCCACATAGGGGATGAGCGCCTCGATGATCTCATGACGGCTGGGGACGGTGTGAACGTCGCCATAGAATAGCGCGTCGACCTCGGCGAGCAGATAGGGGTCGTGATAGGCGGTGCGGCCCATCATCACTCCGTCCACGTGTTGTAGCTGGCGTTGCGCTAGTTTGAGATCGGTGATGCCGCCATTGACGATGATTTCCAGTTGTGGGAAATCCTCTTTCAACCGGTATACGGTGTCGTAACGCAATGGGGGAATTTCACGATTTTCCTTAGGGCTCAAGCCATGCAGCCAGGCCTTGCGGGCATGGACGATGAAGGTGAGGCAGCCCGCCGCAGCGACAGTGGCGACGAAATCGTGGAGTTGTGCATAACTGTCGTGGTCGTCGATGCCGATACGGCTTTTTATCGTGATGGGTGTTGCGACGGCCGCCGTCATCGCCGCCACGCACTCGGCCACCCGTTGCGGCTCGGCCATCAAGCAGGCGCCGAAGCGGCCCGATTGCACGCGGTCGCTGGGGCAGCCGACATTGAGATTGACTTCGTCATAGCCCCAGTCGGTGGCGATGCGCGCGCAGGTGGCCAGATCGCCAGGATCGCTGCCGCCCAATTGCAAGGCGACAGGATGTTCGGCCGCATCGTAGTTGAGATGGCGGGCGCGATCTCCGTGCAGCAAGGCGCCGGTGGTGACCATTTCGGTGTACAGCAGCGCGTGGCGGGATATCAAGCGCAAGAAATAGCGACAATGGCGATCCGTCCACTCAAGCATCGGGGCAACGGCAAAGCGCCGGAGCGGGGAGACGGCGGACATCGGCCAGTATCTGCGAGTCGATCGGGGTAGGTGAGCGCGCAGTCTTAACGCACCAGGCTTTCGTGTAGTTTAAGAATTAAGTCATCACAGGCGGCGCGCTTGGCGGCCGCCTTTTCACTGGGATCGATGAACAGCGCTCCATCGGCGGCGTATTTGCACGTGACTGCGGGGTCGGCGGCTTGTGAGGCCACGCTCAACACACGACTGACGGGGTCGTACTCGGCATTGAGCACACCGCCGATGAAATAACCGTATTTGGCGCTACTGGAGGAGAACACGGCACGCGGGTGGGCGCGCAGGTCGCCGCCCAGCGCCATGATGCCTGCCGATGAGGTGGGCGCAGGGGCTACGACCGCCTCGCCCTCGCCTGCGGCGGGGGGCTGGGGCTTGCTCGCGCAGCCGAGTAGTAACAAGGCGGCAAGAACTACGGTGCCGTATTTGAGTATGCCGGTATCAGGCCTGCCTATCATCATGTTCTCCCCGCGTTCGTAACCAAAATGCACATAATCTTACGGATTATATCGGCGCAGGGAATGTCACCTCAACCTTGGCGCATCACTTGGGTATAATGCGCGCACTCATTTGTGCCGCCATCACGGATCGCCGCTCATGTCATCGCTGTTCGATTTCGACCAACCCGCCTTATATGCCGTGATGGGCAACCCCATCAGTCACAGTAAATCACCGCGTATCCACGGCCTGTTCGCCGCTCAGACCGGTCAACGTTTAGATTATATCGCGATCCAAGTGGACCCGGGTGGTTTCGAACAGGCGGTGAGCAGTTTCATCGCCAATGGCGGCCGGGGTCTCAATGTCACTGTGCCTTATAAGCGTGAGGCGTGGGCTTTGGTGGAGACACGCACGCCGCGTGCCGAGCGCGCCGGCGCCGTCAATACCATCGCCGTGCAAGCGGGCGGCGCCTTGCACGGCGATAACACCGATGGTGTGGGTTTGGTGAACGATATTCTGGGCAATCACGGCGGTCGCCTCGCCGAGGCGGACGTGCTGCTGTTGGGTGCGGGCGGTGCCGCTCGCGGCGTGCTCGAGCCTTTGCTCGAACAAGGGCCGCGGCGCCTAGTGATCGCCAACCGCACCCTGGATCGCGCCGTGGAAATAGCGGCGGAGTTCGCCGCACTGGGGGTCCTGGAAGGGTGCGGTTTCGAAGCATTGGCGGATCAGCGTTTCGATCTGGTCATCAACGCCACAGCGGCCAGCCTGCAAGGTGAACTGCCGCCCTTGCCGGATACCTTGTTGGCGCCGCAGGCCTGGTGTTATGACATGATGTACGGCGCGCAGCCGACACCGTTCATGCACTGGGCGCAGGCGCACGGTGCCGCGCGGGTACTGGACGGCTTGGGCATGCTGGTCGAGCAGGCCGCCGAGGCATTTTTCATTTGGCGCGGCGTGCGGCCCCAGACGGCGCCGGTTATCGCGACGCTGCGCGGCGAAATACAGCAAAGCCAGGGAACGAGACCATGATCCCCTGTTATGTAAGCGGCAAGGGCATGCATGCTACGTCCACCACCCACAGCTTCAAGGTGACGGTGATGATGTGGTTGGATGCCTCGGGCCTGGGATACGACACGCGGTATCGCTATTATGAGCAGCAATTTCCCGACCTTTCTCCCGCTGCGTTGGCGCGTAAGGTCTGCGACCCCATCGAATATTACGATCGAGACTGGCCGGCCTGGCGCGCTGCGCAACCGGCGGATGCGGACGAAGATGAGTTGGTGACGGCGTTTTTTCTCGCGCGCGACACCCGTTTTCGCGCCGAGGCACAGGCGGCCATCTATTGCTTTGACGAAGCCGGCTTCGGCTCGGGGGTGAATGTCATGCGTTTCATTCAGGCGCGCAAGCCGGTGTTGGGCTTCTGCCACCGCGAGGCCGGAAAGCGGCCCATGAATGTGGGCAATGTGTTGCAATTGGCGTTGGAGTACCCCGATCTGATCACGGTGCAGCGCTATGCTGAGGTGGAAGAGACCTTGTCCATGGTGAGGACCTGGTTGCAAGCACTCGCGGCGCGCCGGCATTGAGCGTTTTTCAAATGATCTATTCATGAGCGCGGCGATAGCGATACATGGTGTGCACAAGCGTTATCGCAGTGTGCATGCGCTGCGTGGCTTGGACCTTACGATCGAACGCGGTGAGTTTTTCGGCTTGTTGGGGCCCAATGGCGCGGGCAAGTCCACGCTTATCAACATCATCGCCGGTTTGGCGCGGGCTGACAGCGGGTCGGTCAGCGTGCTCGGTCACGATGTGGTGAGTGATTATCGCCAGGCGCGTCGTCGGCTGGGTGTGGTGCCGCAAGAATTGGTGTTCGATCCGTTTTTTAGCGTGCGTGAGATCCTGCGCATTCAGGCCGGCTATTTCGGCTTGGGGCGCGCCAATGATGATTGGATAGAGGAATTGCTCGCCGCCTTGATGCTCGCCGACAGGGCCGACTCCAATATGCGCGCCCTGTCCGGCGGCATGAAGCGACGCGTGCTCATCGCCCAGGCTTTGGTGCACAAGCCCGAGGTCGTGGTGCTGGACGAACCGACGGCGGGGGTGGATGTGGAATTGCGCCACTCATTGTGGGAGTTCGTGCAGCGTTTGCACCGCGCCGGTCACACGATCGTGCTCACCACGCATTATTTGGAAGAAGCCGAGAGTCTATGTGACCGCATCGCCATCATCGATCACGGCAACCTGATCGCTTTGGACAGCAAGGCGGCCTTGTTGCAACGCGGCATGGGGCAGCGTTGCAGCGTGACGGTGATGTTGGCGCACCCGCTGGCTGAACTGCCGTCAGCTTTGAGTGCACAGCTCAAGACGCAGGAGGGTCCGCGCTTGCAGTTTACTCTGGACAGAGAGCACGGTTCCATCGTCGAGTTGCTCGATGCGTTGCGTGCGGCGGGGGCTGAGATCCTTGACCTGCAAACTGAGCAGGCTGATCTGGAAGATATATTTGTTGAATTGACGCGACGGGATCGCCATGAATCCGCACGGACTGTACACACTGTTTCATAAAGAAGTGCTGCGCTTCTATAAGGTGGCGTTGCAAACGCTACTGGCACCCATGGTCACGGCCTTGTTGTATTTGCTAGTGTTCTCACACGTACTGGAGGACCATGTGCAGGTGTACGGGGGCGTCTCGTACACGGCGTTTCTGATTCCCGGCTTGGTCATGATGTCGGTGTTGCAGAATGCCTTCGCCAACAGCTCCTCGAGTCTCATCCAGTCCAAGGTAAGCGGGAACGTTGTGTTCATGTTGCTCTCGCCACTCTCGTATCTGGAGATCTACTTGGCCTTCGTGTTCGCGGCCGTGGTGCGTGGTGTGGTGGTGGGTCTAGGCGTAGCGTTGGTGGCCACCTTGTTCGTCGAGGTGCCGGTGCACAGCGTAGCGGCGCTGTTGGCCTTCGCCATATTGGGCAGCGCGGTGCTGGGCTCCATGGGCATCATCGCGGGGATTTGGGCGGAGAAGTTCGATCAACTTGCCGGATTTCAGAATTTCGTGATTTTGCCTCTGACATTTCTGAGCGGGGTGTTTTATTCCATTCATAGCCTGCCGGCCCATTGGCAGAAGGTGTCGCATTTCAATCCCTTCTTCTACATGATCGACGGTTTTCGTTGGGGGTTTTTCGGAGTCTCAGACGTGGACCCGCTCTTCAGCCTGGCGGTGGCGGTGGCGGCCCTGGGCGGGCTCGCGGTCGTGACGCTGGCAATGTTGAGTCATGGCTATAAATTACGTCATTGAGCCTGCATACCTCTTATCGGCTATCTCTTAGGGCGGGATGAGGGGCGATTTAATACGGCATTTTTGTCTCGGTTGGTAGTCTCTCCGCAGCTCCCTGCGAGGAAACTTCATGGCCGAGCGGGAATTAGCAGTGGTATACTGCTTGGGTTTAACGGGACGGGAATATCATTAAAAGGGGGTCCGGAATGCGTGAGTTCATACGCCATCCCTCCAGCATCCCGCTCGAATTCGACGTGGCGGAGCAATCCGTCCAACGCAACGAATACCTCACCAATGTGAGTGTGGGAGGGCTGTGTTTTCACGCCCGCAGCCAAGTACCGCTGGGCAGCGTGATTTCCATTCGCATACCGCTAGTCGAGCCGGGTTTTCTAGCCCAGGCGCATGTAGTGTGGTGTCGCAAAAGCGGGCACGGTTACGATATCGGTGTCCAATTCGTCGATGATGAACACGCTTTCCATACCCGCATGGTGGAGCAAATATGTCATATCGAAGAATATCGCAAACAAGTCGAACGGCGTGAGCAGCGCCGCTTGACCAGCGAGCAAGCGGCGATGGAGTGGATCGAAAAATTTTCCGCGGAGTTTCCGCCCTTGGGGGGTGGGCATTGAACCGTGAATGTGCTGGGCGTGAGAAAATATGTTGGGAAAAGTTAAGAGTCAACGGCAAGTTAAGAAAGGTCTCTTGCGCCATATCGAGGATAATTTCGACGTCAGGCGGCTCGAATACAAACGTCGTGCCACCCCGGCCCGGCATCGCGCGAAGCTGGTGGGCGTCGTGGTGGCATTCGTTGTGTATAGCTTTGGTTTCGGATTGGCTTATTACGCCTGGAAAACCGGCGCGACGATTTACGAAACGTATATGAAGTTTACCTGGATATTCATGTTGCCTTCCTCGGTGGTCGGGATTTTTGCCTATATGTTATCCAGTAACCGAGGCGAGTATCGTGTCGCCAAGGACATTATGGACTACATGGTTGAGAAGGAAGGCGAGGCCGGTTTGGTGTGGCGTTACGAGCCGGTGTTGGAGGCGCTGGGGCAAATGAATGCCACGGCGCGCCTCGTGGTCGATCAGTCGCGCGCCGGTGATTTGGCACGTATTGAACCGGAAGATTACGCCGCCGTGGTGCGGGGCATATATGAAGCCTTGTCCGGTGGTGAGGGGAAGTCCATCAGCGCGGAAGTGGTGGAAGCGTTCGAACACAATTTGGCGGCCGTTTAACGGTGCTCGCCTGCGCGCCGCGGAGACGGCGCGCCGGGCGGCCAAGTAGGTGATGCGTATTCAGTAGCCATGAAAACCGTATTGGTCGCGATATTGCTGCTAGTGTTTGTGCTGGGCGCGGTATGGTTGCGCGAAGACCGCTTGCACCACGTGCAGCGGGCCTCGGGCAGCCAGCCTGCGCCCAAACCGCCCAACACGCCCGTTGCGCCGGTTGCGCCGACAGTAGATCAGCCCAGCAGCAGCCAGAGCGCCGTCGCGAGAGCGGCTAAGGCGTCTGGGACCGGAGTCCTATCGGCTCCGACGCCATCGACCTCATCATCTGGCAAAGCCGAGCACAGCTCCTCCACGGCAAAGTCTACCCCTGCCGAGGTGGTGACAAGGCCGACGCCCGCCCCGCCCAGGGTAGCTCCGCCCAAGCCAGTTGACTATGCGAAGCAACGCGCGCGCTTTTTGAGTGCGGCCGCTGACAATCCCGCGCGGGCGCGCCGGCTCTTCGCTGCCATAGAGCCTACGGTACTGAGTAAGCGCGATGCAGAGGTGGCCAAGCACATCGGCTGGCTCATGTATCACGACGAGAAATATCGCACCGCGGTGGCGTGGTTCGCGCTGGCCGATGTGTGGACGCCGGATGCCCAGGCCGCGTATGGCTTAGCCTTGAGCCGCTTACGTTTGGGGGATACGGCGGGCGCGATCGCCATCGCGCAGCGCGACGCCGCGCATTCTAGTGATGCACGTGCGGTGGTCGTGGAGGCCACCCTCGAGGAGGCGCTGGCGGCGCACCAACAAGGTGATTACACAGTCAGTTTGGAACGTCTTGCGGCTCTCGACGCTTATGGAGCTTTGCCCCGCGCCGCGGTGATGTTGCAAGCTTGGAATCTCGCGGGCCTGGAGCGCGATCAAGAGGCCGCTGAGTTGTTCACGGCCTTGTATCGACAACAGCCGGATATGGACTCCGCCTTGGGTATATTTCTCAGTTATTCGCGGTTGGGTGAGTGGCAGCAGCTGGATACGCTGTCGCTAGAGTTCGGCGGCCCATTGGATACTCACCCTACCGAGGAATTGGCCAAGGCCGCCCAGCAGCGCGGTGACGCACTCAAGGCACAACGTTTTCTACAGTCGCAAGTCGGCGTCGCCTCGAAGCGCTAATTGACGACGCTTAGTAGGGTTAATCAGTGCAACGCCTCAGGCCAGGAGGTTGACATGTTCGCCGGCGGTGGCGCTGGCCAGGGTGCCCTGGCTGACAGCGTGATATTCCTGTAACGGTTTCTGATTCCCTGGCCGCGTTTCGGACTGTCCGTGCTCGCGGTTCTCCGCCACGATATCGGCCTGGGCCTCCATCGCCATCCGTGAGGCGGCAGCAGCCACGGCGCGATCCTGGGCTGAAGGCTCGGCGGGAGCCAGCGCGGCGCGCTGCACGGTCTGGGCTTTTTGCAAGGTGGCATGCGGATCACCCGCGATAGGCGCGGTATCGATACGCACTTCGCCGCCGACAGCGTAGCGATGACCATCCGGCCCCACTTGATAAGTATAGGAGGCGCCGCCCATGGCGTAGGGGCCGGCGGCGCTGCGATGGGCTTGTTCGTGGGCGCGCACGTCGCGATCGCGGGCCTGCAGCTCGCGGACCTGACGCTGTTCTTCGGGATTGGCGTCATGCCCCGACTTGGGGCCGGCCCTGCCTTGGCCGGATTGGGCGGCATCCTTGGTGGGCGTGACGCGCGCGTCCTCATCCGGCTGACGCCGCGGGGGCGCTGGTGGGAATAGGGTAGGCAGATAGCTGCTCTGGTCGCCGATTTTCATGTGTTAACCTGTGCCGCTAGAACGGGCAGCGCCCCCATGTGGGGATGCGTATAGGTTATCGGCCGTTTACCACTTAAATATTAGGGTCGCGTTCACTCATGGCCAAAACCAAAGCGATTTATCGATGCTCTGCCTGTGGCGGTGAGTCGCCCAAATGGGCCGGCCAATGTCCCGACTGCGGTGAATGGAACACCCTGGTGGAAGGTCTGCCGGTAGTGGCCGGGCCGCACGGGCGGCAGCGCTCGGGCGGTTATGCGGGCGCGACATTGAATTCGGGCATCAAAACCCTGGCGGAGGTGCGGCCACGCGAGGATAGTCGCACACCCACCGCCAGTGGGGAGTTGGATCGCGTCTTGGGTGGGGGGTTGGTGGCTGGGTCGGTAGTGCTGATCGGGGGTGATCCGGGGGTGGGCAAATCCACGCTGTTGCTGCAAACCATGGTGGCTTTGGCGGGCAATATGTCCACTCTGTACGTGACCGGCGAGGAGTCGCTGGAGCAAGTCAGTTTACGCGCCCAGCGCTTGCAGCTGCCGGCCGCCGGCTTGCGCCTGGTGACGGAAACGCATGTCGAAGAAATTCTCGGCCACGCTGCGCGTGAACGGCCGCAAGTCATGGTGATCGATTCCATCCAGACGGTGTACACCGACCAACTCCAGTCCGCGCCCGGCTCGGTGGCGCAAGTGCGTGAGAGTGCCGCGCAGCTGGTGCAATACGCCAAGCAGAGCGGTACGGCGATGTTCCTGGTCGGGCATGTCACCAAGGAAGGCGCCTTGGCCGGCCCACGGGTGCTGGAGCACATGGTGGACACGGTGTTGTATTTCGAGGGTGATACCGGCAGTCCTTACCGTGTGGTGCGCGCCATCAAGAACCGCTTCGGCGCAGTTAACGAACTGGGCGTGTTCGCCATGACCGATCGTGGTCTGCGCGAGGTGAGCAATCCTTCGGCGATTTTCCTCTCTCGCCACGAAGCGGCGGTGCCCGGCAGCGTGGTCATGGTGACCCGCGAGGGTACGCGGCCGTTGTTGGTGGAGGTGCAAACCTTGGTAACGGAGAGCCATTTGTCCAACCCGCGTCGCGTGACGGTGGGCCTGGATCAGAACCGCTTGGCTATGTTGCTGGCGGTGCTGCAGCGCCACGCCGGCATCACCATGTACGATCAAGACGTCTTTGTGAATGTAGTGGGCGGAGTGCGTGTCACCGAGACTGGCGCCGATCTGGCAGTGGTGCTGGCGGCACTGTCCAGTCTGCGTGATCGGCCGTTGTCGGAAGGGCTGGTGGTGTTCGGCGAAGTCGGGTTGGCAGGTGAAATTAGGCCGGTGCAAGGCGGTCAGGAGCGCTTGCGGGAAGCGGCTAAACATGGTTTTAAGCGTGCCATCGTTGCACGCGCTAATGCGCCCAAGCGGGGGATCGAGGGAATGCAAATCGTGTCTGTCGGGCGCTTGGGCGAAGCGATTGAGGCGTTATAAGATTTCAGCCGCCACCGGGCTTGACGCTGCAGACATTGTAGAGCAGTGCCGAGAGTTCCTTGTTCACTTGATCCTCATCGCCGATGTTCAGTTCCAACAGGCGACGTAGATGGGTGATGCTTTCCAAATCGATGTGAGTACAGCAAAATCCCACCTTGTCGGCGCAGATATGCGCGGCCATCACATCCATACAAATGGACAGATTGCCGTCCGACAGCCCGATATGCAGCTGATAGTTTTCGCCTTGTTCACCGTGCCACTCGGCGGGCCGCGATACCAGCACTCCTTTGAGTGAGACATCGAGCAAAGAGGCGCTCCAGCGCCCTTGGTCGCCCACCACGATGACTTCCCCGTTGAAGGGAATGCGCGAGAAACTCCGTCGATTGTTGCCAGCGTCGTCCTGATCCATCGTCATGTCACCCTATGCAATACTGGTTTTCCCTAAGAGGGGGCTATGGTGTTGTCGGCCGCTGATGCAGAAGCATTAATGCCGATGTCAGGCCGGGGGGGAACGGCGCAGTTCCTCCCCAGTAGCCGCTCCAGGATACCTTCATATTGGGCCGAGAGCATGTTCAGATCATCGGCGCGTACGCACTCGTTGAGCTTATGGATGGTGGCGTTGACCGGTCCCAGCTCTAACACTTGCGCCCCGGTGGGGGCGATGAAGCGCCCATCGGAGGTGCCGCCGGTGGTGGACAGCTCGGTTTCGATGCCGCTGGCGACGCGGATTGCGGCGCGGGTGGCTTCCACCAAATCACCTGCCGGGGTGAGGAAAGGCTCGCCCGAAAGCCGCCAATCCAGGGTGTAGCGTAGGTCGTGGCGAGTCAGGATTGCGGTGACACGCTGTTTGATTTGCGCGGCGGTCAGCGCCGTGGAATAACGGAAATTGAAGACCACATGTAAGTCGCCCGGAACGACGTTTTCGGCGCCGGTGCCGGCGTGGATGTTCGATATTTGGAACGTGGTCGGAGGGAAATGCTCGCTGCCCTGGTCCCAGGTGATAGTGGCCAATTCGGCCAGGGCCGGCGCCGCGCCATGCACGGGATTGTCAGCCAAGTGCGGATAGGCGACATGGCCTTGCACGCCATGCACGGTAAGTCGACCGTTGAGTGAGCCGCGCCGCCCGTTTTTCACCACATCGCCGACCCGTTCCGTGCTGGTCGGTTCACCGACCACGCACCAAGTAATTTTCTCACCACGGGCTTCCAGGGCTTCGACGACTCTCACCGTGCCGTTCACCGAGGGGCCTTCCTCGTCACTGGTAAGCAGAAAGGCGATAGCGCCGCGATGATCGGGGCACCTGGCGACAAAGCGCTCACAGGCCGTGACCATGGCGGCGAGGCTGCCTTTCATGTCCGCCGCGCCGCGTGCGTAGAGCATGCCGTCGCGGATTTGCGGCTCGAAGGGCGGAGATTGCCACAACTCCAGCGGCCCGGTCGGCACCACATCGGTGTGGCCGGCGAAGGCCAGTAGTGGGCCGTCGTTGCCGCGTCGCGCCCACAGATTGTTAACCTCACCAAAAGGCAGATATTCGATGGCAAAGCCCAGCCCGGCGAGACGTGCGGCGATTACTTCCTGGCAACCTTCGTCCTCGGGTGTCACAGAGGGGCGGCGTAGCAAGTCTAGAGCCAATTCGAGTGTGGGTGTGAGCTCATTCATAGTAGTCACTTTTCCCATAGCGCGGCGTAATCTTGTTCTGAAAAGCCCACCTGCAGTGCGCCGTCGGTTTCAAGCACTGGCCGCTTGATCAGCGCAGGATATTCTCTCATCAAAGCCAGGGCGCGCGATTGATCAACACCCTCGCGCTGGCTCGGCGATAGCTTGCGCCAGGTGGTGCCGCGGCGATTGAGCAGCGCGTCCCAGCCGACGCGTTTGACCCAACGCGCGAGCTGTTTTTCAGAGAGCCCGTCGCCACGAAAATCATGGAAACGGTAAGCGATGCCGTGCTTGTCCAACCAGCGACGGGCTTTTTTCACCGTGTCGCAATTCCTAATGCCATACAGCACGGTCATGGTCAAATGCCGCGTAACAACTCGTTGATACCCACTTTGCTGCGCGTCTTTTCGTCCACTTGCTTGACGATCACCGCGCAGTAGAGGCTGTATTTGCCGTCCTTAGAGGGCAGGTTGCCGGACACCACCACCGAACCGGCGGGGATACGGCCGTAGCTGATCTCGCCGCTGTCGCGGTTGTAGATGCGGGTGCTCTGACCGATGTAGACACCCATGGAGATCACCGAACCGGCTTCGACAATTACGCCCTCGACGACCTCGGAGCGTGCGCCGATGAAGCAGTTGTCCTCGATGATGGTGGGGCCGGCCTGTAGGGGTTCGAGCACACCGCCGATGCCCACGCCGCCGGAAAGATGCACGTTCTTGCCGATCTGGGCGCAGGAGCCGACCGTGGCCCAGGTGTCTACCATGGTGCCGCTGTCGACATAGGCGCCGATGTTGACGTAGGACGGCATCAGCACCACGTTGGGGGCGATGAACGCGCCGCGCCGGACGGTGGCCGGTGGCACCACGCGCACGCCGTCGCGCTGGAAGTCGGCGCTGTTGTAGTCGGCGTATTTCAGCGGCACCTTGTCGTAAAAATGAGTATAGCCAGCGTTCACCGGGGTATTGTCGTTGAGTCGAAAAGACAGCAAGACGGCCTTTTTCAGCCATTGATTGACGATCCACTCGCCGTTTTGTTGTTCGGCAACCCGCGCCTGGCCGTTGTCGAGCCGCCGCAGCGCTTCGTCCACCGCCTCGCGCACATTGGCGCGGGCGTTGCGCGGCGTGATCTCGGCGCGTTCCTCAAAGGCCTCTTCGATGGTTTGTTGTAGGTGGTTATCGCCGACCTTTGAATTGCTCATGTCTCGCTCCAGTGACTTACGCGCCCCGATGGCACGAAAGACGCGCATTATAACGGATAGCCTGGGGCGCGGCAGCCGTGGGGATCAGAGCGATTGCACAAAATCGCGCAGGCGCTGCGCCGCCTCGATGCACTCCTCGAGCGGTGGGACCAGGGCGATGCGCACACGCTGGGCGCCGGGGTTGCCCGTGGCCGTGTCGCGAGAGAGGTAGCTGCCGGGCACCACGGTGAGGTGTTGGCGTGCGTACAAGTCGCGGGTGAAGGCTTGTTCATCAATGGGCGTGCGCGGCCATAGATAAAAACCGGCAGCGGGCGCTTGCACGTCGAGCACGGGTTGCAGAATGGCCAGCACGGCGGCGAATTTATCCCGGTACTGAGCCCGATTCTCATGTACATGGTGCTCGTCGCCCCAGGCCGCGATGCTCGCCGCTTGCACCGGCGGCGGCAGGGCGCAGCCGTGGTAAGTGCGATATCGCAAGTACTTTTCCAGTATCGCCGCGTCTCCGGCCACGAAGCCCGAGCGCAGCCCCGGCAGGTTGGAGCGTTTGGACAAACTGTGAAACACCACGCAGCGGCGAAAGTCTGCACGGCCGGCTTGCATTGCTGCTGCCAGCAAGCCCACCGGGGGACGATCTTCGTCGGGGTAGAGTTCCGAATAACATTCGTCGGCTGCGATGATGAAGTCATGACGGTCGGCCAGCTCGATCACCTGTTGCAGCGTCGCGGCATCAATGACGGCGCCGGTGGGATTGCCGGGCGAGCACAGATAGACTAGTTGGCAGCGTTGCCACACGGCGTCGGGGACGGATGCGAAGTCGGGAAGGTAATTGTGCTCCGCCGTGGTGTTGAGGAAATAGGGTTCGGCACCGGCGAGCAGCGCCGCACCTTCGTAAATCTGGTAAAAAGGGTTGGGCATCACCACCACGGGACGCCGGCCGCGATCGATGACCGCTTGAGCAAAGGAAAACAGGGCTTCGCGGGTGCCGTTGACTGGCAAGACATGGCGCTCGGGGTCGAGATGCGCGGCGGGTATGCCAAAGCGTCGCGACAACCATTCTGCGATTTTCTCGCGTAAGGCGCGGCCACCCTTGGTGATGGGGTAATTGGCCAGGCTATGGAGGTGGGCGATCATCGCTTCGGCCACGAAGCCTGGTGCGCTGTGTTGCGGCTCACCGATGGACAAATTGATATGAGGTAAGGCGGCGGGCGGTGTGACAGCGGCCTTGAGCGCGGCGAGTTTTTCAAACGGATAGGGTTGGAGTTTGAGCAGATCGGGATTCATGGGCATCGTCATCGCTGGCTCGAGTCGGTTGGCGTGCAAGGGGGCGCTCGACGACCGCTACGTGGTGGCGGCCGGCGAGGCATCGGCGCCACCGCGTACGAAGCGCCGTGGCGCGGACACGCAGGCCGCTCAGTATAGGCGATCCCTTCATGTCGATTAAACCCAAGGCGGATATTTTTCCGGTGCTGGCGCTATTGGTGGCGGCCACCTTCTGGGGCGTGGTGTGGTATCCGCTGCGTTGGTTGGAAATTCAGGGCATTAACGGGGTGTGGTCGACATTCATTTTATTCGCCACCGCGCTCATGGTCGGCCTGCCATGGCTGTGGCGGGGGCGGCAAGATATCTTTAAACATCCGCTGTTGCTGATGAGCATTGCGCTGGCCAATGGTTGGTGCAATACCTCTTTCATTCTGGCTGTGCTGGATGGCACCGTGGTGCGGGTGATGTTGTTGTTCTACCTTTCGCCAGTTTGGGCGGTACTGTTGGGACGCCTCCTATTGGGCGAACGCTTACCGCCGCTGGGATTCATCACCCTGGCCTTGGCTTTGTGCGGTTCGATGATCATATTGTGGGATCCGGCCTTGGGCATGCCGTGGCCTAGCGAGCAAGCCGATTGGCTGGCTATCTCCTCGGGGATGACCTTTGCCTTGTCGAATGTGCTGGTGCGTAAGGCCAAGGGTGTGCGCGTGACGGTTAAGACGGTAATCACCTGGGTCGGGGTGACTTCCCTGACCGGCGTCATGTTGTTGGCCGGCGACATGACGCCGCCGCCATGGGATCCCGCCGTACTGAGTGTCGCCGTGGCGCTGGGGATATTCGGGATGGCATTGATTACGGTGTTGCTGGTCTACGGTGTCACGCAGATGCCGGTGCACCGCTCCTCGACCATATTACTGTTCGAGGTGTTGGCCGGCGCGGTGTCGGCCGCATTGCTGGCTGGTGAACATCTGGGCGTGGCGGAATGGGCCGGGGGAACGTTGATCTTGCTGGCGGCGTGGGTGGCAGGCCGCCAATCGCGAGCTTGAGTCAACGCATCGCGCGGTGACGCTGGTATAACATAATCAGCAACCCCACCACCGCACCGCCTAGCGCGCCATAAAGATGGGCGTCGACGATCACTGCACCGCCGGCGGCTTCCGCGGAGCTGGGCAGAGCGCCGTACACTTGTTCCCAAATCAGTTTTACGGCCAAGACTATGCCTAACAAATAATCGCTGAACCGTGCGCCGCGTAGCGCCACCAGCGCGCCGGCGGCGAATAGGCCGTGCAGCGCGCCCGACAGGCCTACGTACCAGTCCAGTTCCGGATTGAACCACCACAGTCCCAGGCCGACGCTCAGTGCGCTGATCAGCAAGGCGAGGCTCCAGGCGCGGGCGCTGAGTTCAGGTTGAAACAGCAGCCAGATCAGCGCCAAGCCAGCCAAATTGAGCCACAGATGCGGCCATCCCAAGTGGACCAAGTTGCCGCTGAGTAAGCGCCACCACTGACCGTCTGCGATCAATTCGCGTTCGTAGCGTAGTGCGTGCGTGACGGCATCCCCGCCGCTGGCCAGCGCCAGCGAGAGCAGCGCGAGCAGCAACGCCAGCCAATGACGGCGGAGCCGGGTTTGCACCGCGGATAAATTCATGGCGCAGCGGCGTTTCGATCGAGCGAGCGATGGATGGATTCGCGCAATCGTGCGAGCGCGGCTTCATCGCGCAACGGTTGGTTGTCTTGGTCGGTAATGAAAAATACGTCCTCGACGCGTGCGCCGAAAGTGGTGATCTTGGCGTTCTGCAAGCGTACGCCGCTTTCCAGCAGGGCACGACCCAGTTGTGATAACAGGCCAGGTCGATCCGCGGTGCTGAGCTCCAGCACGGTGCGTTGCTTGCGCTCGTCGTGGCTGAAGTGCACTGTGGTGGGGATGGCGAAATGTTTGAATTGACGCGGTGGTCGGCGCGTGATGGCGTTGCCGTCTCGTTCGAGATGGCTGAGGCGTTCGCTCAATCGGGCGAAGATATCCTGGATGCGCTGAGGATCGCTGATCGGTTCGCCGTTCTCTTCCAGGACGATGTAGGTGTCGAGCGCGTAACCGTCGTGTGACCCGAGTACGCGCGCATCGACGATATTCAATCCCAGTTGCCCCAGCGCGTGGGTGGTGCGGGCGAATAGGCGATCATCGATGCGTGTGTGTATGAACAATTCAGTGCCGCCGCGTTCTGTTTGATGGCGTGCGATAATTAGTGGGGTATCCATTTCAGTATGATTTAGGATTGCCTGGGTGTGCCATGCCACCTCGTCGGGGCTGTAGCGTAAGAAATAATCTTCTGTGAATTGCGCCCAGATTCTTTCTATGTCAGCGCCGTTGCATCCCCAGGTGGTGAGCAAGGAGCGTGCCTCGGCCTGAGTGGCGCTGATGAGTTCCGCTTGGTCGATGGGGTTATCCAGACCGCGCAGAAATACACGCATGCTGCCTCTGAACAGCTCGAGCAGCAGAGAGTCTTTCCAGCTGTTCCACAACGAGGGATTGGTGCCACGGATATCGGCCACGGTGAGCAGATAAAGATAATTTAGATACGCTGCACTGCCCACCAAGGTGGCGAATTCGGTGAGCACATCCGGGTCACTGATATCCTTGCGTTGCGACGTCATGGACATCAGCAAGTGATTCTTAACCAGCCACGCGATCAGGCGCGCGTCATATTGACTCATGCCGTGATGCAAACAAAACGCCGTCGCTTCCTCGGCGCCTAATTCGGAGTGATCGCCGCCGCGACCCTTGGCGATATCATGGAACAACGCTGCGAGGTACAGCACCTCCTGCTTGGGGATGCGGCTTTGCATGATCTCGCTGCACAATGGGAATTCTTGATTGAACTGGGGGCGCGAAAAACGTCGCACATTGCGTATCACCATCAGGGTGTGTTCATCCACGGTGTAGACATGGAACAAATCATATTGCATCAGGCCGACGATGTTATCGAATGCAGGTAAATAGGCGCCTAGCATCCCATAACGGTTCATGCGACGCAGCGTGGAGGTGACGCCGCGCGCTTGACGTAGAATCTCCATGAACAGGCTGCGATTGCGCAAGTCTTTACGGAATTGTTCGTTTACCAGATGCAGGTGATCGCGTAGTAACCGCATAGTGGAGGCGCGCACGCCTATGAGTTCGGGGTGTTGTTGGAGCAATAAAAAGATTTCAAGCAGTGCGAAGGGGTAGCGTTTGAAGACGTTATTGCTGGTGACTTCGATGAAACCTTTGCGGCTTTGAAATCGCTTGTTGATGGGCGTGGATTGGCTGACGCCGACCTTCGATTGCTTGGCAGCGACCTGCGGTTGGCTGACGCCGACCTTCGGTTCATCGGCGTAGAGAATGGCTTCCTGAAAGAGCTGTAACAACAGTTCATTGAGGCGGCTGAGTTCTTTGACCGTTCGGTAGTACTGGCGCATGAATTGTTCGACAGCCAAATTAGGGCCGCCGTCGCTGAAACCCAACTGGGTCGCCAGTGTGCGTTGATAGTCGAACAGCAGTCTATCTTCACGCCGTCCCGTGAGGACGTGGAGCGCAAAGCGTACCTGCCACAGAAAACTCTGGCCTTCACTCAAGGCGCGGTACTCCGCGTCGGTGAGAAAACCGTGACTCACCAAGTCGGCGAGTGTGCCGGCGCCGAAATGGCGTTTTGCCACCCAGCCGATAACTTGAATATCACGCAAGCCGCCGGGACCTTCCTTGATATTGGGTTCCAGATTGTAGGCGGTGTCATGGTATTTGCGATGACGCGCCACTTGTTCAAGCAGTTTGGCTTGGAAAAAATTGCGGCTAGGCCAAATCGCTTCGGGGCTGACCGCAGCGCGCATGGCTTCCAACAATTCGGCGTTGCCGGACAATAAACGCGCTTCCATAAGATTGGTGGCGACGGTAATGTCCTTTTCCGCTTCCTCGGCGCACTGCGCCACGGTGCGCACGCTGTGACCCACTTCCAGGCCGGTGTCCCACAGGAAGGCGAGGAAGCTGGAAACGGCGTCGCGGAGCTGGTCTGCTTGATTCTCACCCATGAGAAGTTGGATATCCACATCAGAGCCGGGATGCAGCTCGCCCCGACCGTAGCCGCCTACCGCAACCAGCGCGACAGTGACTCCTTCGGTGGTGATGTGACGCGCCCAGAGTTTTTTCAAGAGTCGGTCAATGATATGCGCGCGACGATGTACCAATAGGCTGGCTGAGGCGCCGTGATTGAAATCATCAGCTAGTTGCTCGTTGGCGGTCTTCAGCGCCTCACGAAACAGTTTTATAGGATTACCGCCGCCTTGCAGTGCGATGTCGAAAGCGGGCGTCTCAAATGGAAGCGGTGGGGCGGTGGGCATACGGCGTGACTTTCTGCGTCTGTTGTTACAGTGTAGACCCAGTGCTCAGCGTCAGCACGTCCACGCCTGTTTCCGTTACCAATAGTGTGTGTTCCCACTGTGCGGACAGGCCGTGATCTTTGGTGACCACGGTCCAATTGTCAGGCATGAGTTTGACGTGGCGTTTGCCGGCATTGATCATGGGTTCGATCGTGAAGGTCATGCCCGCTTGTAATATCAGGCCGGTGTCGGGCTTGCCATAGTGGAGTACCTGCGGCTCCTCGTGGAAATTGCGCCCGATGCCATGGCCGCAGTATTCACGCACTACCGAGAAGTTTTGCGCCTCGGCATGGCGTTGGATGGCGTGGCCGATGTCACCCAGGCGCACGCCCGGTTTCACCATGGTGATACCGGTACACATAGCCTCATAGGCCGTTTGCACCAGCCGCTTGGCGATTAGCGAGGATTCGCCGACGAAAAACATGCGGCTGGTGTCGCCATGATAGCCGTCCTTGATGACCGTGATATCAATGTTAACGATGTCGCCGTTTTTCAACACTTTTTTGCCGGGAATGCCGTGGCAGACTTGATGGTTGACCGAGGTGCAGATGGACTTGGGAAAGCCATGGTAATTGAGCGGCGCGGGGATGGCCTGCTGGACATTGACGATGTAGTCGTGACAGATGCGATTCAGCTCTTCGGTGCTCACGCCGGGTAGTACATGAGGCGCGATCATATCCAGTACCTCCGCGGCCAAGCGGCCGGCCAGGCGCATTTTTTCTATCTCTTCCGGGGTCTTGATGGAGACTGTCATGGTCGCTAATGCATCCTCACTGGGGTTGGGACCGGGGTTAGTAGTGCTGTGCAACAGTAGGAAATCGGTTGGCCATCTTACCGGGAGGGTGGCCTAGGTGCCAGCGACGCCCCCATCTTGGCCTGGCGACACTCCTGAGTGGTCTCCTCATCCCAGCGAAAGCGCTTGTAAAATTTAGCATTACCACCCCGTGGTTAAGGGATCCATGATTGAGACTGGGGGGCGTATATGGTATAAAGCGCGCCGGGTCGGATGGTCCGTCCCGTTACTCGGTGCCCGCAGTGGGCGCCTAACTCTCACACGCATCGGCACATGGGCCTGGGTGCCCCCTTAAGGGGGTTGGTCCGTGGGAGGCGTGGAGGCTCAACCCAACAGGAGTATTACTATGGCTAATGTTTCCATGCGTCAAATGCTGGAGGCCGGTGTCCACTTTGGTCACCAGACCCGTTATTGGCATCCCAAAATGGCCCCCTATATCTTCGGGGACCGCAACAAGATTCATATCATCAATCTGGAAAAGAGTCTGCCACTGTATGAGGAAGCACTGAACTTCATCAGCAGTCTGGCCTCCAGAAAGGGCTCCATCCTGATGGTGGGTACCAAGCGCGCCGCGCAACAAGCGGTGCAGCAGGAAGCCCAGCGTAGCGGGATGCCCTATGTCAGCCAACGTTGGCTGGGGGGCATGTTGACCAACTACAAGACCATCCGCCAATCCATCAAACGACTGAAAGAGCTCGAAGCGATGGAGCAGGACGGTACTCTCGTTCGCTTCAGCAAGAAGGAAGCGTTGGGCCTGAGGCGGGAAATGGATAAGCTCGAAAAGAGCCTGGGCGGCATCAAAGATATGAGCGGTTTACCCGACGCGATGTTTGTCATCGATGTGGGGCATGAGAAAATCGCTGTCGCGGAGGCCCGCAAGCTGGGCATACCGGTGATCGGCGTCGTCGACACCAATAACAGCCCGGATGGTATCGACTATGTGATCCCCGGTAACGATGATGCGGTACGCGCCATCCAATTGTACGTGCGCGGGGTGGCGGACGCGGTGGTCGACGGTCATGCGGCGTCTCTGCAAGCGGGTCCCGGCGACGAATTCGTCGAGATGGATGAAGGGGTCGCGCCGGTGACAGAGGGCAAACCTGCGCCCAAGACGACCATCAAGAAAGCGGCCGCACCCAAAGCGGCGGTTGTGACCGAGGCGGCGGCTGTGACCGAGGCGGCGGCTGTGACCGAGGCGAGCGAGAACGACGCGTCGGCTTGATCGCGTCCTTGCGCCGAGCGCTGCCCGTCCGGTTGACCGCGGTTTGATATCCGGCGGGCACGCCTACATTTGATTTTGCATTAATTATGCGTGCCGTATTTAGAGGGAAACGAACATGACTATTTCAGCCGCCATGGTGAAAGAACTGCGCGAGCGCACCGGCTCGGGCATGATGGAATGCAAGAAGGCCTTGACTGAAACCAACGGTGACATCGAGGCCGCCGTGGAAATGATGCGCAAGAGCGGTTTGGCCAAGGCTGACAAGAAAGCCGGGCGCGTCGCCGCCGAGGGTCGCATCGCATTAGCCGTTAGCGGTGACGGCAAGCGTGGCGTATTGGCGGAAGTGAATTGCGAAACCGATTTTGTCGCCAAGGGCGACGATTTCGTCGCCTTCGCCGACCAAGTCGCCAAGGCGGTGCTCGCCAATGCTCCCGCTGACGTCACGGCGTTGGAAGCTTTGTCGCTGGGAGGTGCGGGTAGCGTGGACGAAGTACGTCGCGCCATGATTGCCAAGCTCGGTGAGAACATCAGCGTGCGTCGTTACGCCGTGGTGGAGTCCGCCGGCGTAGTGGGCAGCTATCTGCACGGTACCCGAATCGGTGTGTTGGTGGCGCTAGAAGGCGGCAACGAAGAATTGGCCAAGGATGTCGCCATGCATGTCGCTGCGAGTAAGCCGATGGCGTTGGATGCCAGTGAAGTACCCGCCGATGTGGTGGAGAAGGAGCGTGAAATCTATAAGGCGCAAGCCGCCGAGAGCGGTAAGCCCGCCGAGATCGTCGACAAAATGGTGGCCGGTCGCGTCAACAAATACATGCGTGAAGTGACTTTGCTAGGCCAACCCTTCGTCAAGAACCCGGATCAAACCGTGGAGCAATTGCTCAAGTCGCAGAGCGCCAAGGTTACCCGTTTTGTACGTTACGAAGTGGGTGAGGGGATCGAGAAGAAAACAGATAATTTCGCTGAAGAAGTCATGGCGCAGGTGCGCGGGGGCTGATCGGTGTCGGGCAAGGACGTCATGCCTCAATATAAACGCATCCTCCTCAAACTCAGCGGCGAAGCGCTGATGGGCGAAGGTCGGGATAACTCCATCAGCCCGGAGGTGGTCGGACGCATCGCCTCTGAGCTATGCGAATTGGCCGAAGCCGGCGTTCAAGTGGGTGTCGTGATCGGCGGTGGTAATATTTTTCGTGGCGCCGGTCTGGCGGCCGCGGGCATGGAGCGCGTCACCGCCGATCACATGGGCATGCTTGCTACTATCATGAACGCGCTGGCCATGCAGGACGCCCTAGAGTCGCGTGGCGCGCGTGCGCGCGTGATGTCCGCCATTAAGGTCAATCAGATCTGCGAAGACTATATCCGCCGCCGCGCGGTGCGTCATTTGGAGAAAGGGCGAGTGGTGATCTTTGCCGCCGGCACCGGAAATCCCTTCTTTACCACCGATTCGGCGGCCAGCTTGCGGGCGATCGAAATCAATGCCGAGCTGATGCTCAAAGGCACCAAGGTGGACGGTGTGTACACCGCCGACCCGCTCAAGGATCCGACGGCGGAGCGCTACACCACACTCACCTATGACGAGGCGCTGAGCCGCAAACTAATGGTGATGGATGCCACCGCCATTGTCTTGTGTCGTGACTACAATATCCCACTGCGCGTATTCAATGTGATGCAGCCGGGTGCGTTACGTAGAATCATTTACGGCGCGGACGAGGGCACCTTAGTGAACCGGGGGAAGGGCGCATGATCAACGATTTGAAAAACCAAGCTGAAACCAGGATGCAAAAGAGCATTACGGCGCTCAAGGATGAATTTGCCAAGATCCGCACCGGTCGCGCGCATACCAGCTTGTTGGATCATATCACCGTGGATTACTACGGTAGCGCCGTCCCATTGAGTCAGGTGGCCAATGTCACTGTGGCAGATGCGCGTTCGCTCACGGTGACGCCGTGGGAAAAATCCATGGTGCAAGTGATAGAGAAAGCCATAATGACATCCGACCTTGGTCTCAATCCGTCCACCTCGGGCACGGTGATACGCATCGTGTTGCCGTCGCTCACCGAGGAGCGCCGCCGTGATCTGGCCAAGGTGGTGCGCAACGAGACCGAAGGTGCCCGGGTGTCGATTCGTAACATCCGCCGCGATGCCAACAATGAGCTGAAAAAGCTGTTGAAGGATAAGGCCATCAGCGAGGATGACGAACGTCGTGCGCAGGATGAAATCCAAAAGCTCACGGACAAATACGTGGCCGAAGTGGACAAGCTGCTGGTCGCCAAGGAAGCCGAATTGATGGAGGTGTGACGGGCGCCCCTCGGGCGGTCGAGCGCCATTGGGTGTACCGCCCGTGTCACAGGCCCGCAGGGCCTGGAGGTAATCACGCCACAGATTGGCAATTCATCCTCGCAAGCCATGTCACACAAAAAATCGAATAACAACTCCGAAAACGGCATGCCCCGACATGTGGCCATCATCATGGATGGCAACGGGCGTTGGGCCAAGCGTCGTTTCCTACCGCGCATCGCCGGCCACCGCGCCGGTGTGGAAACGGTGCGCCAAGCCGTACGCGTCTGTGCCGAGAAAGGGATCGAGGCGTTGACCCTGTTCGCCTTTTCCAGCGAGAACTGGCGTCGCCCGGCCAAGGAAGTGAGCTTGTTGATGGAGCTCTTCCTCGCCGCATTGCAACGCGAAACCCGCCGGTTGAAGGATAACAACGTTCGCCTCAAGATTATCGGTGATCGCAGCGCCTTCACGCCGCGCTTGCAGGAAGAAATCGCGGCCGCCGAGGCCGGGTGTCGCGATTGCACCGGTCTGCTCCTGATCGTCGCCGCCAACTACGGCGGACGCTGGGACATCACACAGGCTGCCCGCTGCATCGGCGAACAAATCGAAGCAGGGAAACTACGCGCCGTCGATATCACCTCTGACCTCATCGAGGAATATACCTCCCTGCACGGTATCCCCGAGCCGGATTTGTTTATTCGCACCGGTGGTGAGGAGCGCATCAGCAATTTCTTGTTATGGCACCTGGCCTACACAGAATTTTATTTCACGGAAATTTTGTGGCCCGATTTCGACACCGCTGCCTTCGAAGCCGCGCTCGCCTCGTTCGCTCGCCGCCAACGGCGCTTCGGCCGCACTGGAGAACAGGTGGAGCAGTCCAAAGGTGCTTAAACAACGCTTGCTCACTGCCGCGGTGCTGATCCCCTTGTTTGTGTGGGGCGTGCTGGGTCTGCCTAGCCACTATTTCGCCTTATTGCTGGCCATCGTGGTCATGATCGCTGCCGTGGAATGGACGCGACTGGCCGCTTTCGTACCACGTGACCGCGCGGTGTTTTTGCTGGTGATGCTAGTCGCATTGGGCGGTGTCATGCTGGCGCCGAGCTTGCTCGCTCTCAGTCCTACGGTCGCCGCCCTGGCTGTGATAGGGTGGGTAGTGGCGCTGCAATGGGTGCGGCGTTATGAGCGCGGTGTGGACAGTGTGCCGCGTAATCCGTGGGCCAGGATCTTGATCGGTGTACTGGTGTTATGGCCAGCGTGGCTGTCCTTAGTGGCCTTGCACGGGGGGGCGGGTCCGGCCTATGTGTTGTTCGTGTTCGTGTTGGTATGGGCGGCGGACAGCGGCGCCTATTTTTCCGGGCGACGTTTCGGGCGGCGTAAACTCGCGCCGCGTGTCAGTCCCGGCAAGAGCTGGGAAGGCGTTAGTGGCGGCATGGTCGCTGCGCTGTTGGCGGCGTGGTTGGGCGCCGTGATATTGGGGATGAGCGTCGCTGGCACAATGGCCTTTATCGCGTTGTGCGCCGTGGTTGTGGCGATGTCCGTGGTGGGAGATTTGTTCGAAAGCCTGTTTAAACGTGAGGCCGGCCTGAAGGACAGCGGCCGTTTTCTGCCCGGACACGGTGGCGCCTTGGATCGCATCGACAGCATCACCGCCGCGGCGCCGGTGTTTTATCTCGGTCTGACCTTGCTGGGCTTGCCGCGATGAGGGGTGTGACCGTATTAGGCGCCAGCGGCTCCATTGGCGTGAACACACTCGATGTGCTGGCACGTCATCGCGACCGCTATCACGTGGTAGGTTTGTCGGGCAACACCGACGTGGCGCGCCTAGTCGAACAATGTCACGTGCATCATCCACAATACGCGGTAATGGCCGATGCCGTTGCCGCGGAACAATTACGCGCGCGCTTGCGCAGTGTGGACAGCGCCATCGACGTGTTGAGCGGCGCGGAGGGCCTGGCGGATATCGCTGCGCATGCTGATGTGCACGTGGTAATGGCGGCGATCGTCGGGGCAGCCGGTCTGCAGCCGACCTTGGCGGCGGTGCGCGCCGGCAAGCGTATCCTGCTGGCCAACAAGGAAGCCTTGGTGATGTCGGGGCGCATTTTCATGGAAGAAGTGCAGCGTCATAACGCCGAATTGCTGCCGGTGGACAGTGAACACAATGCGATTTTCCAATGCCTGCCGATCGGTCGCGAGCGCGACCTGGAAGGGGCCGGTGTGCGGCGCATCTTGCTCACCGCCTCGGGGGGGCCGTTTCGCACCGCAGCGCTGGAAAGTTTGCGCACGGTGACCCCGGCGCAAGCCTGCGCTCATCCCAATTGGGAGATGGGGCGCAAGATCTCGGTGGATTCGGCCACCATGATGAATAAAGGTTTGGAAGTTATCGAAGCGCGTTGGTTGTTCGATGCCGCGCCTGAGCATATCCAAGTAGTGGTGCATCCACAAAGCGTGATTCACTCGCTAGTGGAATACGTGGATGGCTCTATCCTCGCGCAATTGGGCAGCCCTGATATGCGTACTCCTATCGCTTGCGCGTTGGCATGGCCGGAGCGTATCGAGGCGGGGGTGGCGCGCTTGGATTTATTGCAGGTCGCGCGACTGGATTTCGAGACACCGGATATAACGCGGTTTCCCTGCTTGCGCTTGGCCTATGAGGCTTTGGCGCGTGGTGGTACGGCGACTGCTGTTCTAAACGCCGCCAACGAAGTGGCAGTGCAGGCTTTTTTGGCGGGCCGTATCGGGTATACCGTCATCGCTGAGGTGGTTGAAGGGGCGTTGAGTGAGATTTCCGCCTGCGAGGCGGAATCGTTGGCGGTAATACTGGAGGCGGACGAACAGGCGCGCGCAGTGGCTGCTGAGTTGGTGGCGGCGCGGGAAACGCGGACATCGCTATGATCACGGTTATATCTTCAGTGTTTTTCTTCATTCTGGCGTTGGGAGTGCTTATCGCCTTTCACGAGTACGGCCATTTTTGGGTGGCGCGCAAACTGGGTGTGAAAGTGCTGCGTTTCTCCATCGGTTTCGGCAGGCCGCTGTGGAAGACCACGCGCGGCGCTGACGAAACCGAGTATGTCATCGCGGCTATACCGCTAGGCGGCTATGTGCGCATGTTGGATGAGCGCGAAGCAGAGGTCGATCCGCGCGAGCGCCATCGGGCCTTCAATGTGCAATCGTTGGGTACGCGTGTTGCAATCGTCGCGGCGGGGCCGATATTCAATTTCCTATTGGCTATCGCAGCTTATTGGCTGATCTTCGTGATTGGTGTTACCGGGGTGAAACCCATCGTCGGCGAGATTTCGCCGCATACACTGGCTGCGCAAGGTGGTTTCGAGCAAGGCGATAGGATCGTAATGGTGAACGAGGAGCCCACCGCGACGTGGCAGAATGTGGTGCTGGTGTTGCTCGACGAATCATTGAATGAGGACGCGATCGTGTCCGTTTCAGTAGAGGACGCCTCGGGCGAGGCGCGTAAGCGGACACTCGATATGAGCGGTGTGCAGCAGGAATTGGAAGGCGGCAATCTCCTGGAGACGCTGGGTCTGGAGCCCTTGCGGCCGCGTATTCCCGCCGTGGTTGAAAGTGTCGCTAGCGACGGTGCGGCGGCGAGCGCCGGCATCATCGCGGGTGATCGCATCGTGAGCGCCGACGGTACGGTGATGCAAGACTGGGGACAATGGGTGGCTTATGTGCGTGCGCGTCCTGGAAAATCGATAGATGTCGAAGTTGAGCGCGGTGATGAGTTGTTGGTGATGCAGGTGGTCCCGACATCGCGCGAGGACAACGACGAGGTGGTGGGCTACATTGGTGCGATGGTGGCCGTGCCGGAGGATTTCGCCGATGAATTTCGTTCAGTGCAGCGTTACTCGCCCGTGCAAGCGGTGGGTGTGGCGATGGTGAAAACTTGGGACATGTCGGTACTGACTCTGCGTATGTTGGTGAATATGGTCTTTGGCGAGGTGTCGTTGTCCAATATCAGCGGCCCCATCAGTATCGCCAAGTATGCCGGTCATTCGGCCAGCGCCGGCTTAGTGACTTTCCTCACCTTTCTTGCCATCGTGAGCATCAGTCTGGGTGTATTGAATCTATTGCCCATCCCGTTGTTGGACGGTGGGCACTTGCTCTTTTATGCCATCGAGTTCTTCAAGGGTAGCCCGTTATCCGATGAAGCGCAGATGCTGGGTCAACGCATCGGTGTTGCCTTGTTGGCGATGCTCATGGTCGTGGCAATATACAACGACATTGCTAATTTATTTCACTGACGAGGCCGGCGCCGGATGAGTTTAAAACAAAAAGTGGCGTGGCTCGCCCTGTGTTGTATCAGCACTTCCGCTTGGTCATTTGCTCCCTACACCATCGAGGATATTCGTGTCGAGGGCTTGCAGCGCATCGAAGCGGGCACGGTTTTTAATTATCTGCCGCTTAACGTGGGTGAGAATCTGGATGAGTCGCGCGCGGCTGAGGCGGTGCGCGCTTTGTTCAAGACTGGATTTTTCGCCGACGTGAGTTTGCAGCGCGAGGGCGGGATACTCGTAGTGCAGGTGGAGGAGCGTCCCTCCATCGCCAAGGTGACGCTGACAGGCAATAAGGACATCCGCAGCGAGGAACTTGAGGACGGGCTCAAGCGTATCGGCTTGGCGGAAGGCCAGGTATTCAACCGTTCGCTGTTGGAGCAAGTGGAGCGCGAATTGGAGCGGCAATACTTTGCGCGCGGCAAGTACGGTATGAGTATCGCTTCCGAAGTGAAACCATTGGAGCGTAATCGCGTTGAGGTGGATTTGCGTATCAGCGAAGGCAAGGTGGCCAAGATTAGCAAGATCGCCGTCGTGGGCAACAAAGCCTATGACGATGCTGTCTTGTTGGGCGCCTTTCAGTTGTCACCGCCGACTTTTTTTTCTTTTTTCTCTCAAAATGACCAATACTCCAAGCAAAAATTGTCCGCCGACCTGGAGTCTCTGCGCTCGTTTTATCTGGATCGTGGCTATGTAGACTTCAATATCGAGTCCACGCAGGTGGCGATCACCCCAGACAAGCGCGACGTGTTCATCACGATTAACATCAACGAGGGTGAACAATACTCCATCGAAGAGGTCAAGCTGGCGGGTGATTTGATCGTTCCTGAGGAAGAGCTTACGACGTTGGTGAGTGTGAAAGGCGGTGATATATTCTCGCGTCGCGAAGTCACGGAGAGCGCCAATCGCATCAGCGAGCGGCTGGGCAAGGAAGGCTACGCCTTTGCCAACATCAATCCCGCGCCGGATGTGAATCGCGAGGCGCGCACCGTGGCGCTTACCTACATGGTCGATCCGGGCAAGCGCGTGTACGTGCAGCGCGTCAATGTGGCGGGTAATGTGCGCACGCGCGATGAAGTGCTGCGACGTGAAATCCGGCAAATGGAAGGAGCGTGGATCGCCACCGACAGTGTCAACCGCTCGCGTGTGCGTTTACAAAGATTGGGCTTCTTTGAGGAGGTCAATGTGGAAACCCCGCTGGTGCCCGGCAGTGAAGATCAAGTCGATGTCAATTATGGGGTTAAGGAGCGTTCTTCCTTCGGTAGCTTGATGGCGGGTGTGGGTTTTTCGCAGTCGCAAGGCGTGATGCTTAACGCCAGTGTGACTCAAGATAATTTTCTGGGTACCGGTAAGCGTGTCAGTGCCGCCGTCAACACCAGCCGTGTTAATACCTTGTACAGCTTCGCGTTCACCAACCCATATTACACCTTGGATGGCGTGAGCCGGGGTTTCCGCGTCTTCTCTAAGAGCACTGACGCGGGACAGGCTGATGTCGCCGATTACACCGCTGATTCCTACGGAGCCAGTGTCAACTACAGTGTACCCGTAAACGAATACGACACTTTCAGGTACTCACTCGGTTATGAGCACAACAAGATCAAGACCACTTCCAGCACGCCGTTAGCGTATAGCAGCTACCTCGCTGAGAACGGCAATGAGTTCGATGTCTTCAAATTGACGACGGGTTGGACCCACGATACGCGTAATCGCGCCTTCTTTCCCGATGACGGATGGATGGAGAGCCTGTCGGCGGAAGTCGCAGTGCCGGGCAGCGATTTGAACTATTACAAACTCTCTTCGCGCACTACGTGGTATCAGGCCATCGCCAAAAAGCTGACTTTGTCCGTCGATGGTGAAATTGCCTACGGCAATAGTTACAAGGATACGAAGGGCTTCCCCTTTTTCGAGAATTACTATGCGGGTGGTATACAATCAGTGCGTGGCTATCGCGCCGGTTCGCTGGGTCCGGAGGAAAATGCTAATTCACTGGGTGGCGCCTTCAAGACCATCGCCAGTGTCGAGCTGTTCTTTCCACCGCCTTTGCTGGGTGAGAGCAACTCGTTCCGCATGGGCGTTTTCTACGATATTGGTAACGTCTATGCCGGCATCGATGATTTCGATGCCGGTCAATTGCGTTATTCCACGGGTGTTTCAGCGGTCTGGTTGTCGCCCATAGGCCCGTTGACTTTTGCGATAGCGAAAGCGTTAAATGATAAGCCCGGTGACGAGACTCAAACCATACAATTCTCTCTCGGTGCAGTGTTTTAAATTCTTGTGGAGTCGCGACTTTGAATATCGTGAAAAAGCCGTATTTGTGGATGTTGATGATGCTGGTCCTGGTTACCTCGGCCCAGGCGGCCGATTTGAAGATCGGCTATGTGAACGCCGCGCGCTTGTTGGACGAGGCGCCGCAGGCCAACGAGGTATCCAAACGTCTCAAGCAAGAGTTCGCGCAGAAGGAAAGTCTGCTACTCGCCGAGCAGAAAGACCTCAAGGAGATGGAGGACCGTTTTGCGCGTGATAGTGCCATCATGAGTGAAGTCGAACGGCGCAATTTGGAGCGCGACATCGTGGGGCGCAAGCGCGATTTGCGTCGCTCGCGCGACGATTTTCGAGAAGATCTCAATATCCGCCGTAATGAAGAAATCGGTAAGTTGCTAGAGCTGGTGCAAAGCGCGATCGAAACGATAGGCAAGGAGAGGAATTTCGATCTCATCGTGTACGAAGGCATCGCCTATGCCAGTGCCAAGATTGATCTTACCAACGAAGTTCTGGAGCGTCTGCGCAAGGCCAAGTCCAGTAACGCCGCTAGATAAGGGAGATGAACGGCGCGTGCCAGTGACACTGGGACAACTTGCGGAATTGATCGGCGGCGTCGTGCATGGCGACGCGAGCTGTATAATCAGCGGTATCGCCACGCTGCAAAATGCGCGATCTGGCGATATCACCTTTTTGTCCAATCCGCGTTACAGCCGCTATTTAAGCGATACGAGCGCGTCTGCCGTCATCCTGATGGAAGAGCAGCGCGCGGTGTGTCCAGTGCACGCCTTGGTGGTTTCCGATCCTTATTTGGCGTATGCGCGCGTCGCGGCGCATTTGGCCCCGCGCTTGCCGGCGCAGCAAGGCTGTCACCCGTCGGCGGTGGTGAGTGATGCTGCGAGCGTCGACGGCACGGCCTGGATTGGCCCGCAGTGTGTGATCGAAGATGGGGCGACGGTTGGACCACGAGTGGTGGTAGGGCCGCATTGCGTCATTGGGCGCGATTGCAAGATTGCCGCAGACAGCCGCTTGGTGGCGAGCGTGACCCTGGTGCATGGTACGGTCATCGGGCAGCGCGCATTGATCCATCCCGGTGTGGTGATCGGCAGTGACGGGTTCGGCCTGGCCAATGACGATGGACGCTGGGTGAAAGTGCCGCAACTGGGCGCGGTCCGTATCGGCGACGATGTGGAGATCGGCGCCAATACCACCATCGATCGCGGCGCATTGGACGATACCGTGATAGGCAACGGGGTGAAGCTGGATAATCAAATTCAGGTGGCGCACAATGTGCAAATCGGTGAACACACCGCCGTTGCGGGTTGTACGGGTATCGCCGGCAGCGCGCGCATAGGCGCCCGTTGCACCATTGGGGGCGGCGTCGGCGTGGTCGGTCATACAGAGATCGCGGATGATGTCCATATTACCGGGATGTCTTTCGTGGCGCATTCCATACGCGAACCGGGGGTCTATTCTTCCGGAACACCGCTCGAACCTAATCGAGAATGGCGGCGCAATTACGCGCGTTTTCATCACTTGGACGGCATGGCGCGGCGTTTGCGAGCCGTAGAAAATCTGCTCAAACAACAGCCTTCAAAATAACAGCGCAAGGTATTAGGGAGCTTAGATAGCAATGACGGACAGCGTGCAGGCCAAAGGCAGTCAGGCGGGCAGCAGTGGTGGGGAGGTGCCGAATGACGGGGATTCCACTATGGACATCGTCGAAGTTTTAAAATATCTCCCGCATCGCTATCCGTTCTTGTTGGTGGATAGGGTGCTTTCCTGTGTGCCTGGTGAAACCTTGGTGGCTCTCAAGAATGTCACCTTCAATGAGCCTTACTTCACCGGACATTTCCCCAATCGCCCGGTGATGCCTGGTGTCTTGATCATCGAGGCCATCGCGCAAGCCACGGGCATACTCGCGTTCAAAACCGCTCAGTCGCTTCCGGAAACCGATACCACCTATTATTTGGCTGCTATCAATAACGCACGTTTCAAGCAGCCTGTGGAACCTGGCGATCAACTTATCCTGAATGTAAAGTTTACCCGCTCCGTGCGTGGCGTATGGATGTTCAGTGGCGAGGCCAAGGTCGGCGACAAGGTGGTCGCGAGCGCCGATCTGATGTGTGCCTTGCGGGGGGTCGAAGCTTGATCGATCCGCGGGCGATCATCGATCCGCGGGCAGAAATCGAAGCGGATGTACAGATCGGGCCTCATTCCGTCATTGGGCCCGATGTGGTCATCGGCGCCGGCACTTGGATAGGCCCGCATGTCGTCCTCAACGGTCCCACGCGCATCGGCCGCGAAAACAAAATATTTCAGTTCGCTTCGGTGGGTGAAATGCCGCAGGACAAGAAATACCGCGATGAGCCGACCTTGCTGGAAATCGGTGATCGCAACGTGATCCGAGAATACTGCACCCTCAATCGCGGCACGGTGCAAGGCGGTGGTGTAACGCGCATCGGCGATGATAACTGGATCATGGCCTATGTCCACATCGCTCACGACTGCATCATCGGTAACGATATCATCTTCGCGAACAATGCCTCGCTTGCCGGTCACGTGACGGTGCATGATCACGTCATCATGGGCGGCTTCACCCTGGTGCATCAATTTTGTGCTTTGGGCGCGCATAGCTTTACCGCCTTCGCCACCGGTATTTCGATGGACGTACCGCCTTACGTTACGGTTTCCGGATTTCGCGCCGAACCGCATGGCATCAACGCTGAGGGTTTGCGGCGGCGCAATTTTACCGCTGAAGCCATTGCGAATATCAAGCGTGCCTACAAACTGCTCTATCGCTCCAAGCTCCCGTTGAAGGACGCTATTGAAGCTTTGCGCGCCTTGAGCGAGGAAAGCGCTGAAGTCGGCATGATGGTGGAGTTCCTGGAAGAATCCACACGTGGCATCGTACGTTAAGTGACGGGCGCATGGACGCCGCCTCAGCTCACGCACGAATGACGCTATTCTCGGAATCTAGATAGGTATGAGCTTGCGCGTCGGCATCGTGGCGGGCGAGGCGTCCGGCGATTTGTTGGCCGCCGGCCTCATCGCCGCCATTAAGGCACGCCATCCCGAGGCGCAATTCGTCGGCATCGCCGGCCCACGCATGGTGGCGCAAGGTTGTCAGGCGATCCATCCCGCGGAGAAGTTGGCCGTCATGGGTCTGGTGGAAGTGCTGGGTCATTTGCGCGAACTGCATGCGATACGCCGCGACCTTATAGCCCGCTTCACGGCCGATCCGCCCGATGTGTTCATCGGTGTGGATGCGCCGGACTTCAACCTCGGCCTGGAGCTAAAGCTCAAACGCGCCGGTATCCGCACTGTCCATTACGTCAGCCCCTCGGTGTGGGCATGGCGGCGTTATCGCGTGGCCAAGATCGCGCGTGCCACCGATCTCATGTTGACGCTGTTCCCCTTCGAGACGCAGTTCTACACCGATCATCAGGTCAACGCGCGCTTCGTCGGTCACCCGCTGGCCGACGCGATACCCTTGGACATCGACAAGCGTGCCGCGCGCACACGGCTCGACTTGCCCACTGACGGTGAACTCATCGCGCTATTGCCCGGTAGTCGCTTGAGTGAAGTGCGCGCCCTGGGGGATCTCCTGTTGCGCGCCGCCGCCGTTTGTCATGTGCAACGTCCGGGGGTGCGTTTCGCCGTGCCGCTCGCCACTTCGGCCACCAAGGCTTTGTTCGAATCCCAGTGTGCTGATTTGGGCGTGAATTTGCCGATCACGCTGTTCGACGGCCAGGCGCAAGACGTGATGGCTGCGGCCGATGCGGTGATGCTGGCCTCGGGCACCGCCACCTTGGAGGCGCTGTTGGTGAAGTGTCCACCGGTGATAGCGTATCGACTCGCGCCCTTGACCTTTTGGCTGGCTAAGCGCTTGGTCAAAGTCCCGTATTATTCGCTGCCGAACTTGCTGGCCGATCGCGCCTTGGTGCCGGAATTCATCCAAGACGACGCCACACCGGAAAATTTGGCGCAGGCGGTTTTGACCTACCTGCAAGATCCGTCCGCGACGCAGGCCTTAACCGAGGTATTCTCGGGCATTCATCGCCAATTACGCCTGGACGCGGACCGCAACGCGGCTGCGGCGGTGTTGGACTTGATCGCTCACTAAGCTTTCAAGAGGTGCGCCATAACCTAGTTAGTGAGGTCATTTCCAACTCCCTCTCACGCGAACGAGAGAGGGCAGGGGTGAGGGTGCAGAGGCGACTGACACGAGGCTAAGCAGACCTTGGTCAGACAATCCTCACGCCTGCGCCTCGGCTTCTAGCAGGTGAGGGCAACGGAGCTCAACGAGTTCCGTATCTCGGTCGACGAAACGACCTATCGTCATATTTCATTAGGTCAGCGTCACTTGCGCCGTGACCACACCGGCACGTGCATGGTTAGCCGTGACTTTGATGTGTTGTCCTTGCGCGCCGCGCACGATCCATTCCGCCTTGGCGCGGTTGTCGGTGGGGTCGGCCACCACGCCCGACCAGCCGAAGGTGGAGCTGGGTTTGTGCGACCAGCCCGCCAGGTCACCCAGATCCGTGCGACGTTCACCGCCGAGGAGTCGTACCCCATCCGGTAGATGGAGTTCGGCGGTGACGCCACGGGTGATTTTCTTCTGTTGCGCGAGCTTGGTGATATGGGTGGGCAGCCACCCGCTGTTGCGCACGATCAGTCTCAAACGGTAGCTGTCACCCCCCAAGGGTGTGGCGATGAATTCATGCACCTCCAAACGCGGCGTAGCCAAGCATTGCCACACCAACCAGCCAGGGAAGCGGCTGATTTCCTGTTCCAAGAATGCCGGCGGTGGATTCCAAAAGGTATATAGCGGATTCCAGCCGCCCAGTTCGACGCGCCCGAGTTGTGGGTGATCATAAGGATACCAGTCCACGTAACCTTGGCCGTTGAGTACCGTGTCGTTCCATGCCAAGAGTTTGAGATCGTCCTCGACCGGATGGTCGCGATACCACTCGATGTATTTGTAGGGACCGATACCGGCCTGGCGCTGCGGGCTCCAAATTTCCACCGTCCAAGCGTGCACGCCTAGCTGTTCGTATAGCCAGTCGTCCAACGCGCCGGTGATAATGTCCTTGGGATGGTAGCGAAACTCGTGATAGGCCGAGGCCGCGGGGTAACCGGTGAGTTCACTGCCTTTGGCGCCGATCTTCTGGTAGGTCCACAAGTCCTCGGGCGGCAGGTCGTCGTCACTCTGATAGGAATAGGGCCGGAGGAGCACACCGCTGTAAGTGTGAAACGCCACGCCGCCGCAGATATTGGGGTGATCGGTGATGAATTGCACCAGCGCGCGCACTTCCGGTTCCGAAGTGGGGTAGGGGCCGGCGCCGCTTTGCAGCGACTCTTCCCGCCACTGAGCGGGAAAGTTGCGATTGAGGTCCAAGCCTTGTTGGAGGCGTTGCAGCTTGATCAGGTGGCCGTCGAAATCCTCCAGGCGTCCCTCCGGCAGCAATCGATAGTAGTGCCCGCCGCTTTCGGCGGGATCGCGTGGCACTAACAGGCGGGGATCGGCGCTGGATAGCTTCCACGGTCCGTCGGGATCGGGGATGCGCATGCTCAGCATGCGGCCGTCGCCGTCGATGTCCTCGCGGACCAGTCCGCCCAGCGGTTGTTCGTCAAAAGGGTAGGGACGGGTGCTGGAGCGGATCAAGCGCGGCGTGTCGGCCAAGGCCCATTCGGCGCCGTCAGGGTTGACGCGCGGACAGATGTAGAACACACGGGTGTTCAGACAGCGGGTGATATCCGAGTCGTGGCCGTAGCCCTTCAGCAGTGTGTTGATGAGGTATAAGCACGCGGCAGAACCCGCCAGTTCCGGAGCATGGATATTGCCGTCCACCCAGAACGCCGGCTTGGCGCGATCCTCGCCCATATCGAAAGCGGTCAGGGTGGCGAGCCAGATGTCGCGTCCCTCGTGGCTATGGCCGATGCTTTGCAAGCGCATCAAGCCGGGATGCGCTGCCGCCAGTCCCTGCAGTTGCTGGGTGAGCGGTTCGTAGCGGTAATAAACATCAAAGCGAGGCCCGGACATGAGGTTGACTTTCCTGGGGGTGATCCGAGCGGACTAGTGTACTCGGCTTTAAAAAAGAACTTAACTCCAGTATCGTGCTTCTATCACGGGGGCGATTCCCCGCCCGTGCCGCGCCGGCTTACAACTGACCGGTTTTCAGCAGGTAGTGACATGATTCGTCCCGCCACACTGGATGATCTCGAGGCTCTGGTAGACATTGAGAATCGCACCTTTGACAGCGATAGGCTGTCGCGGCGTAGTTTTCGTTATTTGTTGACCAAGGCAAACGCGGAAACCCTGGTCGATGCTCACGATAATAAACTGCGTGGGTACGCAATGTTGTTGTTCAACACTGGTACTTCCCTCGCACGGCTTTATTCACTGGCGGTCAACCCTGACTTTCAGCGCCAGGGCGTGGCCAATCGCATGGTCGAGGCTGCCGAGGAAATGGCCGAACGTCACGAGTGTGTCACCCTGCGTTTGGAAATACGCCAGGACAACATACCCTCCATAGGATTGTTCAAAAGCCGCGGCTACAAGGAAATCGGTTTTTACACTGATTACTATGAAGACCACATGAATGCGTTGCGCTACGAGAAATCGCTGGTCGAGGACTTGGAACCGCCCAGCGCCCGCGTGCCGTTTTATCAGCAGACATTGGATTTTACCTGTGGTCCGTCGACGCTGATGATGGCCATGAAGGCCTTGGACCCCGATTTGATCTTGGATCGCACCTTGGAATTGCGCATCTGGCGCGAATCCACCACCGTGTTCATGACCTCCGGTCACGGTGGTTGCGGACCCTATGGTATGGCCTTGTCGGCCTATCATCGTGGTTTCGACGTGGAAGTGTATGTCAACGAAGAGGGCGCATTATTCATCGACTCGGTGCGCAATCCCGAGAAAAAGGCAGTAATGCGCCTGGTGCAGGACGACTTCCTTAACGAATTGCGCAGCGTGCCAGTACGTTTGCATTACGGCGCGCTGGGTGTGGCTGAATTACAGGAGAAGTTCGAGCAGGGCGGCATGCCCATTGTGCTCATCAGCTCCTATCGCATTTATAGAGAAAAATTCCCGCACTGGGTCGTCGTTACCGGCATCGACGAACGCTTCGTTTACGTGCACGATCCCTTCGTCGACATAGAGGTGGGAAAAACCGTCACCGATTGCATCAACATGCCCATACTCAGAAAGGACTTCGAGCGCATGGCGCGTTATGGCAAGGCCGGCCAGAAGTCGGTATTGATCTTGAAGAAGCGCTCTCGTGCATATGACGCGACGAGTGAACACCAAGAAGCTGCGTCGGCTGCTGGCCAGACGGCGCGCGCACCTGCGCTGGGACGTTAATCGAACTTCATCACACGAGAAAGCTGCACTGATACCCATGCCAACATCAATGTCTACATCCACTCCCATGTCAACACACACCATTGTGGTTGAAAACCATAAGGACTGGTCAGCGGAGTATCCCGAGGCCAATGTCATCGAGGTCAAGGAGTATTTGGCCAATCCCGAGTACATCAAGTCCAAGCAACAAAAGGTGATCAACCTCTGTCGTAGTTACCGCTACTTGAGTTTGGGTTATTACTGCTCGCTGTTGGCCGAGGCGCGCTGGCATCGCGTCATCCCCAGTGTGAAGACACTCAGCGACTTGAGTCGCAAGGCCATCTATAGTCTCAACCTGGAAGACTTGGACACGCTGGTACACAAGAGCTTTTGTAAGCACGAGGACTCGCCCTCCGGAACCAATTTCCAGTTCCATATTTTTTTCGGGCGCTGCGATTTGCCGCATTTGCAGGATGTGGCTCGCCAAATCTTTGATGAATTCCCCTGCCCACTGTTACGCGTGGAACTGAAATTGCGCGAGACTTGGCAGATCTCAGAAATCAAACCGACTTACGTTAATAATCTCAGCGACGCACAGCGACCATTTTTCATCGAGGCGCTCAAGGGGCACTTGGGGCGCCGCTGGCGCGGACCGCGCAGCAATAAAAATGTTTCGCGCTGTGATCTGGCAATCTTGCACAATCCCAAGGAAGCGCTGCCGCCGTCCAATGCCCAGGCATTACAGAAATTCATCAAGGTGGGTAAAAAGATTAAGGTCGATGTCGACTTGATAGAACGCAAAGACTATTCGCGTTTGGCCGAATACGATGCGTTACTGATACGAGAAACCACTAAAGTGGATCACTACACCTACCAATTCGCCAAGAAAGCCGAAAGCGAAGGGATGGCGGTGATCGATGATCCCGATTCCATCCTCAAATGCACCAACAAAGTGTTCCTCGCGGAGTTGATGGTTGCGCATCACATTCCCACCCCCAAAACCATCGTGATACGCAAGGGGCGTCCTCATGCCTTGGAAGGGCAGATACCCTACCCGTTGGTACTAAAAATCCCTGACGGTTCATTTTCACGCGGCGTATTCAAGGCCGAGGACGTCAAACAGGCCAAGGATATCGCCGAGGGACTGTTCAAGGAATCGGATTTGATACTGGCGCAGGAATTTCTCTATACCGAATTCGATTGGCGTATCGGCGTGTTGAATCGCAGGCCGTTGTTCGCCTGCCAGTACTTTATGTCCAAAAAGCATTGGCAGATCGTTAAGCATGATTCGACCGGCCGTTTTACCCAAGGGGGTTACAAGACCTGGCGTATTGAAGATGTGCCCAAGCTCGTCGTGGATACGGCGTTAAAGGCGGCCAATGCGATAGGAACTGGCTTCTATGGTGTGGATATCAAGCAAATCGGTGAAAATGTTTATGTCATGGAAGTCAACGACAACCCCAACGCCGATGCGGGGGTCGAAGACACGCACCTGGGCGACGAACTCTATCGCGCCCTCATCGAGGAATTAGTGCGGCGCGTAGAGGCCCCTTTCGTCTCTCGTTGATAGGAATCGCGGCCCTATGTGCCAGGGCCGCGGGTCACGCGCGATACTGCGGGGGGAAGCTTATTTCTCGTCATGCAGAAAGTCGTTAATGAGGTCGCGCAAGCGCTGCTGCTCCCCATATTCCTCTATGGCTCGCCACCTCGGTATCGGCGGTCCCCCTTGAGGGTGGGCGGCATTGACGGAAGGCTCCGGTGTGTCGCGTTCATCGTCGTTCCAACCCTCTGCGTCGCTTAGGTCACCACTCATGCCAGTTTCTTCATCTACGGACTTGGGCATCGTACATTCCTTTCAAAACGATACCTATAATTGTTTTCACTGCTATCGAAGTTGGCGCATTAGACCCGATTGGTGCGCGAAATAGAAGTAGGGTGAATCATGAACCGTCCGGCTCGGGGCAGGTCTTTTGTTAGAGGTGATGACATTGATCCATTATTTCGCTTACGGCTCCAATCTACACCCCTTGCGGTTACGTGAACGGACGCCTTCGGCACGCTTGATCGGCCATGCCGCAGTGGTGGGTTATCGGCTGTATTTTCACAAGCGCGGCGTCGACGGTAGCGCCAAGTGTAACCTGCTGAGCACGGGCGAGGACAAGGTACAGGCATGGGGGGCGGTATACACGTTGAGCGCCGCCGACAAGGCGGTGCTGGATAGTATCGAAGGGGTGGGTAGGGGCTATCAAGTCCATCATGTCACTGTGCAACTGGCAGGGGAGGGCCATGAGGCTTTCATGTACCGTGCTCAGAGCAGCCATATCGATGACACGCTACTGCCGTTTTCCTGGTACAAGGAGTTGGTCTTAATGGGCGCCGCGTTTCACGTTATGCCCAAGGAGTACATCGCGGGAATCGCACAAGTCGCGGGCGTGGAAGATCAAGACCAGGCGCGCGCGGCGCGTTATCTGCGTCTGTTGGAAAATGTGCGGTGTGTGCGCTGAGATAGAAAAATAGAGCATGCAGGGCACTTTTAACGTGCCCTCCATGTTCGTCTCAGGGAATTATCGAATTAGTTCGTCGGACCTAGTCACTGCGTCGCGACCGGCCACGTGTTCGATGTGGTGGGCGGCGTCGATGAGCACTTCGCGTATCTTGTCTTTGATCATCCAGGGGCCGATCAGCGGCGGGATAAGAAAATCTGGCCTCAACTCGGCGTGATATTGAACCCGTGTCTTGTCACCCTCGGCCAGAATGCGCCAGCGTTCCTGCGCGTACTTAAAATCGCTGAGCTGTGCGATAGCCGTAGCCATTACCTCGACTTCGGACAATATCACCACATCCTCGATACGGCGCACGGTCTTGCAGAAGAACCACACACAACCGCGAAATACCATGCGCACCCGTTGCGTGCCATCGGGCGCCACGGACTGTACTTGGCTGAGACGAATGATGTCTGACAATTCGGCCCAGTTGGCCGGGTCCATCATCAAGGCGCGCGCGCGCCGCGTATCGGCGTCCAACAACACATCGAACGTCACGCGGTAAGTGCCCCCGTCCTCGCTCACCTCTAACTGCTGAATGTGCGCGGTCGCCGCCTCGCCGCCTGCCACCACAGGCAGCAGGAGTACGAAAGCCAGGAGTGTTCTGAGACGAGCTATGATAGGCGTACCCTTAGGCATATGCATTCGCCCAGGCGGGCGCGTAATGAGTACAATCATAGCCGTTAAGCCGGTCGCGACCCAATCACAAATCAGCGCGCCCTTGCGCGCCACTCACCCGATCAGGGAGTACCCATGCAAACACATCTATTCGCCCCCAATGAGTTGCTGGCGGGTGTGGACGAAGCCGGTCGCGGACCATTGGCCGGGCCGGTGGTGGCGGCCGCGGTCATCCTTGATCCCGCGCACCCCATCGCGGGCTTGGCCGATTCGAAAAAACTCAGTGAGCGCCAACGCGATGCCTTGGAGGGCGAGATCAAGGACAAGGCCTTGGCCTGGGCAGTGGCGTGCGCCGAGGTTGAGGAAATCGACACGCTCAATATATTGTGGGCCAGTATGCTCGCCATGCAGCGCGCCGTGCTGGCCTTGCCCACCACACCCACCCTGGTGCTGGTGGATGGTAACCGCTGTCCTGAACTGCCCTGCCGCAGCGAGGCGGTGGTGCAGGGTGATCAAAGCGTGCCTGCCATCTCTGCCGCCTCTATCCTTGCCAAGGTGGCGCGCGATCGTGAGCTATTGCTACTAGATCAGCAATATCCTGGTTACGGCTTCGCGAGACACAAAGGCTATCCCACCAAAGATCACGTGACAGCCCTGGAGCGACTCGGCGTGACGCCGGTGCATCGACGTTCATTCGGGCCGGTACGGAGGGTATTGAAATAGGTGCCCCTGGCTACCTCCTGTTGTTGGAGGGGCAAGTGGCGAGGAGTGCCGGTGCGTGATGTACGTAGCAATGCTTCCATTGTTGCGTCAATCTGTTGCTAAACTGGCGACAGGTAAGGCTTGCGCCGATTACTTGCCGGGTTAATGCATGGATGTACCCCGCTCCGACTTCGATATCATCACTGTCGCCGCCTATCTGAGCTTGGGGATCTGTCTCATAAGCCTGTGGTGGCCTAGGCGGTCATCCGCTAGTCGTGGCCTTTTCATGGTGTCACTCTTGTTGGCCCTGCTCTCGAACATCGTGTCGGTGCTGGGGCTATTACTCCTCGGCGGCGCGGCAGTTTGTTTGCACGCGCTGATGCGTAACGATAAGACGGCGCAACATGCAGGGCTATCGTCGCGGCGGACACTGCTAGGGCAGGTTGGGTTAGCGAGCGGGTTTGCGGTGATTGCCGTCGGTATCGCTACCGGTCTGTTGCCCGGGTTCGAAGAATTGCTGGTGTATGAAGGGGTGGAGCTCAGTTCCGACGCCGTGCCCTATACACTTGCTCTCAATTACGCTAAAGGGGCGGTCGGTGTGTTGATCTTGGGGATGGGCGCGGGCCTGACACGCAGCCGTTCTGAATGGTCGGCGCTGTTGCGGCCCACCTTGGTGTATGCCCTTATCACACTCGCCGCCGTGACCGCGCTGGCTGTTGCGCTGGGACAGGTCCGCGTCGACCCGAAATGGCATCCTCTGTTCTTGGTCTGGGCGGTAGCGAATCTCTTGTTTACTTGTGTCGCTGAAGAGGCTTTCTTCAGGGCCTTTCTGCAACGGCGTTTGGCGCTGTGGCTGGCGTCGTTCAAATATAGCCTGATTGTCGCGTGGCTTATCGCTAGCTTACTGTTTGGATGCGCCCATCTCGGCGGCGGAATCAGCCTGTTTGTGGTCGCCACCGCGGCCGGGCTCGGCTATGGTTGGGCCTACTTGAAAACAGGCAGGTTTGAAAGCGCCGTGCTCGTGCACTTCTTGTTTAATACTACGCATTTTCTTCTTCTGACGTATCCGAGATTGGAATGAGCTGGATATTTGCCTTACGGCGCTAGCGTGGTGGGGTGCGCGGATGGGTCTCTCGGTGGGTGACGGAATCGTGGCTAGGCTGACTTGGGGTATATAATCATCAGTCAGTTATGGTTGATTTCGCATTTAATTGCTAGTTAATTCGGCCCGGGAAATTCCGCACCTGTCAAGCCGTCGCCGGAGCGGTAGGGCTAGGCTAGAATAGCGCCCCATGACAGCCTCATTCGTTCATCTACGCGTACACACGGAGTATTCCTTGGTCAACGGCATCGTGCGGGTGCAGCCGTTGGTCGGTGCATGCGCGGCGGCCGGTATGCCGGCGGTGGCGGTCACCGACCAGTCCAATTTATTCGCCATGGTGAAATTCTATAAGGCGGCACTGGCGGCGGGGGTAAAGCCCATCATCGGCGTGGACCTATGGCTGCACAACGAGTCCGATGCCAGTCAACCCTACCGGCTGGTGCTGCTGTGCCAGAACCGTGTTGGTTACCTCAATCTCACCCGCTTGATTTCACGCAGTTATATCGAAGGTCAGGAACGCGGCATACCGACTGTGCGCAAGGACTGGTTGCATGGCGCCAGTGATGGTTTGATTGCGTTGTCGGGCGGCCAGCAAGGTGATGTGGGGCTCGCACTCCTGGCTGGAAATCATGACGCGGCACAGCGCTTGCTGGCTGAATGGCTGGCCTTGTTCCCCGCACGCTATTACTTAGAAGTGCAGCGCAGTGGCCGGCCGCAGGACGAGGAATATCTACACGCGGCGGTCTCCGTGGCGGTCGCTCACGAGGTGCCGGTCGTGGCCACCAACGATGTGCACTTCGTCAAGGCGGAGGATTACGAGGCCCACGAAGCGCGGGTGTGCATTCACGAGGGTCGGGTGCTGGGTGACTCGCGCCGGCCGCGGCTGTATTCCGAGCAGCAATATCTACGCACGCCGCAGGAGATGGCGGAGCTGTTCGCCGATCTACCCGAGGCGTTGGAGAACACAGTCGAGATCGCCAAACGCTGCAATTTGGAGTTGAAATTGGGGCAGCCGGTGTTGCCTGATTTTCCGATTCCGGAAGGCCTGACCACGGATGAGTATTTCCGGCAACAAGCACGCGAAGGCCTGGAGCAGAGACTGCGGTTATTGTTCGATGTTAACGACCCCGATTTCGCCGCGCGACGCCAGGAATACGACGAACGCCTGGACATCGAGCTGGGCGTCATCATCCAAATGGGCTTTCCCGGTTACTTTCTGATCGTCGCCGACTTCATCCGCTGGGCCAAGCAAAATGATGTGCCGGTGGGGCCGGGGCGTGGTTCGGGTGCCGGCTCGCTGGTGGCCTATGCCTTAGACATCACTGATCTAGATCCAATACGTTACGATTTACTATTCGAGCGATTTCTCAATCCCGAGCGGGTCTCCATGCCTGACTTCGACGTGGATTTCTGCATGGAGGGTCGCGACCGAGTCATCGACTACGTGGTGCAACATTACGGGCGCGAACGCGTCTCGCAGATCATCACCTATGGTTCCATGGCGGCCAAGGCGGTGGTGCGCGACGTCGGTCGCGTGCTGGGTTTGTCCTACGGTTTCGTCGATGCCATTGCCAAGCTCATCCCCTTCGAATTGGGCATGACGCTGGAAAAGGCGCTGGAGCAGGAGGCGCAGCTTCAAGACCGCTACGAGAAAGAAGACGAGGTGCGCGAACTGATCGAGCTCGCGCGCAAGCTGGAGGGATTGGCGCGTAACGCCGGCAAGCACGCCGGTGGCGTGGTGATCGCGCCCACGGCATTGACCGATTTCACGCCGCTGTATTGTGAGTCGGGCGGCGGCAGCACCGTGACGCAGTTCGACAAAGACGATGTGGAAGCGGTCGGCTTGGTGAAATTCGACTTCCTCGGCTTGCGCACGCTCACCATCATCGACCGGGCGGTCAAGACGATTAATCAACGGTCCAGCGCTGCCCCGGCGCCGGTGGCAGACACCAAGCTGCCGTCGACGGATGCCACGCGTCACTTGGACATTACCCGCATCGATCTCAAAGATGCGCAGTCCTTTACGCTGCTCAAAGCTTGCCAGACCACCGCCGTGTTCCAGCTCGAATCGCAGGGCATGAAGGATTTGATCAAGCGATTGCAGCCAGACTGCTTCGAAGACATCGTCGCGTTGGTGGCGTTATTTCGTCCCGGCCCGCTGCAATCGGGCATGGTCGACGACTTCATCAATCGCAAGCACGGCCGTACCAAGGTCGAATATCCTCATCCGGGGCTGGAGCCTATCCTCAAGCCCACCTACGGCGTGATCCTCTATCAAGAACAAGTGATGCAAATCGCCCAGGTGTTGGCCGGTTATACACTGGGTGGCGCCGACCTACTGCGTCGCGCCATGGGCAAGAAGAAGCCCGAGGAGATGGCCAAGCAGCGCGAGATATTCGTCAACGGCGCCACCGAACGCGGCGTAGCGGAGAAGACCGCCACTTACATCTTCGATTTGATGGAGAAGTTCGCCGGCTACGGTTTCAATAAATCGCACTCCGCGGCCTATGCACTGGTGTCGTATCAAACCGCTTGGCTGAAAGCGCATCATGCGGCCGCTTTCATGGCGGCGGTGGTGTCGGCGGACATGCATAACACGGACAAAGTGGTGACGTTCATCGACGAGGCGCGTCACATGGGCCTCACCCTATTGCCGCCTGACGTGAATAGCTGCGAAACCGCTTTCGCCGTCGAGGATGAGAGCACCATTCACTATGGTCTGGGCGCCATCAAGGGAGTGGGCACGGCGGCCACCGATAGCATCGTGGAAGATCGCCGGCAGCACGGCGGTTATCGCGACTTGTTCGATTTTTGCCGGCGTATCGATCAGCGCAAACTCAATCGGCGTGTATTGGAAGCCTTGATCCGCTCCGGCGCCCTCGATCGCCTCGGTCCCAATCGGGCCTCGCTGATGGCCTCGCTGGATACCGCGCTGCAACTGGCCGAGCAGCATGGCCGTGACATAGCGGTGGGGCAGAATGATATGTTCGGCGGTTATGCGCCGGCCGCCGCGCCGACTGATAGCGCCCACTCAGCGGGCGGGGATGCGCGCTTCGTTATCAGTGACGAGTGGAGTGACCGTGAGCGCTTACTGGGCGAGAAAGAAACCCTGGGCCTGTATCTCACTGGCCATCCCATTGAACAGTACGAACAGGAGCTGGCCCAATTCGTCAAAACGCGTATCGCCCAGCTCAAGCCCGAGCGCGATCAAACCGTAGTGGTGGCGGGTTTGGTGGTGGCGTTGCGCGCGCGCATCAGCAAGCGCGGTGACCGGATGGCCTTCGTGACCCTCGACGACCGCAGCGGGCGAATAGAATTAGCCGTATTTTCCGAGGCTTACCATAAATTTCGAAACTTATTAGTAAAGGACAAGCTGCTGGTGGTGGAGGGCACGGTGAGCGTGGATGAATACTCCGGCGGCTTCAAAATGAGCGCCGAGCGGGTGTTGGACATCGACCAGGCACGCGAGCATTACGCCCGCCGGCTGGTGATCGATGTGGACGTCCAACAGGCCCCCAACGGTTTCACGCGGCACCTGGCCGAGCTGTTGACTCCCTATCGCGAGGGGCGCTGTCCGGTATGGCTGGATTATCGTGGCTGCGGTGCGCGTGCGCATCTTGCCTTGGGACCTGAGTGGCGCGTCACCCCCAGTGACAACTTGCTGGCACGGCTGCGTGAGCTGGCCGGTGCTGACAAAGTGCGGGTCATTTATGGCTAGTCAGCGGTTGCGACGTTAGAATAGGGCCCGCGCCGGATAGGATAGGAATTAGCAAGCATCATGAAGCATCATTTTCTAGATTTCGAACAGCCCATCGCCGAACTGCAAGCCAAAATCGAAGAACTGCGCTATGTAAGCAATGACAGCGAGATCAATCTTACGGAAGAGATCGACAAGCTGGAGGGCAAGAGCCGCACGCTGACAGAGTCGATCTTCGGTAATCTATCCCCTTGGCAGATCGCTCAATTGGCGCGCCATCCCATGCGCCCCTACACTCTGGATTACATTGAGCGCATCTTCACCGATTTCGAGGAGCTGCATGGCGACCGCGCATATGCCGATGATGCCGCGATCGTGGGGGGCATCGCGCGCCTGGAAGGCGAGCCGGTGATGATCATCGGCCAGCAGAAGGGGCGCGATACCAAGGAAAAAGTCCGCCGCAACTTCGGTATGCCGCGACCCGAAGGTTACCGCAAGGCCTTGCGGCTGATGCAGATGGCCGAACGTTTCAAGTTACCCATACTCACGTTCATCGACACCCCTGGTGCTTATCCCGGTATCGACGCCGAGGAACGCGGTCAAAGTGAGGCCATCGCACGTAATTTATTCGTGATGGCCAAACTGCGCGTGCCCATAATCTGCACCGTGATCGGCGAAGGCGGTTCTGGCGGTGCTTTGGCCATCGGCGTGGGCGATCGCGTGATGATGCTGCAATTCTCCACCTATTCTGTGATATCTCCTGAGGGATGTGCGTCCATACTGTGGAAGAGTGCCGCCAAGGCGGCGGATGCCGCCGAAGCCATGGG
>CALZJG010000064.1 GCA_945787555.1 uncultured Chromatiaceae bacterium | reverse complement strand
TCGCCGAGCACGATATGGCCAAAACCGATGTGGTCTATTTCCAGGCGCTGTTGCGTGAAGTGCCCACCCGCTTGGATGAGATCGATGGGCATATCACACCGCATCTCGACCGCGCCCTGAAAAGCCTGGATCCTGTCGAGCTGGCAGCGTTGCGGATCGGCGTCTGTGAACTGGCCTATCATCCCGACATCCCCTATCGCGTGGTCATTAATGAGGCCGTGGAATTGACCAAGACCTTCGGCGCTGATCAGAGTCACAAATACATCAACGGTGTGCTGGATAAAGTGGCGCGTGCGCTGCGCAGCACCGAACGCAAAATGAACAGCCGGTGAGCGCCGCCGCACCGGTTCGATTCCGGCCATGTCTCTCAGCGAATTCCAACTCATAGAGCGTTACTTCAGCGCTTGCGGCGTGGGGCGTCCCGATGTGATTGTGGGTGTGGGCGACGATGCGGCGCTGGTCACGGTGGCGCCGGGGCAGCAACTGGCGCTGGCCATCGACACGCTGGTGGCGGGCGTACATTTTCCGCCCGATGTCGCGCCGGCCGACCTCGGTCACAAGGCCCTAGCGGTGAATCTCAGTGATCTCGCCGCGATGGGCGCCGAGCCGGCCTGGGCCACCCTGGCGCTCACGCTGCCCGAGGTCGATGAGAGCTGGTTGGCGGGTTTCGCCACGGGCTTCGCCGCGCTGGCGGTGCAACATGGTGTACAGCTGATTGGCGGCGATACCACGCGCGGCCCCCTCACCATCACCGTGCAAGTACACGGCCTGTTAGCGGCGGGAAAGGCGTTGCGTCGTAACGGCGCCGGTGTCGGCGATGAGGTATATGTCACGGGCACGCTCGGCGATGCGGCTGTGGCGCTGCGGTTGTGGCAGAGCGAGGCGCGCCGATCCAGCGACCCTGATGCCATCTCGTTGTACGCGCGTTTGCATCGCCCCACGCCGCGCATGGCTATGGGGCTGGCCTTGCGTGACTTGGCCAGCGCCGCCGTCGATGTGTCCGACGGTTTGGCCGCCGATCTTGCTCACGTTCTCGACGCGAGTGGCGTGGGCGCGACGCTGGATGTCACGCGTCTGCCGTTATCGACGGCCTTGCGATCCCACTGGGGCGGCAGTGAAAGTGAAGCGCGTCGTCTGGCGTTGAGCGGTGGCGATGATTACGAATTGTGCTTTACCGCGCCCGCCGCCCGGCGGGCGGCCGTGATGGCCGCAGCGACGCACGCTGATTGCGCTGTGACGACAATCGGGAGCATAGACGCCGCGCCCGGCTTGCGCTTGTTAGACGCGGGCGGCGCCGAGATGGTGCTGTCGGGCGCAGGTTACGATCACTTCGCCGCCTCATGAGTCGCATTACGCTGAAATTCCTGGGTCGACATCCCGCGCGTTGGTTGGCCTGCGGCTTAGGCGCCGGTTTGGCGCGCCGGGCGCCGGGCACCTTCGGTACTTTGATGGCCATCCCGCCGTACCTGTTGTTACAGCAGCTGCCGCTGGCCGCCTATGTGGGCGTGGTGGCAGCGGCTTTCGCGCTGGGTGTGTGGCTGTGTGCGGTAACGGCACGCGCGCTGGGTGTGCACGATCATCCGGGCATCGTGTGGGACGAGATCGTCGGTTACTGGATCGCCATGATCGCGGCGCCGGCCGGATGGTTGTGGGTGGTGGTGGGTTTTGCCTTGTTTCGTTTGTTCGACATATGGAAACCGTGGCCTATCCGCTGGCTGGACCAGCACCTGGGCGGGGGTTGGGGCATCATGCTGGACGATGTGTTGGCCGGTGTGTATGCCTGGGGTGCGATGGCCATGCTAGTCATGATTGCCGGCCTGATGTAATAAGGTTCAACCCGTCGACAATCCGGCATGGGGGGGCTTCTGGTGCCATTCGGATTCCTTGAGCCAGCGCGTCAATACATGGGCGGTGACCGGACGGCTGATGTAATACCCCTGTGCCAGATCACAACCCAATTCCATGAGCTTGTTCAGCACCCGCTCGTTTTCCACGCCTTCGGCTACTACGCGACGGCCCATGTTGTGCGCCAGATCGATGGTCGAACGCACGATCACCAAGTCCTCGTTGTTGTCCAACATGTCGATGATGAAAGATTTGTCGATCTTGATTTCATCGACCGGCAATTGTTTGAGATAGATGAGTGAGGAATAGCCGGTGCCGAAATCGTCGATCGCCAGACCCACGCCCATGGTGTCGAGTTGATTCAAGGTGTCCATGGCGCGCAAGGGATCAGCCATGATGGCGCTTTCCGTGATTTCGAATTCCAGTTGCTCAGGAGGCACTGACCATTCCTCCATCAGCGTGGCAATCTTGTCGGCCAGCTGTTGATCCTGTAGATGTTTGGCGGACAAATTCACCGCCAGCGTTAAGTTTAAGCCCACTTTTTGCCACAAATGGAGCTGATGCAAGGCTTCGTCGAGCACGAAGAAAGTCAGCGGTCGAATCAGGCCGGTGTGCTCAGCGAGGGGGATGAACTCATCGGGTGACACCAATCCCCGCTGCGGATGATCCCAGCGCAACAAGGCTTCGACGCCGCTGATGCGGCCGAGTTTGAGATCGATTTTGGGCTGATAAAACAATACCAGTTGCTTGAATTCGATGGCGTGGCGCAACTCTCCCACCAGCGCCAAGCGGCTCACGCTGTGTTGGTCCTTCTCGGTATTGTAAATGGCGTAGTTTTCCGCGGCCCGTTTGGCTATGTACATGGCCACGTCAGCGTGGCGCATGAGCGTAGGACTGTCGCGGCCATGATCGGGAAACAACGCGATGCCCACGCTGGCGCCGATATGAAAGCTCTGCTCTTCCAGTAGTATGGGCTCCTCTAAAGCCGAGATGATTTTTCGCGCGGTGTTGACGGCATCTGTTTCGCCGTTGATGCTGGGTAATAATACCGCGAATTCATCGCCCCCCAGCCGCGCGATGGTGTCTGATTCGCGTAGTGAATTGCGCATACGAGCAGCGACTTGTTGCAACACCAGATCACCGTAATGATGGCCCAAGGTGTCATTGATTTCCTTGAAGCGATCCAAGTCGGTGATAAGTAGCGCCATTGGCTGGTTCTTGCGCTGTGCGGTCAAGATGCTTTGACGCAGCCGGTCCTGCAACAGCAGGCGATTGGGTAATTCAGTCAGTGCGTCGTGCAAAGCTTGATGTTCCAACTCGCGGTTGAGTGTGGCCAGCTCGCGGGTGCGTTTGATGACACGCCTTTCCAGATCTTCTTGCAGTGCCTTGAGTTCGGCTTCGTATTGCTTGCGCTCGGTGATGTCACGCACGATGGCGATGTGAAGGGTGCCTTCCTTTTGGCCCAGACGCAGTTCGCTGATGGCCATTTCCATCGGGAAGGCATGGCCGTCGCTGCGCTGCCCCACGGTTTCCTGATCCGCCATGCTGGTGATGCGTTGCCCCTTGTCGTCATGTCGTGCTTCGCGCTGGTCATATTCGCAGAAATAGGGTTGTGCGAGCAGAGTATTGAGGGACTTGCCCACCACTTCCACGGCGTGATAACCGAAGATGCGTTCTGCCGCGCGATTGAGCGACTCGATATCGCCGCGCCCATTGATGGTGACGATACCGTCTACCACGTTGTCCATGATGGCGCGGATGCGCGCCTCGCGCGCGGCAATGGCCTGGCCGTTGGAGACGAGTTCGACGCGCATGCGCTCCAGGTCGTCGGCCAGATCGGCGATTTCAGTGATATTGGAGCGCACTTGCAGGCCTTCGCCGGTGCGCCCGCCGGCGATCTTTTGCGCTGCGTCACGCAGTCGTTGCAAAGAACGGGTGAGCTGCGGTGAGATCACACCGACCAGTATCAAGGAAAGCACCACATAGGCGATCGCCAATATCAGGCCGCGTTCGTAAGTGCGTTGGATGAGATCCTGGGTGCCGGATTCATCGTAGCCCATCTGTAACACGGCGCTAGTGCCGCTGTGTTCGAAGGTGAGGGGTAGTGAGATGTAATAGACGCTGTCATCGTGATCACCGAAATAGAAATCTTCGGTGAACGCCTCGCTCGCCAGCGCGTGATTGCTTGGAGGGAAGATTTCTAGATCATTATCCAGCGCCATGCGCGCATACACAGCGCGGCCGCTGAGGAGTATGTCTTCCAAGTGGAACAGAATATGTTCATTGCTGCGTGTCTCGGTGAAATATTCGGCGAGTTGATGGATGTCATGTCGTACATTGTTGACGAATTGCTCTTCATAGCTTTTCTCAACTATGTAGAGCACGCCGCCGAACAGGAACGGGATGAGCAGGGTGTGAATCAGCGCGCCGCCGACCACGATACGGCCGGCGAAGCTTCTTAACAACAGAGTCACTGAATGGTGCCGTGCCATAGATCCTTGATGATCACTATTGCGGGGTCAGGGTTGATCTCGTCATTCCACATGAATGTGACCGTGTCGGAGCGCTCGCGCAACGTATTCAGCAGCTCCCGAGGATCGGTATAAGACTGGGGGCGTTGACCGCCCAGGCGCACCACATTGGTCAATAAGTGGCGTTCATAGACATGGGATGACATGAACACGACTTTTTGCAGGAATACTTGATACAGCAAGGGGTCAGTGTGATTGATGGCGGCGCTCAGCGTGTGGCCATTCTTGGTAATGGGTAGACCCAGGAACAGACGTCGCACCTCGGTCGTTGTCAGTTTGATGTCGCCGCCATTCGCGCCTCTCACTAACACTAAGGTGCGTGAGTCATCGGCGATGGCGCCGTGCAGGGAGGCGGCGCAGAGCAGTGCAGTGAACAGGAGAACGAGGCGACGTATCATGGGATGGCTGCACTCCACTGTAACGACGTCTGATAGAAATGCTCGCCGTATTGATCCTGTTTGGCGAGTTCGAATTTCACGCTTTGATGTTGTCCCAATTGATAGCGCACCCCAAGCAAGCCGCGACTGTAGATGAAGGCCGGAATTTGCTGGATGAAGAGATTATCCTTGGCGTCCTGTGTGCCTTCGGCGCGACCATACACGGTCCAGTTCGCGTGCAAGGAGCGTTCGGCTTGCAGATAGGCGAACCAGAAGGACTCGCTGTCCGTGCTGCCGGAGGTGTCTTCCTCGCGGTCATGTACGAACACCAGCGAACTCGACAAAGTGTAGGCGTCGATGGCGCGTACGGCGTAAATCCCTAACGCGGTTTGCTGGATTTCCTCGAGCGGACCTTGTTCGGTGGTGATGACGGTATGGGCGATGAATAGACCGGTTTCGTCCACCACGGAATTCGGGCTTTGCAGCGATAACTGTAGCCCTATGGAGGGCTTGTGGGTCCCATGGTCGGGGTCGAGCAAATCGAACGGTTCCAAATGGCGCTCGCCTAAGGTCGGTCCTAGGCCGGCATCGATGACGTAACTGATGATGCGCTCCTCCGACCACAGTTCGCCCTCAATGGTGACCCCGCTGGCATGCGAGGGGAGGACGCCGCCGAATTCCTCGAAGTCGAACAGTGCGGGTCTATCAATTGAAGTTTGTAGATAGGCGCCGTGATGATAGCGGCGGTTCCAGTGTCCGATGCCGGTGTGATAACGCCCGGCCCAGATGCGCGCACCCTGCTCGGTCACCCACCCCACGCTCAGACGCTCCAATTCCTGTTCGTGGTCACTGACGAAGAATTCACCCAGCAAACGCCATTGGCCGTAGTTGGCGCTGTAGAAGAAATTCACTGCCGGGGTGGTTTCGTGTCTATTCAAGTCGGCAACATCTTCGAGCTTATGCCGGGTGGTGATTTCGGCGAAGGGTATGAACTCGGCTTGGTAGGTGTCGGCCCATGCGGGTGTGAACGGATAGGCGAGCCATAGCATACCGAAGAGAGCCATCAGAGCAGGCCGTGAGGTGTAGCCGTTAGCCATCATGCGGGACATCTCCGTAATCTTTGTGTGCGGCACGATTCCGGCGCGCTATCCCACCGAACCGCAAGGTTTTTTCCTCCACCTTGTCGGGGGCCATGGGCCACACGCAAGGGAGGCATTGTAGCTAGGCCATAGGCTTATTAGCCAGAATGAATATCGGAATAAACGGGGGAGCGCTTTAATGGGACGATCAGGCAGGGGTTTTTTCGTGCTCGATGAGGGCGTAGGCGGAGTGATTGTGGATGGATTCAAAGTTCTCCGACTCCACCACATAGGCGGCGATGCGCTCATCGACGTTGAGTCGCGCCGCCACGTCGCGCACCATATCTTCAACGAATTTGGGATTGTCGTAGGCGCGTTCGGTGATGTATTTCTCGTCGGGACGCTTGATAAGGCCGTAGATTTCGCACGAGGCCTCTTGTTCCACGGTGTCGATGAGATCCTCGATCCACAGCTCTTGATCGCGCAGGCGCGCGCTCACCGTGACATGTGAGCGTTGATTGTGGGCGCCGTAATCCGAGATTTGTTTGGAGCAGGGGCACAGGCTGGTGACCGGCACGACCACCTTGATGGCGGTGCGAGTACGGCTGGCCGTGCATTCGCCGATCAGCGTGACGTCGTAATCCAGCCGGCTGGGCACGCCCGAGACCGGCGCGCGCTTGGTGATGAAGTAGGGGAAGCGCACCTCCACATGCGCCAAGTCCGCGCCCAGCAGGGTGCGGATTTGCGCCAGCAAGCCGCGCAGGTTCATCGCGCTCAACGCCAAGTCATGGTTGTTGAGGATTTCCACGAAGCGTGACATATGGGTGCCGCGCACATCGTGCGGGAGGTTGACGTACATATTGAACGTGGCGACGGAATGCTGCACCTCGCCGTCACGCATACGGATACGCAGCGGATGGCGGATATCCTTGATGCCGACCTTGTTGATGGGGAGGCGACGTGGGTCGGCACTGCCTTGGACGTCGGCGATGGCAATAGTGGCTTGCGACATGGGTTCAGTCCTCACTGTAGCGCACGCAGGCGCGCTCGGTTTCCCACACGGTGATGGTGCCGACGCGGGTGCGCGGGCCGGCGAGGGTCTTGGACAGCTCGCGGTGCAAATAGGCGGCGATGTTCTCGGCGGTGGGATTGATTTCGTCGAAGGGCGGGATCTCGTTCAGGTGCTGGTGATCCAGCCCTTCGAGCACGTCCTGGGTGGCGCGCTTGATGGCTTTGAAATCAATACCCATGCCGACGGCGTCGAGCGCGCTGGCGACGACCTCCACTTCCACTTTCCAATTGTGGCCATGCAAGCGGCTGCAGGCGCCGGGGTAGTCGCGCAAGGTGTGGGCGGCGGCGAAGTCGGTGACGACCTTGAGGGTATAACGTGCTGGCATGAAGCTAATACTTGAGTTATTTAAAGGGAATTTATTTGGGCGGCCGATTTTTGGCAAGGCCGCTGCGTCAGCGCGTGCTGGACGCTGTGCACGATGCCTTCCGCCGTCAGTCCACAGGCGGCGAGCAATTCACCGCGTGCGCCGTGCTCCAGATAGCGGTCGGGTATCCCCAGGTGCAGGATGGGAACCTCCAATCCATGTGCCGCCAAGCATTCGCTGATGGCACTGCCGGCGCCGCCCATGACGGCGTTTTCCTCCACCGTCACCAGCAATTCGTGGTGCGTGGCCAGCTCTATGACCAAGGCCTCGTCCAAAGGTTTAACGAAGCGCATGTTGGCCACCGTGGCATCCAGGGTGTTGCCGGCCGCCAGCGCTGGCGCGACCATACTGCCGAAAGCCAGCACGGCGATGCGGCGGCCGGTGCGGCGCAGTTCGCCTTTGCCGACGGGCAGTCCGGCCAGTTCCGGGTGGAGTGTGACGCCGGGGCCGACGCCGCGCGGGTAGCGCACGGCGGCCGGCTGGTCGAGATAAAAGCCGGTGGTGAGCATCTGGCGACATTCGTTCTCGTCCGCCGGTGCCATGACCACTAGATTGGGGAGGCAACGCAAATAGCTCAAATCGAAGCTGCCGGCGTGGGTGGGACCGTCGGGGCCGACCAGACCGGCCCGGTCGATGGCGAACAGTACCGGCAGATTTTGAATGGCCACGTCGTGGATGAGCTGATCGTAGGCGCGTTGCAAAAAAGTAGAATAGATTGCCACCACCGGTTTGGTGCCTTCGCAGGCCATGCCCGCGGCCAGCGTCACGGCGTGTTGCTCGGCGATGCCGACGTCGAAATAACGCTGCGGATAGCGCTGGGAAAACTCCACCAGCCCGGAGCCCTCGCGCATGGCGGGCGTGATCGCCACCAGGCGCTCGTCCTGGGCCGCCATGTCGCACAGCCAATGGCCGAAGATTTGGGTATAGGACGGGCCGCTGCTCTCGCCTTTGGCCATCCGGCCGGTGTCGAGATCGAAGGCGGACACACCGTGATAAGTACAGGGATTGTCCTCGGCGGGCGCATAGCCCTTGCCCTTCTTGGTGACCACGTGGAGAAATTGCGGGCCGTGCGCCTCGCGCAGATTGCGCAGCGTGGCGGTCAAGGTGGGTAGGTCGTGCCCATCCACCGGGCCGATGTAATTAAAACCCAGTTCTTCGAACAGTGTGCCCGGGACCACCATGCCTTTGACATGCTCCTCGGCGCGGCGTGCCAGCTCCCACATCGGCGGCATGATTTTCAAGGCTTTCTTGCCTTGTTCGCGCAGGCTCACGTAGAGCTTGCCGGAGAGGATGCGCGCCAGATGATTGGACAGCCCGCCCACATTGGGTGAGATGGACATGTCATTGTCATTGAGCACCACCAAAAGGTCGGTGTGCAGGTCGCCGGCGTGATTGAGTGCTTCGAAGGCCATGCCGGCGGTGAGCGCGCCATCGCCGATCACCGCCACCACTTTGCGATTAATGCCTTCCTGCTGGGCGGCGATCGCCATCCCTAAGGCCGCGCTCACCGAGGTACTGGAATGGCCGACGCCGAAGCTGTCATAGGGGCTCTCCTCGCGCTTGGGAAAGCCGGCCAGACCGTCTTTTTGGCGCAGTGTGGCCATGCGCTCGCGGCGGTCGGTGAGGATTTTGTGGGTGTAGCTCTGATGGCCCACATCCCACACCAGGCGGTCATCCGGGGTGTTGTAGACATAATGCAGGGCCAGGGTCAGCTCCACCGTGCCCAGGTTGGCGGCGAGATGGCCCCCGGTGCGCCCCAGCGATTCGAGCAAAAAGTGCCTTACCTCCGCGGCCAGCCCCGGCAGCTGCCGTTCCGGCAGGGTGCGCAGGTCTGTGGGGGTGTGTATCGATTCTAATAGGGGGTGGCTGGCCGCCATACCGATGTGGCTCTAAGCGAGTAAACGCTGAATTATGGGGGGCGAGGGCGAGGATGACAAGTTTGCCCCCACCCGCCGACAGGCCGCATCGGGCCGGTGAGGGGCGCATATCTGCTGGATGTGCGCCAGTTTGATGAGCCCCAAGTCATGAGCGAGGGGCTGAATCGGCGGCCATGACGGCAGCGAAAGCGGGTGCCGTGGCGACTTGGACGGTGCGTTTCACCTCAATGACGCGGAGGGGCCCGGCACGGCGTTCATGCTCACTGTCATGGCGACGATGATCGGCCTTGTGCGGCAAACCATTCAGGCCCACCACTATCGCTCTCTCGTACCGAAGTCAGCGCGGAGGCGGTTTGGGGGTGACAGTGTCACGTCAGACAAAGATCAAGCGGCGATGAGCGAGAGCAATGCGCGGTTTGATGAGGCGCTGCATCACGAAAAACAAACTGTCGCCCGACACGGAGACGCCGGCATGCCGGTGCCCGCTGCCCGACATGGAACAGCCATCACTGCAAGCTCGATAGATGACTCGTTCGCCCATCTCGAAATCTATGCCGCGACACTTGCATCGTGGTTCTCCTGACATGCTGACATGCATGCCACCCGGTGGGGTGGAGTAAAGCCACCCTGGTCCGCTGGGCGTGAGCGCCTGACTCAGCACCTATCAGCAGGGCACTGTTAAGCATTGCAAAGATGCGCGCCGTCGTATTGTTCTTTGCGTCGCTGCTCCCTAGGCTTGGTTTGGATCATGTGGCCGATGCTGTTTGTTGCCGACCATTTTCTGAATCGTTGCGGCGTTTCTCTATGTTAGCCAGCACGATGTTGCTTGATGTCATGCGGGCATGACATCAATACCGGCGTGTTAACGCCCTGTCACACGACCATTCAATTGCGAGCATGTTGATCAAGACCAGTCTATGGAAAACGGCGATTCATCATTGATGGAAGGTTTGCAGGTCTCACCTGAAGCCTTCGGCATGATCGGCGCCAGCCCGCTGATGCAGGCGCTGTATAAGCAAGTTTCTTCAATTGCGCGCGCTGATGTGCCCGTACTCATTACCGGTGAAAGCGGGACAGGCAAAGAGTTGGTGGCGCGTGCCATACACAAACAGTCCGCTGTTCAGGACGGCCCCTTGATTATCGTCAACTGTGCGGCCTTGCCGGCATCGTTGATTCAAGCGGAATTGTTTGGGCATGAGAAAGGGGCGTTCACGGGGGCGTCATCACGTCGGCAAGGCTATATAGAAATGGCGGCGGGCGGCACGCTGTTCCTGGATGAAATTGGTGACCTGCCGTTGGAGGCTCAAGCAAGTCTATTACGTTTCCTGCAAGAAAAGACCATCGAGCGGCTGGGTTCCAACAAACAAATTCGCGTGGATGCGCGCGTTATCGCCGCTACTAATGTTGACCTGGAGGGGGCTGTTCGTGCCGGTAGCTTTCGTTCCGATCTCCTGTACCGCTTGGACGTGTTGCGACTTCGAGTGCCAACACTTCGTGAGCGCGGCACCGACATCATCGCGCTCGCCGAGTACTTCGTGAAGAAATTCTCGCATGACATTCATGATGCGCCCCGGCGCTTCAGTCCTATGGCGCTGGGAATGATCGAATCGTACGGTTGGCCGGGTAATGTGCGGGAAATGATGAACTGCATGAGACGGGCGGCCTGGTTCTGTCAGGGTGGATTGATCACTCCCGTGGACCTGGGCCTGGAACGGCGCGTAATACCCCGCAAGCGTACTTCCCTTGCCCAGGCCAGGGAGAGAGCGGAAAGGGCCGCCATCCTGGGCGCGCTGCGCCTCAACGGCGGGAATATCGCGCGTGCCGCCGTAGAGCTCGAGGTTTCGCGCATGACCTTGTATCGCTTGATGGAAAAGCACGCCATCGACAAAGACACGCACTCTCATCAATGAATGAGTGCTTAGGGTGCAAGCTATCTTGTCCAAACGACGTCCATTTTTTGGGTTGCCTTTTGCGCCGCGAGTCTGCGCGTTGATCTCACGCCGCCCCCGGCGAGATGCATAGAAGACGGTTTGCGGTCTGATCAAGCAACGCTAGGTGGGAAGTCATTAACAGCCTTTTGTCCCGCTATGCACAGGGCCGTCGAAAACTTTTACATCACGTGGGTCGCACTCATCGTGCGTGGGATGGCTGATTTCAAGGCAGTGAGGGGCGTCGCCCCCTGGGCCAGTTTGTCGTTTGTCACACTTGTGTGACATAGGGGCCCCGGCGTCGGCTGCGATATTTCCATTATTATCATATAAAACAGACATATAAAGTTTTGGCATGCATCTCGCATTCAACGAAATTGAGATTTTCAACAACATGACTACTAAACAGCACAGTCACAGGGAGCATTCAGCAATGAAACAGACACAGCAAGTCGCAACCGGGCGGCACAAGCAGGCCCATCAACCTTCCGGTCTTCGCAACAGGGGTATTGGCAAAGCACTCGTTATGGGCGGCTTGTTGTGGGGGATGTGCTCCACGTCTCATGCGGTGCTGATCACCCAAACCGCCGGCGTTCCACTCCAGCCTACGGATTTTTTCGCTGAGACCGCAGCCCCGTCGATCCTGACCTTTGATAGTGCCCTAGGTACCCTCAACTCCGTCACCGTGGAAGTCACTGGTGTGATAGAGGGGACGCTCGACATCAATAATCCATTAAGCGTTCCCCAAGTCATCAACTCGGCCGGCTTATCAGGAGCGGTTTTCGTCAATGGTCCAGGCGTTACGAATCTCACCGCATTGCCCAATTTCGCTGCGATCACCAGCTTAACAATTCTACCTGGCGGCAACGCGCTGAGTTTTGCTACGCCCCCGGGTGGTGTGTCCGACACCAACAGCTTCGTAATAGGCGATATGTCACCTTACCTAGGTGATGGCGTGTTGGACGTGGGTAATTTCCTGGTCGACGCCTTCGGAACATTTCAATTTGACGGCAGCTCCAACTTGGAAGTTGATTTTACGACCTCTGCGGCTGCCAATGTCAACGTGATCTATGATTACACTGAAGCCGTGGTACAAGTGCCCGAACCCGTCACCCTCGCCCTGATGGGCTTGGGGCTGGCCGGCATCGGCTACAGTCGCCGGCGCAAAGCTGGCTGATAACGCGCGTAGCTACCCGGGTCTGGCGCCGTGGAACGTTTTCACCCTGCCCTGGGATTGCCGTGGGGCAGGGTTTCTGCGATGAATCAGGACAAGTATTTTTTCGTTCTCCTTGTTCCTTAGTAGGGCGCCTCTTACCTCGCTGCGCTAGGCGTTGCTATTTGTGCATAGCCAAACCTTCCCTATGGCAGCATTTTGATCAGATGCGCACGCTCGGCGCACCCATGCTCTTCGCCTAAGCCAAGGTTCAATTGCACTAGCTGCAGGGGCCGGTGGGGAGCACGTGTTGCAAGCGCTCGATTTCTTGTGACCTATCTCAGGCAACCTCCGTCTCACCTTGTGAACCGATTGGGGCGGGACCCGTGATAGAAGCAGGTGTCCGCTTCCCAGTGCGCATCCTAGCCAGTGGGAGTACGGGATGGTGACTGCGGCGACTAACCCAAGTGCGTCAGGAGGCTCTTGACGGTACTAGGATCCTCGACGGCGGCAATGATTTCGACGTTTCCTCCACCGTTCAGTTAGGCTTCCATGTCCTTATCGAACACTCGCTTGCGTGCCGCAGACGATCTGCTCAACGGAGTAGCGTTTGGGCTCCATGAGTAGTCCTCTTTCATTAGACGGCTCCTAGCCGGAAATCTGCTTCTAGCTGTGGAGCCGATTTACTGGGAGTCCATCACCGTGATACACATCGATTTGTGAGGCATACACTAGTGGCGCAAACATCCTCTCCGTTTGCTGAGCGGCATGCTGTTTCCTTGCAGTCAGGGCGTGGCGGGATCTCATAGGCATTGTCACGGTACCCGTGAGATACTCGCGTTGGTTGATGGCTTGGCGCTGTTAGTTGCAACACATGACGGATTTCATGCTCGAACACGAAGTCACCCTACGCCTGGCCTGCTTCTTCGCCGTGCTGGGGGGCATGGCGCTATGGGAGGTCGCTGCGCCGCGGCGTGTCTTGACGGTCTCTAAGGCGCTGCGTTGGACCAGCAATCTCGGCATCGTGGTGCTCAACACCGTATTGCTGCGGCTGTTGTTTCCGGCCGCCGCCGTGGGTATGGCGGCGTTCGCGGCGACGCAGGGCTGGGGCGTGCTCAATCATATCGCCGTGCCGAGCGCCTGGGCGGTGTTGGCGTCGGTGGTGGTGTTGGATCTGGCGATTTATTTGCAGCACGTGATGTTTCATGCCGTGCCGTTGTTGTGGCGCTTGCATCGAGTGCATCATGCCGACTTGGATTTCGACGTGACCACCGGGGCGCGCTTTCATCCCATCGAAATCGTGCTGTCCCTGCTCATCAAGTTCGCGGTGATCGTGGTGTTGGGACCGCCGCTGGTGGCGGTGGTGATTTTCGAAGTGTTGCTCAACGCCACTGCGATGTTTAATCATTCCAATGTGCGCTTGCCGTTAGCCGTGGATCGCGTGCTGCGGCGCGTGATCGTCACCCCGGACATGCACCGCGTGCATCATTCGGTGGAGGATTTCGAGACTAATAGCAACTTCGGTTTCAATCTGTCGCTGTGGGATCGTTTCTTCGGCACTTATCGCGCCCAACCCATAGCTGGACATGAGGGTATGACCATCGGTATACGCACTTTTCGCGACCCAAGACTTTGTGCTTACCTGCCGGGCATGTTGCGTTTGCCGTTCATAGGTAAGGTGAATGATTATGCGATCAACCGCCGGCCGTGGCGGCAGGGGCAGGATCGCTGAGGGGCGTTACTACTCACTTGCTCACATGATGGGGGGTGTGGAAACGCTACGCACGCCGTGGGCGCCCTCTGAGCAAACTGACTACTTATTCGGCACCCTCACCCCAACGGCTCCTCGCTGCGCTCTCCGCCGCCTACGGGCGTTAGCGTGTTCGCCTCATTGGCCTGTTATTGGAGGTGGGCAGAGAGGGCGCTAGAACGCCCGCTCAACGATGAAATGGGCCAGTCCGCGCAAAGGATCGGCGCGGTGGTCAAAGTCGTTCAAGGTGCCCAGCGATTCTTCGTACAGTTCCCGCGCGCGTTGCTTGGCGGCGTCCAGGCCAATGATGGACGGATAGGTGGGCTTGTTCTGAGCGATGTCGGCGCCCTGGCGTTTGCCTAGGGTTTCGGTGTTGGCTTCCACGTCGAGGATGTCGTCTCTGATTTGAAAGGCCAGCCCGATGCATTTGGCGTAATGATCGAGGGACTGCAAGGTCGCGGCGTCGGTGTCGGGGGCGGACAGCGCGCCCAGTCTGACGGCGGCGCGGATCAGTGCGCCGGTCTTGTGGATGTGCATGTCTTCCAGTTGCGCGATGTCGAGCTGCTGGCCAACGGCGGCCAGGTCGATGGCCTGCCCGCCGCACATACCGCGCGAACCGGCGGCCAGCGCCAGTTGTTCCACCATGCTCAGGCGCAGGGCGGCAGGCGCTTGCATGGCGCTGTCATGGGCGAGGATATAGAAAGCCAGTGCTTGTAGGGCGTCGCCGACCAAGAGGGCGGTGGCTTCATCGTAGCTGCGATGGCAAGTCGGTTTGCCGCGGCGGAGGTCGTCGTCGTCCATGGCCGGTAAATCGTCGTGCACCAGTGAATACACATGGATCAGTTCCAGCGCGCTGGCCGGGCCGTCCAGCGTGTCGAGCGGGGCGCCCAAGGCCGCGCCGGTGGCATAGACCAGCACCGGACGGACGCGCTTGCCGCCGCCCAGGACGGCGTAGCGCATGGCGTCGTGTAAGCGCGTGGGATGGATGTGCTCGGCGGGCAGCCAGCGTTGCAATGCCCTTTCCACCCGCGCTTGCCACTCGGGCAGTCGCGTCTGCAGACAATTCAGGGCATCAGTCGTCATTGGCGTTGCTGGTAAAGGCTTGCAGCTCGGTACGGCCGTTTTTCTCGGCCAGGATTTGTACTTTTTGTTCGGCGTCTTTGAGCGCTTGCTGGCAAGTGCGGGTGAGTTCGACCCCGCGCTCGAAATACTTCAGCGAATCTTCCAGGCTGATGTCGCCGTGCTCCATTTTTTCCACCAAGGTTTCCAATTCCTTGAGCGCGGATTCGAAGTCGATGGGGCTTTTTTTCTTGGGCATGCAGGCTATCCTCCCTGTGGGGCCGCAAACTTAGCGTACCGCCGGCGGCGGGTCAACGCGCCAGATGGTTCGCTCCGGCCTGTGCATTGACAGCGTTTTTAAGTGTGGCGTAGTATGCTCTAAGAATTTAGACTGGTTCTAACTTCTGGCGATGCGGCGGAGGTCGCATGCATTTCAACCGAATGGAGGACAACCATGGCACTGAAAGGCAGCAAAACCGAAGGTAACCTCAAGGCGGCGTTTGCGGGAGAGTCCCAGGCGAATCGTCGCTATCTGTATTTCGCCGCCAAGGCGGACGTGGAGGGCTACAACGATGTGGCCACGGTGTTCCGCTCCACCGCGGAGGGCGAGACGGGCCATGCTCATGGCCATTTGGAATATCTCGAGGAAGTGGGCGATCCGGCCACCGGTCTGCCGATCGGTCCTACCGGTGATAACCTCAAGGCGGCCATCGCCGGTGAGACCCATGAGTACACCGACATGTATCCGGGCATGGCCAAGAGCGCCCGCGATGAGGGCTTCGACGAAATCGCCGATTGGTTCGAAACCCTGGCCAAAGCCGAGCGTTCCCACGCCAATCGTTTTCAAAAGGCGTTGGACAGCCTGGGCAGCTAATGTCTAGACCCGCGGCGGCCGCTCGCGCCGCCGCGTGACTTTATTGTTTAGAGCCTGTTCAAGACTCTTTACTCAGATAGAGACTCTGGAGAGGGCTTAGGGGGGAGTAACTTGGGTGGATCCTCGCGTGAGGAGCGCGCCCAGCCGCCCTCCATTCCCTGAGCGTGTATCGAGGGCGGGCGTGGGAGAGAGAGTGAACAGTTTCTTAGGTCCGAACAACCGTGGGGAGCATCATGTCTAAAGCGTCGACTGGACCACGTGAAGGCAGTTTGGAGGCTCCGCAACGCCATCCATTGGAGTGGAAGAACCCGGAATTCTACGACCAAGACGCCCTCTTTACCGAACTGGAACGGGTCTACGACGTTTGCCACGGATGCCGGCGCTGTTTCAGTTTATGTAACGCCTTTCCCACTTTGTTCGACCTGGTCGACGAGTCCTCCACGGGTGAAGTGGACGGCGTGGAGAAACAGAGATATTGGGATGTCGTCGACCAGTGTTATCTGTGCGACATGTGCTTCATGACCAAATGCCCGTATGTGCCGCCGCACCCCTGGAACGTGGACTTTCCGCATCTCATGCTGCGTGCCAAAGCGGTGAAGCATGAGCAAGGCGTCACCTTGACTCGCGACAAGATCCTCACCTCGACCGACGCCGTGGGCAAGCTCGCCAGCATTCCCGTGGTGGTCGAGATTGTCAACAAATCCAACAAGAATAAATATGCGCGCAAGGTGTTGGACAAAGTGCTGGGTGTGCATCCCGAGGCGCACTTGCCGGAATATCACGCCGCCACTATGAGCAAACGCTTGAAGCATCATGTCGCACTCGACACGCAATTCGTGGAGCCCACCACCGACACGCGTGGCCGCGTGGCTCTGTTCGGCACCTGCTACGGCAACTACAACGAACCGCAGCTGGGCGAGGACTTGGTGACGGTGTTCGAGCACAACGGCATCCCCGTGCGCCTGGCGGAAGACATGCGCTGTTGCGGCATGCCCAAGCTGGAGTTGGGCGATTTACATGCCGTGGAAGAGAGCATGGCGCACAACATTCCGCAATTGGCCAAACTGGTGGACGCGGGTTGGGACATCGTCGCGCCGGTGCCCTCTTGCGTGCTGATGTTCAAGCAAGAACTCCCACTGTTGTTCCCGGGCGATCCGTGGGTCGCCAAGGTGCGCGATGCTATTTACGATCCTTTCGAGTATCTCGCGCTGCGCCATAAGGCCGGCAAGCTCATCACGGATTTCCCACACGCGCTGGGCAAAGTCGCCTATCACGTCGCCTGTCACTTGCGGGTGCAGAACATCGGCCTCAAGACGCGCGAAGTATTGAGTCTCATCCCCGCCACCGAGGTCGAGGCCGTTGAGCGCTGCTCGGGTCACAACGGCACGTACGCCGTCAAACGCGAGTATTACGCCGACTCGATGAAGATCGCCAGCCCGGTTGTCAAACGCGTGCAAAAACTCGCGGCCGACTATTACAGCAGCGATTGTCCCATGGCCGGCCATCACATCGGTCACGGCATGCAGGACGGCAGCGACCATGTGCATCCGCTAGCGTTGTTGCGGCGCGCCTACGGACTCTGAGGTGACGACATGAAGCCACTTACCCGCGCCGATCTCTACAGCCTCGAGCAATACGCCGAACAGCGCGCCGCGTTTCGCGCCCGCGTCATCGCGCACAAAAAGCATCGCCGTGTGGCGCTTGGTCCGCACGCCAATCTCTATTTCGAGGATCGGCTCACCATTCAATACCAGGTGCAGGAGATGTTGCGCATCGAGCGCATCTTCGAAGCCGCCGGCATCGAGGAGGAGTTGAGCGCCTACAACCCGCTGATCCCCGACGGCAGCAATTGGAAGGCCACTTTCATGCTCGAATACGACAATGAAGACGAGCGTCGCGCCGCGCTCGCGCAATTGCTCGGTGTCGAGGACCGCGTGTGGATGCGTGTCGGCGATCACCCGCCGGTGTATGCCATCGCCGATGAAGACCTGGAACGCGCGACCGCCGAGAAAACCTCTTCGGTGCATTTCGTGCGTTTTCAATTGACGCCGGAGATGGTGGCCAGCGCCCAAGGGGGGGCGGCCATCGCCGCCGGCATTGATTTCCCTGCCTATGCTCACGAGGCGCAGCCGCTGCCGGAGACGATACGCGCGGCCTTGGTTGAAGATTTGCGCTGAAACCCTGTCAAAGATGGGTCTCATTGGCTAACGGCTCGATGAGATCATGTTCGAACGATGGCGATCACTCCCTATTGCGGGCCTGTCGGTGATCACGCTTAGTCAAAGCGATGCTCGTAGGACAGCACCGGGTAAGGACCGGAATAGGCCACCCCGGCGGTATAGCCGGTGCCTAGCTTGAGGTAGTGCTGTCCCGACACGCGCCACTGGTAGGCCAAGGAGGCATAGAGCACCGACCCTATGCCTATGCCCAAGGTCGCGACGGCGCCATGGTGGTGGAAATTCCCATAATACGAGTAGCCGCCCGCCACCAAGGACGGAAAGCCAAGCGTATAGAAACCATAGAGTTTGGCGGAGAGCGGCCGCTCCACGGTATATCCCAGCAGGTCGACGCCACTGTGGTGGAAAATTCCGGCATGGAAAGACGCGACAGTGGCGTGATTGACCGTGTCCGCGCGTGCTTCATAGGCCGTGCCGATCGCAACCAGCGCCATCAATGCGAGTCGGCAGCATGGGTAGGTTGGTGGTGTCTTCATGTTGGGTATTGCGGCTTTCTTACCGGTTGCCGCCCAATGCGTGCTTTCCGCCGCTATTCGCATTAGCCGCCTGAGACGAAAGGTTTTCTAGGCATCCTGTCATCCTGCAACCCTATAATCATCTGGTCTATAACGAACAATGACTTAGCGATGTTTTCGGCGGCTAGGCGGGCCACCGCTGGCGCAGGCTACACCGCGGCAGCCAGAGGTTGTAAGCTTACGCCCTCGTTAAGCCGGGCCCGCGCTGCCCGGCGCTAGTTTCTTGAAGGATAGCCATGAGCAGTGTTTACGACGCCTCCGCCATCGAAGTCTTGACCGGTTTGGAGCCGGTGCGCAAGCGCCCCGGTATGTACACCGATACCACGCGGCCCAATCATCTCGCCCAGGAAGTGATCGACAACAGCGTCGACGAGGCCATGGCCGGGCACGCGAAACGTATCGAGGTGACGCTCTACAAAGACGGTTCGCTGGAGGTCAAGGACGATGGCCGGGGTATGCCGGTGGACATCCATCGCGGCGAAAAAGCGCCCGGCGTGGAGGTCATCCTCACGCGCTTGCACGCCGGCGGGAAATTCTCCAACAAGAATTATCAATTCTCCGGCGGGCTGCACGGCGTGGGGGTGTCGGTGGTCAATGCGCTGTCCAAGCAACTGGAGGTGTGGGTGCGGCGCGGCGGCAAGGAATACAACATGGCTTTCGCCAGCGGCGACAAAGTCTCGGCGTTGGAAGTCATCGGGTCGGTGGGCAAGACCAACACCGGGTCCACGCTGCGCTTCTGGCCCGACGCGAAATACTTCGACAGCGCCAAATTCTCCGTGCCCAAGTTGACCCACATCTTGCGCGCCAAGGCGGTGCTGTGTCCCGGCTTGCTGGTGAAGTTCCACGACGAGAACAGCGGTGAAAAACTGCAATGGCATTACGCGGCGGGGCTGCAAGATTATCTGCTCGAGACGCTGCAAGGTTTCGAGTTGCTGCCGCAGGAGCCTTTCATGGGCGCCATGCAGAGCGAACGCGAGGCCGCCGATTGGGCGGTGATCTGGTTGCCCGAGGGGGGCGAGTTACTGACTGAGAGTTATGTGAATGTGATCCCTACCGCGCAAGGCGGCACCCATGTGAACGGATTGCGCACCGGGCTGACCGAGGCGATACGCGAGTTCTGCGAGTTCCGCAATTTGCTGCCGCGCGGCGTCAAGCTTGCGCCCGAAGATGTGTGGGAGCGTTGTAGCTACATCCTTTCGGTGAAGCTGGCGGACGCGCAATTCAGCGGTCAGACCAAGGAACGCCTTACCTCGCGCGAATGCGCCGCCTTCGTCTCCGGGGTGGTCAAGGATGCCTTCAGCTTGTGGCTCAATCAACATGTCGAGGACGCCGAGCGCATCGCCAGCTTGGCCATCAACAGCGCTCAGGCGCGGTTGCGCGCCGGCAAGAAGGTGGTGCGCAAGAAGGTCACTGCCGGCCCGGCCTTGCCTGGCAAGCTGGCCGATTGCACGGCGCAGGATTTGTCGCGTACGGAATTATTTCTTGTCGAAGGCGATTCCGCCGGCGGTTCGGCCAAGCAAGCACGCGATCGCGAGTTTCAAGCGGTGATGCCGTTGCGCGGCAAGATACTCAACACCTGGGAAGTCGATCCCAGCGTCGTGTTGGGTTCACAGGAAGTACACGATATCGCCTTGGCCATCGGCGTCGAGCCCGGTTCCAGTGACTTGCGTGGTTTGCGCTATGGCAAAGTGTGCATCCTCGCCGACGCCGATTCCGACGGCGCGCACATCGCCACGCTGTTGTGCGCGCTGTTTCTGCGCCACTTCCGCCCGTTGGTTACGGCGGGGCATGTGTTTGTGGCCATGCCGCCGTTGTATCGCATCGACGTGGGCAAGGAAGTGTTCTACGCCCTCGATGACGCAGAGAAGCAAGGCATCCTTGATCGCATCGCCGCTGAGAAACTACGTGGCAAGGTCAACGTGCAGCGTTTCAAGGGATTGGGGGAGATGAATCCCCTGCAATTGCGCGAGACCACCATGGATCCCAATACACGTCGTCTGGTGCAGCTCACCATCGCGGCCGTCGACGACACCGACGCGTTGATGGATATGCTGCTCGCCAAACGTCGCGCCTCCGATCGCAAAGAGTGGTTGGAGAGCAAGGGTGATTTGGCGCAGGTGTAACAACGAGACGGCCGCAGGCGATCGCGTGTGCGGCCTGATTCTCAAATGAGGTATTACGCGAGTTGCGCCACAGACCTTGTCCGCCTCTCTATCCATTGCCGTGCACGCTGTTAACCCGGGGCGAATACTCACATAGCACTGCAATTCCTCACCCCTCACCCCTCACCCCTCACCCCTTAACCCTTAACCCTTAACCCTTAACCCTTAACCCTTCCAGGGCAAAATGACCTTGCCAAATCAATTTGACCGTTAGGCAAATAGTGCCCTGCTCCTCGCGAACTCACCCTGTGCCTAAACGACGGCGGGATGGCTTCTCGCCAAGGAGTATTTAGCCCAACTCGATCTTCTCCCTACCTGGAAAGGCCGGAGTTCAAGCCCCATGACCCGCGGCCGATGCTCTAACCAGCAGCCACTGCTTGGATTTGATTACCGCCTGCTTATCGCCACGGACGCGACCGCCTGCAGCAGATGGGGTGTCTGCCATGTCGAGGTGTATGCATGGCCCCTGTCGCATGTCTTCAATTCACCGTGGTTCGCGTTGGCGTTGTCGCGTTTCTGCTGGTGTGGGCATTGTTGACGCCGGCTCGGGCCGTCACCGGCGAGCCAGTCTGGATATTACGCGGCACGGTGTCTGGCGCGGACGGTGGCACAGCGGTGCTCGAGAACGGGCGCGGTGAGGCGCTCTGGGTACACGAGGGCATGATGCTGGACGCGCAGGTGCGCGTGGTGGCGATAGGCGCGCGCGCTGCGATGTTACAACGCGCTACGCAACGATGGACGCTGCAATTGGGCGACGCTGCAAGCGCCTCCGGGGAGGTCACTGTCGTGAACCGTCTTGCCTTACGCCAGTGGTTGGGCGCCTTGCCCTTGTTGCTCGACGACGTTAGGGCCCGCCCGGTGCACATCGAAGGACAAGTGCACGGCTATCAAGTGCACTCCTTACGCGTCGACGGCTACGCAGACAGGTTGGGGTTGCGGGACGGTGATGTCCTGACCCACGTGAATGGTCAGGCGCTGACCTCCACGGCCGATTTATGGCGCGTCCATCAAGAATTACAGGCCGGTGCATGGGTGCAAGTGGAGTTGCTGCGCCACGCTCGGCCGGTGACGCTGAATTTCCGTATTTCCTGAGCACGGCGCAGTGAAATCCCCTCGTCAGAATAGCGCTTTCCAATAAGACACAATTCCTTACATTTCGCCTGCTAAAAGTGGCTGTTGCCGAGCCGTTACATTCGTGACGGGTGGCTATGGGATTGTTCCCATTAGCACGCAAAGGAGTAAGGGATGTTAGGGCGGATACTCGCAAATATAAGCTGGCGTAAAAAAATATTCGCCATTTCCGGACTCTATACCGTGGGCATCGTCATCGTGGCCGTGTTGGCGGGCTATACCATTCAGACGCAGAATCAAGTCATGGAACGGACCATGAGTGAGTCGCAAGCGCGGGTCGATGCCGCCATCACCGCGCGCGCCGCGATATTGGAAATGAGCCGCGCCCAGGCCGAGGTCATTAGCTTTGCGGATCGCACGGCCATCCGTGAGGCGTCGGTGCAGGCCATACGCGCCTCGGCGGTATTGGACGAGACGGTGCAAAATCTCGGCGCGGTGCTGGTTGGCAACAAGTCGGTGGCCGAGCTCAAACAACTGATCCTCGATATCAAACCGCAGCGCATGGACGTGATCAAGGCGGCCCGCCGGAATAACGATGAGCAGGCGCTGGCCACCGATGCGCAGATGAAGGATTCCATTGCCCGCATCGACGAGCTATCGCAATCGTTGGTGAACGCCGAGCGCGAGGCCTTGACGGCGGTGCTCAAGCAGCGCAGGGAGGAAGCGCATGACACGATCATGCTGTTGGCTGTCTTCGTCGGAGTAGGCGCTTTGCTGGGATTTGCAATGAGCGTCTGGGCCGGTCATCTGATGACCCGACCCCTGGATAGGTTGGATGAGTCGATGGCGGCGCTGGCAACCGGGGATTTGACGATCCGCCTCAAGGAGACTGGACAGGATGAAATCGGCCGCACCCTGGGTTCGATGTCGCGCATGGCCTCCGATCTGCACGGCATCGTCGAGCGTGTTTACGCCGGTGCCGGTAAGTTGTCCAGCGAAGCGGATAGCGTGTCGCAGGCTGCCGACAATATCAAGGGTGTGTCTTCCACACTGCACGGCAGCGTCAAGGAAATCAAACACGACGCCGAGCTAGTGCTCACCGCAGCTACTGAGGCCTTGGCGCAATTGGAGGTGGCGGCGGGTGCCGCCCATTCCAGCGCCGATATGTCCTCGCGCGCCAATCGGGAAATCACCGAAACCGTGCAGCGCTTCCAGCGTTTTCAAGAACACATGGAACAGACCGCGCGCGTGACCCGCGATCTCTCCAACACCGCCGAAACCATCACCTCCATCACCAACACCATCCGCGACATTTCTTCGCAGACCAACTTGCTGGCGCTCAATGCCGCCATCGAAGCGGCGCGTGCCGGTGAGCAGGGGCGCGGTTTCGCTGTAGTGGCCGATGAGGTGCGTGGCTTGGCCAAGCGCACCGATGAGGCGACCGGCGAGATTTCCGGATTAGTCGAGAGCATCGGGTCGAGCATCGGGCAAAGCGTGACTTTGTTGGAGAAAACCACTGTTGAAGCGCGCGACAACATCACGCGCCTGCAAGGTGTGGCCGACGATACCGCCGAAAGCAGCGCGCAAGTTCAGGCCATGGAGTCGGCCATACGTGGAGTCGGAGCGTTGATGAACGAGCAAGAGCGCGCCATCTCCGGCATTACTTCCTCAGTGGATGCATTGCTGTCGCTCAGCACTGGCACCAACGAACAAACAGAGAATTTGCGGCACTTGGCCGGCAAGCTCAATGAGGCGGCTGTCGATCTTAATGTCGTAGTCGATCGATTCAAGTTGTAACAGTGTGTATGCAAGCAGGAGGGATCTTTCATGAGTGATTTTGGTTCAGTAGCCAAGCGCGGGATGATCGCACTCGCCTTGATGGGGCTGTTAACGACGGGTGCGGTCTATGCCGAACCCAAGGAGAGTTATCTGCGCCCGGAGAAGGTGCCGGCGCCGGCTAACAATCAAGTGACACCGGAACGTGTGGAGTTGGGCAAAGCCTTATTCTTCGACCCGCGTCTTTCGGGTTCGAACTGGATCAGTTGCGCCACCTGCCACAATCCCGCCATGGGCTGGTCGGACGGCTTGCCCACCGCCATCGGTCACGGCATGAAAGTATTGGGGCGCGCCACGCCCACCATTCTCAATACCGCTTATCAGCGCAAGCAAATGTGGGATGGTCGCTTCCGCACCTTGGAGAAACAAGCGACCGGGCCGATCGCCGCGCATGAGGAGATGGCGCAGGACCTGGATGTCGCCGTAGCGGAGTTGAAGGCGATCAGCGGTTATGTGGGGATGTTCGAACAAGCCTATCCGGGCGAAGGCATTTCACTGGATACGGTTGCCAAGGCGATCGCCAGTTTCGAGCGCAGCATTGTCTCCAGCGAGGCGCCGTTCGATCGTTGGATCAAGGGCGATGAGTCAGCCATCAGCGCATCGGCCAAGCAGGGGTTCGCGCTTTTCGAAGGCAAAGCCAATTGTGCTGCTTGTCACATGGGGTTCAATTTCATGGACGACGGATTTCATAACGTCGGTTTGAAGGGCAATCAAGACATGGGTCGTTTTGCTCAGGTGCCGGTGGCGGTGATGAAGGGTGCCTTCAAGACACCGACATTGCGCGACATCGCCCTCACCGCCCCCTATATGCACAACGGCATGTATTTGACGTTGGCGGAAGTGGTTTGGCATTACAACCGCGGCGGCGACGTGAAAGAGCACCTCGATCCGAATCTCAAGCCGCTCAACCTCAGCGCCGGGGAGCAAGAGGATCTGGTGGCGTTTTTGAAGACGCTCACGGGTGACCCCATTGCCCTCACCATCCCGCGTTTGCCGCACTAAGCGAAGGAGCAGCAATCATGAAAGTTATGACTAAATCATGGGTGTCGGGCGCGCTCTGCGCGGCGATGTTGGGCCCTGCATTGTTGGGCGCCGGCGTGGCGCAGGCGGCCGAATTCACCGTCGGCCAGCATAACAAGACTTTCGTTCAAGACGGCGACAAGGTGGAAAAAATCACCATCAAGGTCGGCGATACCATCCACTTTAAGAATATGGATCCGTGGTTCCACAATGTGTTTTCGTTGTCGGATCTCAAAACCTTTGATTTGGGTTCTTATCCCCAGGGCCAGCACAAGTCGGTGGTCTTCGATGAAGCGGGGATGGCGGAAGTCGAGTGCGCCATCCATCCGCAGATGTTCATGGAGGTGGAGGTCGCGCCATGAAACTGGGATGGATTTGGCTGACCGTGATGCTCGCCCTAGGGGGGAGCGTCACGGCGCATGCCGCCACCGATAGCCGCGAGGTCGTGGATCAAGCACGAGGCAAACCGGTGATACGTGGCGGTATCGTTTACAAGCACTACTGTACGCTCTGCCACGGCGAGCGCGGTGACGGCATGGCACGCGCCACCAAGCTCTATGGGGCGGTGAATCTGCGGATCACCAACCAGCCGCGCGACTATTACGAAAAGGTGGTCCGCGAGGGTGGGGTGGCGGTGGACCGTTCACCCTTCATGCCGCCTTGGGATGGCGAGTTGTCCGAGGAGCAGATCGGGGATGTGGTCGCCTATTTGGACGCGGTCACCAATCCGATTCGTCGCGGTGAAGTGGTCTTCAAGAGCAATTGCGTGCTGTGCCACGGTGTCAAGGCTGACGGCAAGGGGCGCGCCTCGGTGCTCTATGATCCGCCGCCCGCCAACCTCACCCGCAGTGACAAGAACGATCAGTACAAGAAAATGATCGTCACCTATGGTGGCGAGGCCATGGGCCGCTCGCCGGTGATGCCGATTTGGGGGGAGCAGCTCAGCGAGCAGGAAATCGATGATGTGGTGGCCTATCTGCGCACTATCCTCGTAGTCCCGCCGTCGCAGTAACTGGGCAGCGCCCATCCAGCGAGGGCCGCTCAGCGGCCCTCGTGCGCTTATGGGCGCTAAGCGGAGGCTGCACCGGCGGCGCGATTGGCTATAATGCCGCCTGCCCGGCGATCCGGGTGTGGATCGAGCAACGCAGGACAGCCCCATGAGCAGCACCGAAATCCTGGCCCCGGAAGGCGTCGAGCGCATGCCGCTCAAGGCCTTCACCGAGAAGGCCTACCTGGATTATTCCATGTACGTCATTCTCGATCGTGCCTTGCCGCACATCGGCGACGGTCTCAAGCCGGTACAGCGGCGCATCGTTTACGCGATGTCGGAATTGGGATTGTCGGCGGCGGCGAAATACAAGAAATCGGCGCGCACCGTCGGTGATGTGCTGGGTAAATTTCATCCCCACGGCGATTCGGCTTGCTATGAAGCGATGGTGTTGATGGCGCAGCCGTTCTCTTATCGCTATCCACTCGTCGACGGGCAAGGCAACTGGGGCTCGCCCGACGATCCCAAGTCCTTCGCCGCGATGCGCTACACCGAGGCGCGTCTGGCGCCCTACGCGCAAGCCTTGTTGAGTGAATTGGGCCAAGGCACGGTGGAGTGGATGCCCAACTTCGACGGCACCCTAGACGAGCCCGCCCTGCTGCCGGCGCGCTTGCCCAATGTGCTGCTCAACGGTTCCACTGGCATTGCCGTGGGGATGGCCACCGATATTTCACCGCACAATGTGCGTGAAGTGGTCGCTGCCTGCATCCATTTGCTGGACGAACCCAAGGCCGACGTGGTGACCTTGTGCGAACACATCCAGGGGCCGGATTTCCCCACCGATGCGGAGATCATCACGCCGCGCGCCGAATTGTTGCGCATGTATGAATGCGGCGGTGGTTCCATCCGCCAGCGCGCGCGCTGGGAAGGGGAAGACGGCGACATCGTCATCACCGCCTTGCCCTATCAGGTTTCCGGTGCCCGCATTCTGGAACAAATCGCGCAACAAATGAACGCCAAGAAGTTGCCCATGGTGGAGGATTTGCGCGATGAATCCGATCACGAGAATCCCACCCGCTTGGTGATCGTCGCGCGCTCGAATCGCGTGGACAAGGATGCGCTGATGGCGCATTTGTTCTCCACCACGGATTTGGAGCGCAGTTATCGCGTCAATATGAACATGATCGGCCTCGATGGTCGGCCACGGGTAAAAAATCTGCGCGACTTGCTCGCCGAATGGTTGGAGTTTCGCACCGAGACCGTACGGCGTCGCTTGCAGTATCGCCTCGATAAGGTGGTGCAGCGTCTGCACATCCTCGATGGCTTGTTGATCGCTTATCTCAATATCGATGAAGTCATCCGCATCATTCGTTACGAGGACGAGCCCAAGCCGGCGCTGATGGCGCGCTTTGGTTTGAGCGACACCCAAGCCGAAGCGATCCTGGATTTGAAGCTGCGTCATTTGGCCAAGCTAGAGGAAATGAAAATCCGCGGCGAGCAGGCGGAGTTGGCCAAGGAACGCGCTCAATTGGAAAAAGTTCTCGGGTCGAAGCAACGCTTGCGAACTCTGGTGCGTAATGAATTGAAGGCCGACGCCGAACAATTTGGCGATGAGCGTCGTTCGCCCATCGTGGCGCGCGAGGCGGCGCAAGCCTTTGCCGAGGACGCCTTGGTGCCCAGCGAACCGGTGACGCTGGTGCTTTCGGAGAAGGGCTGGGTGCGCGCCGCGAAAGGCCATGATATCGATCCGGCGAGCCTGAGCTACAAGGCCGGCGATGGCTACTTCGCCGCCGCGCGCGGCCGCAGTAATCAACTGGCTGTCTTCCTCGACTCCTCCGGTCGCACCTATTCGCTGGCGGCTCACGGACTGCCCTCGGCGCGCGGTCAGGGCGAGCCGCTCACCGGGCGCGTCAGTCCGCCGCCGGGCGCGGTGTTCGTGGGGGTGATGTTGGGGGGGGCTGACGATCTCTATTTGTTGGCCAGCGATGCCGGTTACGGATTCGTTGCCAAACTCGGCGACTTGCACGCCAAGAACAAGAACGGCAAGGCAGTCCTCAGCCTGCCCAAGGGTGCGCGGGTGCTGCCGCCCGTGCCGATCACCGATCAGGCCGCGGCGCAGGTGGCGGCGGTGAGCAGCAGCGGTCGTATGCTAGTATTCCCTCTCGCCGAGTTGCCCGCGCTTGCCAAGGGCAAGGGCAACAAATTGATCGGCATTCCCTCCGCCAAACTGGTGGCGCGGGAGGAGCATGTTAAGGCCTTGGCCTGCGTGCCGGCCGGCGGAACCTTGATTCTTCGTGCCGGTCAACGGCACATGAGTTTCAAGGGCGGCGACTTGAGCCACTATGCGGGTGAGCGCGGCCGGCGCGGCCTGATGCTGCCACGGGGCTTCCAGAAAGTGGATGCCCTAGAGGTGGAAGCCTGAGGCGGAAGCCTGGGGTCGAAGTCTAAGGGGCTGCAGGGGGCGGAATCTCCGCCCACACCCTGAATAGCATGGGCCTGGCAGGTCTTGAAATAGGCCGTGCCGCCCCCATGTGTGTATGAGTTTGAGTCATTTGCGATCGGAGTGAGGGCATGAAGCGTATCTTGCTGTTCCTGGGCACCAACCTGGCTATCATCATAGTGTTGGGCATCGTCCTGCAGCTGTTGGGATTGGAGCGTATCCTCGATGAATCGGGGACGAATTTGAATCTCACCGCCTTGCTGGCGTTCGCTGCGGTGTTCGGCATGGGCGGCTCGTTCATCTCCTTGGCTATTTCCAAGTGGACCGCCAAGCGTTTCACCGGCGCTAAGGTCATCGAACAACCGCGTGATGCCACCGAGCGTTGGTTGGTGGAAACGGTGCAACGCCAAGCGCGCGCGGCCGGCATCGGCATGCCCGAGGTGGCGATTTATCACGCCCCCGATGTGAATGCCTTCGCCACCGGCATGAGACGCAATAACGCGCTGGTGGCAGTGAGCAGCGGGTTGCTGCATTCCATGAGCCAGGAGGAAGCTGAGGCCGTGCTGGCCCATGAGGTGAGCCATGTGGCCAATGGCGACATGATCACCTTGGCGTTGATACAAGGTGTAGTGAACACTTTCGTGATTTTCCTGTCGCGCGTCATCGGTCACTTGGTCGACCGTGTAGTGTTCAAGAACGAACGCGGTCACGGCCCGGCGTTTTGGATTACAACCATCGTCGCTCAACTGGTGTTGGGCATACTGGCTAGCATCATCGTGATGTGGTTCAGCCGACAGCGTGAATTTCGCGCCGATGCTGGCGGCGCCAAGTTGGCGGGGCGTGAAAAAATGATCGCCGCACTGGAGCGCCTCAAGGCCTCGGTGCAGCAACCGCACTTGCCAGATCAGATGGCGGCTTTCGGTATCTCGGGGGGCATCGGTCAGGGTTTACGCAAGCTGTTCATGACACACCCGCCCTTGGATGAGCGTATCGCCGCCTTGCGCGCCGGGCGTTAAGTTCTGCTGACAGGAAAGGTAGAAGCCGCGCTGGCCAGCGCGGCTTTTTTATTCGTTCTCGTCGAAATCGTAACTGAGTTTTTGCTCGGGAGCTTGCAGGAAATAGCCCTGAATATAGTCCACGGCGCAATTCCACAGGAGACTGAGTTTGGATGCTTCTTGTACGAAACAGGCGATGGTGAGTGTGCCGAGGTCGTGGGCGGATTGTACCAACACTTTGACCGCAGCCTCGCTTTGTTGGTCGCCGTCCAACTTGTCGATGAATTGCGGTGCAAGCTTGACGAAATCGACGCGTAGTTTTTCTAGGTACTCGATGGATTTGGCGTCGGCGCCGAAGTGGCCCAGCGCAGTACGACAGCGCATTTGCTTGAGTTGACCGAAGAGGCGCTGAGTGACGTCGAGCCGGCTCACGGCGACGTTCTCACGCAGTTCGAAGATCAGGCCGTCACCGGCCAAACGCCGCTCTTGTAATTGTTTTGCGAGCCATGGCGCCAGGGTTTCATCGCTCAAACTGTCTTCCGAGAGCTTGACCAGGAAACTGGTTTCGTTACCGTCGGTACGCCGCTCGGCCAGTGACTTGATGGCGTTGTCGATGACCCAGCGATCGATAGCAGGCATCATGCCCGCTTGTTCCGCCGCCGGTAGGAAATCACCGGGCATTAACTCAGTGCCTTGTTCGTCCAGCATGCGGATAAGTACTTCATAGTTCTCCGCCGGCTGGGCGTGCAGGTTGACGATGGGTTGAAACACCAAGCGGAAGCGGTCTTCCGCCAGTGCGGCCCGCAAACGCTGTCGTGCGGCGAGGTGGGCGTCCTCTTTTGCTTGCATCTCGGCATCCGGATCGGCCGCCCGCACTTGCTTGCCGCCGGCTTGTTTGGCGGCCTGGCAGGCCGCGTCGGCCCAGGACAAGACATCCGACCCCTTGGCGTTTTTGCGTGACGTGCCGATGCCGATGCTGCAAGTGATATGCATGGATTTGCCGTTGATATCGAATTCATGCTCGGCCACGGCGGCGCACAATTGCTCGGTCAAGGCTTGCACCTGCTCGGCATTGCTGATTTGTAACAATGCCGTGATGATGTGATCGCCATAACGGGCGGCGATCGCATCCTCACCCAGTTGCGCCTGCAGTAATTCGGCGATATCGCGCACCACCAAGTCACAATTTCCGGCGCCGATTTTCTTGCGCAGCGCGGTGTAATCGTCGATTTCTAGGTAGGCCAGCGCATAAGCGGTTTGCGCTTTGGTGCGCGAATTTAACTCGTCCAAGAAATGCGATTGGCTGTAAAGTCCTGTTATTCCGTCGCGCTCGGCGGTGGCTTGTGCGGCGCCGGGCTCAGACTTCTCGCTACCGACGGGGATGGCCAGTTGCACGCAGCGCTGGCCGTTGATATGCGCGACCATGGCTTGCACCGTCGCCGGGAACGCCTTGCCGCCCTTGCCGGAAATGCGCAGCGAAGCGCTTTCGGCGCTTTCGATGCCGCCGGATACTCGTTTGAGTAATGCGACGAGAGGTTGGCGATCATCGGCATGCACGATGGCACTAATATCGGTCATGCCATCGCCCATCCCGGCGGATTTGCATAGCATACCGAACACCGGATTGGCATAGATGACCTTGCCTTTGCGTACGCACACGATGGCGTCGCGTGAAGTTTCCAGCAGGCTTTGGCAGCGGCGCTCGCTTTCACGGAACATATGTTCGTAGTAATGGCGGGCGCGGCGGTGGGCCAGGTCGCGCAGTTCGCGTTGCACCACCAGTTGATAATATTCAGTGTCTTTCTTTTCTATCATTGCCTGTGCGCCGCTGCGCAAGGCCTCAGATAGCTCTTCTTGCTTGAGGTGCTGGGCGATGATGACGAAAGGGATGTCGCGCTTGGCGTGTTTGAGCAGGCCCAAAGCTTGTTTGGCGGCGAAGGCTTCGAGTTTGGGGGGCGAGAGGATGAGATCCCAGTCTTGTTTTTTGAGCGCGACTTGGAATTCGACCGGGGATTTGACGCGCGCGGCAATAACCGCGTAGCCCACGGCGCTCAAAGGTTCTATCAACGCCTGGGCTTCGGAGGCGGAATCCTCTAGCACCAATAGCCTCAAGACACCCTGTTCTGCTTGAGTTTGGGGTTTGGCCGCCAGCCCCGCTTGTGTATCCGACACACCTAGCTCCCGCTGTTGTCTCCGGCGCTCCTCGACGAGTGCCGGACTTAGTACCATCCTGCACTGCTAGCTATCGGCCACGGTTGGCGAAACATGAGCCAGGCAGCCAGGCAGCCTGGCCGCCGGGCGCTCGCAAGCCATGGTTGACCAGGCGAGGCGGGTTTGCTTGTATAGGGCTTAGTGGTTAGCACCACGACGGAGGCCAAGTTATGCAAGATATCAAAGTTAGGCAGGCGCATCCCGAAGATGCCGCGGCCATAGATGTGGTCAACCGCAGTGCTTTCGGCGGTGAAGCCGAGGCGCAGATGGTGACGGCGGTGAATTCGTCTCAGAGTTACGTGCCGGAGCTGTCCCTGGTGGCAGAGGTGGGTGGGCGCGTGACCGGGCATATCATGCTGTTTCGCGCTCAGCTGGAGCGCCAGGGCAAGCAGCATGAGGTGCTGGCGTTGGCGCCGATGGCCGTGGTGCCTTCGCACTCACATCGCGGCACCGGCTCATTGTTGTTGCGGGCGGCGGTGGCCAAGGCCACCAGTCTGGGTTATAAGGCCATCGTGGTGGTGGGTCACCCCGACTACTACACGCGCTTCGATTTCCAGCCGGCCTCGAAGTGGGAGATCCGCTGCCCATTGTCAGTGCCGGCGGAGTCAGTAACGGCGCAAGAACTGGTTGCAGGCGTATTGGAAGGTGGCGGCACGCTGCGCTATCCGGCTGAGTTCACCCGCCTGTTCGCCAATCGGCAAGCGGTTTAGCGGCTAGGTCGCCGGGCGTGGCGGAGGGGTGGTTGGCTGTGTGTTGGTGACCGACGCTGGCGGTGCCGGTTCCGCGACTATTACGCTCATGAACTGAAAGCGGGTGTAGCTGCGGGTACTTTCCATGGCGCGGGTGAGACGGACTTGGTGCTCTTCCTCCCCCTGCTTGACAGAAACCACATCTCCCGTGGTGTAAAGAAAAGCCGGTGCCACGAGACTGACGGGCAGCTTGATGGTTTTGTGTTCCGGTAACAATAAACCGCATAGGTAGTCCCGATCGGGCGCCGCTTTACCCCATTTGCGCAGCTGCACCGGTTGAGCCTCAGGCACCAGGCGTTCTACGCCGAACTCGATTTCACTGTCCCGACTACCCTTGAGCCAGCGGATCACTGCGATGCTCCAGCGCGCGTCGTTGTTTTGCCCATGGTGGCGCAAGGCGATCATTTCTCCCACCCGCAGGCTGGCGGGTTGGTTGTTATGCCAGATTAAGCAGGCACCGCTGGCGCTTTCATTGCTCAAACGGCACTGGTGCAGGGCGTAGGCGGGGCGGCGAGGCGCGGCGGAGGCTCGCGTCTGGCGCTGGAAGGGGGAGGGCGGCATCACCTCGTGCATGGGGGTGGATTTCCCGTGCAGCGCATAGTGTACGGCGCTAATCCCGACCGCCATGACCACGTCATCAGCGGTCGGCGCGCGCGCGAAGGCGCGCTTGGACGTGACTCCCCAGGCCATGAGCAGGCGACGTGTTAAGTCGAGCGGCAACGGTCGCTGCGAGGCATCCATATCGCGGAAATGGTGGGGGGCGGTGCGGGTTGTATCACTGGCGGTACTACGCAGCAGATGGGTCAGGGCGGTGGTGTCCAGCATGCGGGTGGAAGTACTTGCCGCTTGCGGTTGGTACATCAAATAGGCCGGGGGGGCGTCGCCTTCCAAGTCGACCACGAATACCCCGGGCGGATCGGTAATGGTCACGGCGGGCGTCAAGTGGCAATGCGGTGCCCACTCCACCAGATGCTCCCACACTGTGAGGATGTCGGCCGCACTCAAATGATGGGGGTCGGCCAGGGCCAGCAGCAAAATACGTTTATAGGTATCGAGTATGGTACGGCTCTCGTTGCCTTTGACCGGGCTCAGTTGCAGATTCTTGTCTTCCGCCAGGCGATAAGTGGCGTGGATGGCGGCCCATAATTCAGGTGACGTACCACGATAGGCAAGGGAGTCGGTGAGCAGGCGTTGCCCGTGGAAATACAGGCTGCGATGCAAGCCGATTACGAGGTTATCCATGTCCTGACGCAAGCCCATCATCCCCAGGATGTCATCGGCCAAGCGGCGGTTAGCGGCTGCCATGTCGGCCTGCAAGGTCGACAACAGCGCCACGGTGGCGCGCTGTTTGAGCGTCAGTGGCAGGGGGGAGCCACTGAACTGACGGCGGAGGGCATCGCTGACGTAGGCGACGGATGGACTCAGGAGCTGCAATGCGCGATGTCTTTGCGTGGGTGGCAGATCGACGCTACACAAGCGGCGTATGGCCGTCCCCACCTGTTGGGCGGTTGCCGCGACATTGGCGAGCGGCAGCTCTGCTATCCAGGCGGTCAAGGCTTCCGGCCGGAAATCGTTCGGCAAGCCGTTGTGGCTCGGAGTGAAGGTGCCGTGTGATGTTGACTCCATCGGGGATGGTCCTCCCTCACGGTCTGCGCCGCGATTTGCATGACCCTGGAAAAGTTGAGGATTGCCTACCATAACGCCTACTAATGTCGAGTGGCAAGCGTTGTTTAGACCGCGAGCGGTTCACACTATGGGAATTTTCGTGGTGGCTCCGGCGGTCTCGCGCACTAAGCGTGGCACCAGATAACCGGGGAGTTGCTCACGCACTGTGACCATGAGCGCGCGCGCGGTGGTCTCGTCGACCTCGAAATGGGCGGTGCCCTGTGCGCGGTCCAGTAGATGCAAATAATAGGGCATGACTCCCGCGGCGAATAACGCTTCGCTGAGTTGCGCCAGGGCTGGCGCCGTGTCATTGACGCCACGTAGCAGTACCGACTGATTGAGTAGCGTCACATCGGCCGCGCGCAGGGCGGCGAGGGCGCTGTGGGTGGTGGCGTCCAGTTCGCGGGCATGGTTGGCATGCACCACCATCACGGTGCGTAAGCGGCGCCGTGATAGCCAATCGAGTAAGGCGGAGTCGACCCGGTCCGGCAGCACGATGGGCAGGCGGGTATGGAGGCGCAAGCGTTGCAGATGAGGGATGGCATCCAAGCGCTCGGCCAATACCGCCAGCCGCTCGTCCGGCAGCGACAGCGGATCGCCGCCGCTGAGGATGACTTCGCTTACGTCAGCGTGGGCGTGCAGATAGCGCAAGGCTTGCTCCCACTGGTCGGCGTTGGGGTTGGCCTCGCCATAAGGGAAATGGCGCCGGAAACAATAGCGGCAGTGCACGCCGCACGCCCCGGTGGTCACCAGCAGCACGCGGCCGTGATATTTATGCAGCACCCCGGGCGTGGCCATGGCCGCCAGGTCGCCGACCGGGTCGGCGTGATAGCCGGGCACCTCATCTGTCTCTGCGGCTAGCGGCAGCACTTGGCGTAACAGCGGATCGCGCGGATCGCCCTTGCGCATGCGGCTGACATAGGCGCGCGGCACGCGGAGTGGAAACGTGCGTCCCGCGGCCTCGGCGCCAGCCAGGAGTTCGATCGGTAATTCGAGCAGTTGCAGCAGTTCGCGTGGGTCGCGGATCGCTTGCGCCAATGCGGTTTGCCATCGCGGGCGCTGCCAAGTGTGGGTGTTTCGCTGTAACATAGGCGCCTTTCGAGTCACGCCGCGCGACCAAGATGATCGCCGGGCCAGCATTATACGAGGACATCATGGCGACGTTCAGCACCAATGAGTTTCGAAGTGGACTTAAGATTATGCTCGACGGTGATCCTTGTGCCATCGTCGAGAACGAGTTCGTCAAGCCTGGCAAGGGTCAGGCGTTTAGCCGGGTCAAGATCCGTAACCTTAAGACCGGTCGCGTCATCGAGCGCACCTTCAAGTCCGGCGACACGGTGGAAGCGGCGGACGTGATGGACGTCGACATGCAGTACCTCTACAACGACGGTGAGTTCTGGCACTTCATGCTCCCGGACACCTTCGAGCAGTTCGCCGCCACCGAGGCCGCCATGAGCGAGGCCGGCATCTGGCTCAAGGGCCAAGAAATGTGCGTCGTGACCTTGTGGAACAACGTGCCGTTGAGCATTAGCGCGCCCAATTTTGTGGAGTTGGCAGTGACCGAAACCGACCCCGGTGTGCGCGGCGACACTTCGGGCGGTGGCGGTAAGCCCGCCACCTTGGAAACCGGCGCCGTGGTGCGCGTGCCCTTGTTCATCAACATCGGGGACGTGCTCAAGGTCGACACTCGCACCGGCGAGTATGTATCGCGGGCCAAGGCGTAGCTTCGGGCCGTATAGGATGGGCGGTTGGCGCGGCGCGGCTGCAGCGTGTGGACCATACCGCCGCCCAGTCACGATCTCAGCCACTAATTCATGACCGACTGGCGTCCTAGCGCGACTTTCGAGATGCTGCGCCGGCGCGCAGAGGTGATGGCGATGCTGCGCACCTTCTTTGCCGCTCGTGACGTGTTGGAGGTGGACACGCCCGTGCTGGGGACCGCGGGTTCTACTGACCCTCACCTCGCCAGCTTCAGCGCCCACTACAGCGGCCCGGGTGCGCCGCAAGGACGCACGCTCTATCTGCAAACCTCGCCCGAGTTCGCCATGAAACGGCTGCTGGCGGCGGGCAGCGGCCCCATATATCAAATTGGTAAGGCGTTCCGAGATGGGGAGGCGGGGCGGCTACACAATCCTGAATTTTCCCTGCTCGAATGGTACCGGCCCGGTTTCAGCTACCATGAGTTGATGGACGAAGTGGATGTCCTGTTACGAACGGTATTGGGCGTGCCGCCCGCCGAGCGTTGCACCTACCATGAGTTATTGGGCGTCCACGCGGGCGTAAAGAGCGCCGCGCCGCGCCTCCAGGAACTGCGCACGGCCTGTCAGCGCTTGGGCATTGTGCCTCCTCCGGTTATGGAGGATGACGTGGATGACTGGTTGACCTTGCTGTGGACCCACGCTGTTGAGCCGCGACTGGGGCGCTCGCGACCTAGCTTCGTCTACGATTATCCCGCCACGCAGGCCATGTTGGCGCGCGTGCGCTCCGACGATCCGCCCGTGGCCGAACGCTTTGAGGTCTTTGTCAACGGTGTGGAGCTGGCCAACGGCTTTCAGGAATTGGCCGATGCCGCCGAGCAACGGCGCCGCTTTGAGGCGGATCTCACGCGCCGTCGAGCGCGAGACGCTGAGTCAGTGGCCATGGACGAGCGTTTGCTGGCGGCGCTCGCGACGGGTCTGCCGCCATGCAGCGGCGTGGCGCTGGGTGTCGATCGGCTGGTGATGTTGGCCACCGCGACTGTTTCGGTGGAACAAGTGATCGCGTTTCCCATCGGCCGGGCATGAGGTCGTTAGCGCAACTATGTGGCTGAGGGGGCTGTCGAGTTATTTGACGGATCGTTTGCGCTGGCCTGCGGTAAATATCACAGTGAGCGACTAAATAGCTTGTACTAGGCGTGCTTTCACGAATAGGCACGCAGCTTGCACAGAAATAAGCAGCTGCGCGATGATTGGAAGTGGAGCGGTGTACGGCATGCATAATACTCTGGCAGTTGATAAAAGCTCGGAATAGCGTATATGGTGGAGGATGATGACCTTAGCCAGGAGCGCGATATGGAGCGTCGTTGGACTACGCGGGCGGAAGTGCATCTCCCCGTGGATCTGGCTTGTGCGGGAGCGCACAGCCCCGGTTGCCGCACGCGGGATATCGGCTTGGGCGGCGTGTTCGTGGAATTGCCTGCGGATATTTCCTTGCCCGCCGACGAGCAAGTGGAACTGACTTTTAGGCTAGGTAACGGCGAAAACATCACGCGCCATCGCATACGTGCCCGTGTGGTGCGGGTCACGACTCAAGGGGTTGGGATGGTGTTCCGAGATTTCGACGCCACAACATTCCGCTCGCTGCAAGAAGTGCTGCGCTATAAAGGGCAGTCCGCAGCGCCTGAATAATTCTCAATAGTATGCCGCCGCGCGTTGTTCAGGGTTTTGGTGGGCGCGAGTTCTTCTTCTTCCATTGTTCGTAACATTCGGCGCCACAAAAGTGATGCACGTAATCCGGTCCTTCCAGGCTCTCGCCTACGGAGCGAGGGATTTCCTTCATGCACACGTCACACTCTAGAATAGGTTCTTCCTCTGTATCGGGTCTCTTATTGGTCATGGCCGGACTCTCCTGCTGATCCGCATCGTGGAATCACTGTATCACCGCTGCCGTCGCATCGCCAATGACTGCCCCATGCGCACCACTTGCTCGGCGTTGCATGATGCGGCCAAATCCACGGCTTGGGGGCCGAATAGCAGGACTACCGTCGAGCCCATGTTGAAGCGACCCATTTCCTCGCCACGAGTTAAGTGGACCGGCGCGCGCCCGCTGGCGGGTCCGTAACCCCATTGCCGCAGCGGTGGATAGCCGCGCGGGTCGATGAGTCCCGACCACACTGTTTCGATGCCGGCGACGAACATCGCGCCCACCAGCACCAGGGCCATGGGGCCGAACTCGGTCTCGAAAATCGTCACCAAGCGTTCGTTGCGCGCGAACAATTGTGGCACAGCATCGGTGGTGCGCGGGCTGACGCTGAACAACTGGCCGCGCACATACACCATCTCGCGCAAGCTACCGTCCACCGGCATGTGGATGCGGTGATAATCCTTGGGCGATAAATAGATCGTAGCGAACTCACCGTCGCGAAACGGCGCGGCGCGCTGCTCATCACCCCCTAGCAGAGTCGTCGCATCGTAGTGATGGCCCTTGGCTTGAAAGATTTGTCCGTCGCGGATGTCACCGCATTGGCTCACGCGCCCGTCCACGGGACAGGCCACGGCATCGGGGTCGGTGACCAGAGGCCGTACGCCGGGGCGCAGTGGTCGCGTGAAGAAGGTATTGAAGTCGGGGTAGGCGCGCGGCGCTTGTTCCACCACTTCGCTCATATCCACGCCGTAGCGACGGATGAACCAGCGCATTTGCCAATTCTTGAACCACGGCGCACGCACGCGCGTGGACAGAAACATCAGGCGAGTGAGCAAGTGTTGCGGCACCAAGTATTGATCCGCCAAGCGCAGGCGTTCTTGCCAAGTGACGGGCGGCGGCGACTTATTCATGCTCGAGCACCGTGCCACAGACATCCCGCGTTTACTTCGAGTCGACTACCCATCCTGATACCACCCTTGCCACCGGACAAAGGGCGCAATGGTAGCGCATCCACTATAGGGGTAGGCAAGCTTGACGAGAGGCCCGCGCATAAGGGTTTGTTACAATCTAGGCTGGCCCTGTAACGGCTGGGGTGGCGGGCGCGATGGAATTGGTGGCTTTGGCGGAACAGGTGGGGAATGCGCTGCGGCGGCAGGGTCTCATGCTGGCGGTGGCCGAGTCCTGTACCGGCGGTTGGATCGCCCAGGCCCTCACCGCCGTGCCCGGCAGTTCGCACTGGTTCGAGCGCGGCTTCGTCACCTACAGCAACACCGCCAAGCTGGAAATGCTCGGCGTGCGGCCGGCTGCCTTGGCCGATCACGGTGCAGTGAGTGAGGCCACGGCGCTTGAAATGGCCGTGGGCGCGCTGGCGCACAGTCATGCCCAGGTGGCGCTGGCGGTGAGCGGCATCGCCGGCCCTGGCGGGGGCTCGCTGGACAAGCCGGTGGGGACGGTGTGCTTCGCCTGGGCGAGGCAAGGGGGGGTGACACGGGTTGAAACCCAGCGCCTGGCCGGCGATCGCGAGGCGGTGCGGCGCCAGGCGGTGGCCGTGGCGCTGCAAGGTGTGTTGGATAGTCTCGATGGCGAACCGCAGGTCGGCGATGGCCGGCATTGAGGTTCAGCGGCTGTTCTTCGCCTTGTGGCCGGAGGAGGTGGTGCGCCGTGGCTTGGCTGATTTGCAGCGCCAAGTCACCGTGGACCGCGCGCGGGCCGTGGCGGTGGCCAATTTGCACGCCACTTTGGTGTTCCTCGGCGCCTGTGACGCTGCCCAACGCCTGTGCGCCGAGGGGGTGGCGGAACGCAGCGTCGGGCGGCGTTTCGATTTGGCGGTGGACCAATACGGTTTTTGGCGACGTCCACAAGTGCTATGGGCGGGCAGCGCCCAGACGCCGCCCACCTTGTTCGATTTGGTGGCTCAGCTGCGTGCGGGTTTGGCAGGCTGCGGGTTCACCGTCGAGACGCGCCCTTTTGAAACCCACATCACGCTATTCCGCAAAGTGCGCAAAATGCCGCTCGTGCCGAACATAAGCGCCTCGCCCTTGTCGTGGCCGGTGCGGAGTTTCGCTTTGGTGACCTCGGTGACCGACCCCGCGGGCGCGCGCTACCAGGTGCTGCGCGAGTGGCGGTTGGCATGACTGGACATCGTGCATAGTCGCGGCGTTCTGTGGGATAATCGCCGCCTCTTTTCCGGCGGCAAACACGCCGCGCGGACTTCCAGTCAACCCAGGGGGACGAGACGATGGACCAAAACAAATCCAAGGCCTTGAGCGCGGCGCTGAGCCAAATCGAACGTCAGTTCGGCAAGGGGTCGGTGATGCGCATGGGCGATGCCGGCCCGACGCGCGATGTGGAAGTGATTTCCACCGGCTCCCTGGCTTTGGATATCGCCTTGGGCGTGGGCGGCTTGCCACGCGGTCGCGTGGTGGAAATCTATGGCCCGGAATCTTCCGGTAAAACTACCCTTACGTTACAAGTGATCGCCGAGGCGCAGAAACTGGGCGGCACCGCCGCGTTCGTCGATGCCGAACATGCGTTGGATCCCCAGTACGCGAAAAAACTCGGTGTGAATGTAGACGACTTGCTGGTTTCTCAGCCCGATACCGGTGAACAAGCCCTGGAAATCACCGACATGCTGGTGCGTTCCAGCGCGGTCGACGTGGTGGTGATCGACTCGGTGGCGGCGCTGACGCCCAAGGCGGAAATCGACGGTGAAATGGGCGATACTCACGTCGGCCTGCAAGCACGTTTGATGTCGCAGGCGCTGCGCAAGCTCACCGCCAACATCAAGCGTTCCAACACCCTGGTAATTTTCATCAACCAGATCCGTATGAAGATCGGTGTGATGTTCGGCAATCCCGAAACCACCAGCGGCGGCAATGCGCTGAAATTCTATGCCTCAGTGCGTCTCGATATTCGTCGCACCGGCGCCATCAAGAAGGGCGATGAAGTGGTCGGCAACGAGACGCGCGTCAAAGTGGTGAAGAACAAAGTCGCACCGCCGTTCCGCCAAGCAACATTCGACATCCTCTACGGTGAAGGCATTTCACACGAGGGCGAAATCATCGACATCGGTGTGCAAGAAGGCATTGTCGAGAAATCCGGCGCCTGGTATTCCTACAGTGGTACGCGCATCGGCCAGGGTAAGGATAACTCGCGCCAATACTTGAAGGACAACCCCGACGTCACCCGCGAGATAGAAAATCAAATACGCGCCAAGTTGGTGGGTCGCAGCGGTCCGGCGGTGAGCGAAGAAGAGGCGCTCGAGGCTGAGCTTGATTAAGCGAGAAGCGACTGTCGTAGAGGTGCGGCGCGCGGCGATGGATTTGCTGGCGCGTCGCGAGCATGGTAGTGCGGAATTGCGTTCCAAGCTCATCGTGAAAGGCTATCCTGAGCCGCTGATCGATCCCGTGTTGAGTACGCTCGCCACCGAAGGTTTGCAGAACGATGAGCGTTTCGTGGAGGTGTTCGTGCGCAGTCGTCGCGAGCGCGGTTTTGGCCCACTCAAGATCGCCGCGGAATTGCGTCAGCGCGGCGTCAGCGATGAATGCATAGACGCGGCGCTGGATAGTCGCGACCGTGACTGGCGGGTGGCGGCAGCGGCCGCGCGCGATAAACGGTTCGGCGCGGCTCCGCTCGCGGATTTCAAAGAGCGCGCGCGACAGGCGCGTTTTTTACACGGCCGTGGTTATACCTCCGAACAGATACGCGCCGCCTTGGGCGGTGAACGGGATGAGTGAAATCTGAGGTGCGTAGGAGCGGTGTGAGAGGTGAGGCGACATTCATTGTTGCCTTTCCGCCTCATGCCTGACTTCTTACTCAATATGTGAGCGAGCAATGAAGACCAGCGCCGAATTACGTACAGCGTTTCTCGAATTCTTCCGCGAGCGGGGTCACGAAGTCGTGGCGTCCAGCCCGCTGGTGCCCGCCAATGATCCGACTCTGTTGTTCACCAATGCCGGTATGGTGCAGTTTAAGGAAGTGTTTCTCGGCCAGGAGCACCGTCCCTACACGCGTGCCGCCAGTTCACAGCGTTGCGTGCGTGCCGGTGGTAAACATAATGATTTGGAAAACGTCGGCTACACTGCGCGTCATCACACTTTCTTCGAAATGCTGGGCAATTTCAGCTTCGGCGATTACTTCAAGCGTGAGGCGATTCATTACAGCTGGGAGTTGCTCACCGGCGTTTACCGGCTGCCGCAGGAACGGCTGTGGGTGACCGTCTACGAGAGTGACGACGAGGCCTATGACATCTGGGCCAAAGAGATCGGGGTGCCGCCAGCGCGCATCACGCGCATCGGCGACAAGCCGGGCGGGGGATCCGATAATTTTTGGCAAATGGGCGACACCGGTCCCTGCGGTCCCTGCACGGAAATCTTCTACGATCATGGCCCCGAAATCGCGGGCGGTCCGCCCGGCACGGCGGAGGAGGACGGTGATCGTTACATCGAAATCTGGAACCTGGTGTTTATGCAATACAACCGCGCCGCTGACGGCACGCTCACGCCCTTGCCCAAGCCCTCGGTGGACACCGGCATGGGTCTGGAACGGCTCGCGGCGGTGATCCAGGGTGTGCACAGCAATTACGACATCGATATGTTCCGCAGTCTTATCCTCGCGGCCGCCGAGTTGGCCGGTATCAAGGACACCGACCAGCCGTGGCTGGCACCGACCTCCGGTTCGCTGCGTGTCATCGCCGATCACATCCGCTCGTGCGCATTTCTCATCACCGACGGCGTGACGCCGTCCAACGAGGGGCGCGGCTATGTGTTGCGGCGCATCGTTCGACGCGCCATCCGTCACGGACACAGCCTGGGGTTGAAAGAAGCATTCTTCTATCGGCTGGTGGCGCCGCTGGTTACGGAAATGGGCGCGGCCTATCCCGAGTTGGTCAAGGTGCAAGGGCATGTCGAACAAGTGCTCATGCGCGAGGAAGTACGCTTCCGTGAAACGTTGGAAGAGGGTATGAAGATCCTGCAACATGCCATCGCACGCTTGCAGGACAAGGTGATTCCCGGCGAGACCGCCTTTCGCTTGTACGACACCTTTGGGTTCCCCGTCGACCTCACTCAAGACTACGCTCGCGAACAGGGTCTCAGCGTGGACATGGACGGTTTTGCGCGCGCCATGGAGCAACAACGCGAACGCGCGCGCGCGGCCAGCCAATTCGGCGTGGATTACAGCACGCCGGCCGAGCAGTTGGCGCGCAGCGAGTTCACCGGTTACGAACATTTAGTGGGCGCGGCCCAGGTGGTGGCCTTGTATCGCGATGGCGCGGCGGTGCCACAGCTCAACGCCGGTGAGTCGGGCATGGTCGTATTGGATGTCACGCCGTTTTATGCCGAGTCCGGTGGTCAAATGGGTGATCGCGGGGCATTGGGAACGGAGCAGGCGCGCTTCGAGGTGCGTGATACGCAAAGAGTGGGCGGTGAGGCGCATGGTCACATCGGTGCTTTACAGAGTGGTTCGATTAACGTGGGTGAGCGCGTGACCGCGCGTGTGGACGCTCAAGCACGTCGCGCCACCGCGCTCAATCATTCCGCCACGCATTTGTTGCATGCCGCGCTGCGCGAAGTATTGGGCGATCACGTCACGCAAAAAGGTTCCTTGGTCGATCCCGAGCGTTTGCGCTTCGACTTTGCCCATTTCCAGCCCATGACGGGTGAGGAGTTGTTGGAGGTGGAGCGCTTGGTCAATGAGCATATCCGTGTTAACGCCGAGGTGCAGACCCGCCTGATGGGATATGACGAGGCGCGCGCCGCCGGCGCCATGGCCCTGTTCGGCGAAAAGTACGGCGACCAAGTGCGGGTGCTGTCCATCGGCGATTTTTCCACGGAGCTATGCGGCGGCACGCACGCGCGTCGCGCCGGCGATATCGGCCTGTTCAAGATCGTCAGCGAGGTGGGCATTGCCTCCGGCGTGCGCCGCATCGAGGCCTTGACGGGCGCGCGTGCGGTGGCGTGGGTGGAGGCGCAGGACGAAACACTGGCGCGTCTTGCCGCGTTGGTGAAGGGCGGTCGCGACGATCTCGAAGAGAAAGTGCAACAAGTCCTCGAGCGCAGCCGCAAGCTGGAAAAGGAGTTGGATCAACTCAAGGGCAAGCTGGCCAGCCAGCAAGGCAGTGACTTGGCCGCGCAAGCGGTGGAAATCGACGGCCTCAAGGTATTGGCGGCTCGTCTCGATGGCGCCGACGCCAAGGCATTGCGCGAGACAGTGGATCAACTCAAGAATAAACTGGGTTCGGCGGCGGTGGTATTGGCCGTGGTCGATGGCGACAAGGTGAGTCTGGTGGCGGGCGTCACCAAGGACTACACGGATCGCGTCAAGGCCGGCGAACTGGTCAATGTGGTTGCGCAGCATGTCGGTGGCCGGGGCGGTGGCCGCCCGGATATGGCCCAGGCCGGTGGCAACAATCCCGCCGCCCTGGATGCCGCGCTGCAAGCCGTGCCCGAGTGGGTGCGCGCCCAGTTGGGCTAGAGGTGGTTTGCCCGGTCGCGCAGCGACTCTTCCGACTCCGCCGCAACATAGTGTTTACTTCGCAACTTTTACTACCCGGTGAATAGGGCATGGCATTAATCGTCCAAAAATACGGCGGCACCTCGGTGGGGTCGCCCGAGCGCATCGAGCATGTCGCGGAAAGAGTCTTGGCGACGCGTGACCAGGGCCACGCTATCGTGGTGGTGGTCTCCGCGATGAGCGGCGAGACCGATCGGTTGGTTGGCTTGGCGCGTCAGATCGATGTGCACCCTGAACCGCGCGAGTTAGACGTGCTGCTCGCCACCGGCGAGCAAGTGACTATCGCTTTGCTCAGCCTGGCGCTGCACAAGCGCGGTTGCCAGGCGCGTTCCTATACCGGCACGCAAGTGCGCATACTTACTGACAGCGCCTTCAACAAGGCACGGATCCGCGATATCGACGAGGCGGCGGTGCGTAAGGACTTAGACGCCGGTCGCGTGGTGGTGGTGGCGGGTTTTCAAGGCGTGGACGAGCACGGCAATATCACCACGCTGGGTCGCGGCGGTTCCGATACCACGGCGGTGGCCTTGGCGGCGGCGCTCAAGGCCGACGAATGTCAGATTTACACCGATGTGGACGGCGTCTATACCACCGATCCGCGCCTGGTGCCCGAAGCGCGCCGATTGGATCGCATCACCTTCGAGGAAATGCTGGAGATGGCCAGCCTCGGTTCCAAGGTGCTGCAAATTCGCGCGGTCGAGTTCGCCGGTAAATACAACGTACCCCTGCGCGTGCTGTCCAGCTTCCAAGACGGCCCCGGCACGCTGATCACTTTCGAGGATGACACTATGGAAGACCCGCTGATTTCCGGTATCGCATTCAATCGTGACGAAGCCAAATTGACCATGGTGGGCGTGCCGGACGAACCGGGCGTCGCTTATCGCATTCTCGGTCCCGTCTCCGCCGCCAATATTGAAGTGGACATGATCGTCCAGAACATCGCGGCGGATAAGACCACCGACTTCACTTTCACCGTCCATCGTCGCGACTATGAAAAAGCGCTGGAGGTCATGAATCGCACCGCCAAGGAACTGGGCGCGCGCGAAGTGACCGGCGACACCAAGATCGTGAAGATATCGCTGGTGGGCGTGGGCATGCGTTCCCATGCCGGCATTGCCAGCACTATGTTTCAGGCCCTGGCTGAGGAGGGCATCAATATCCGCATGATTTCCACCTCCGAAATTAAGGTTTCAGTGGTTGTGGACGAGAAGTACTTGGAACTGGGCGTACGCGCCTTACACGAGGCTTTCCACTTGGATAAAGCACCGGCCTAAAAACTAACTGGTCCGCTTGGTTGTCCAACTCTAGTAAGTAGTGGGAAGTGCGTGTTCGGAGGCTGTTCTGCAACCAGAACCGGGACTTAGGACACAGCACCAATCACATCGTTGTGGATTACAGTTTCGGTCGCGAAGGCCGATAGAGTCAGCAGTGAGCCCGAATTGATCGGCACTCGCTGGATCTACGACGACGTTGATTGACTGAATAAGGAGACGAGATCATGCTCATTTTGACCCGGCGTGTGGGTGAGTCGCTGATCATCGGGGATGACATAACGGTCACGGTATTGGGTGTCAAAGGCAACCAAGTGCGTATTGGTGTCAATGCCCCCAAGACTGTATCGGTGCACAGAGAAGAAATATACGAACGTATACAGAAGGAAAAACAGGCGCAAGCGAATGGACCCAGCCAGGGAGGCGCCGACACTGATGGAAATGTGAAAGCCTCCAACGGCTAAGGCAATCGTAACGGCAAGCACACAAAATTTTTTGCGATTGTCACGCGTATTCGGTATCCTTTCGCCCGTGCCGGGTTTGGGAGGATAGACACAGGGACACTCCCCTTACCGCCAACTCGAGCGAATCCCAACTGCCACGATAAACCGGCAGTTCGGATTCGCTCATTGGTTTTGAGCGGCGGGTTTTCCGGCCGATCACGGCATGATGACTGACCAAAGTCTTACGGAGAGATGGCCGAGCTGGTCGAAGGCGCTCCCCTGCTAAGGGAGTATACGGGCTAAAACTCGTATCGAGGGTTCGAATCCCTCTCTCTCCGCCATCTTAATGAAAGGGGGCTGCACTGCCCTCTTTCATTAAGATGGACGAGCCGCGATTCGCCGTCTCTACTTAGCAAAGTGGGTTCGACCTAAGTGCCACAGGCGTGATAGAACGCTCGAAAGCCGGCCCACAAGGTCAGCGCACAGCGCGAATAATCCTTCCTTCCGCCACATCGATGGAGCGGCTTCTTGACACCTGAAGCGGTGATCGGGATAATCCGCAGCCTTCGCGAAAGTGAATACAGCGCCCGTAGCTCAGTTGGATAGAGTACCTGGCTACGAACCAGGTGGTCGGGAGTTCGAATCTCTCCGGGCGCGCCATTTT
>CALZJG010000063.1 GCA_945787555.1 uncultured Chromatiaceae bacterium | reverse complement strand
GGTGTCGAAATCGGTGTGCGCCGCCTGGAAGCACGCCCCACTGCCACCCTGTGCATCGACTGCAAGACCTTGGATGAAATTCGCGAAAAGCAATTGGGCGAATAATTCCCACGATGCGCACCTGACTGATCAACCCGCTCGACCACTCGGTCGAGCGGGTTTTTTGTTGCCATTCCCATCCTCAAACGGTGCGCGGCGACGTCGCTCTTGTTAACATCAGTGGCGGGCGTGTCAACGGTCAGAGGGAGCCAGGGAAATATCATGAGCAACGAACGCGGCAACGAAAGCATCGATTCGATCCTGAAGGAAGCGCGGCTCTTCAACCCTCCCAGTGACTTCAGCCGCGGCGCACGTATCCCCGATGCCGCCGCGCTAGAGCGCTTATATGAGCATGCCCGCGCCGATCACAGTGGTTTTTGGGCCGAACTCGCGCGCAACGAATTGACTTGGCACACCCCCTTCCAAACCGCGCTCGATGCCAGCCAGGCGCCCCGTTACCAATGGTTCAAGGAGGGCCGCTTGAATGTCTCCTACAACTGTCTCGATCGACAGTTGGAACAACGCGCCGACAAGACCGCCATCATTTTCGAAGGCGAACAAGGTGATGTCCGCCACATCAGTTACGCCGAATTGCATCAAGACGTAGGACGCTTCGCCAATGCCCTCAAGGCGCACGGTGTCCACTCAGGCGACCGCGTGGTCATATACATGCCCATGATCCCCGAGGCGGTGGTGGCCATGCAGGCCTGCGCGCGTATCGCGGCCATCCACTCGGTGGTGTTCGGTGGCTTCTCCGCCGAATCCTTGAAGGATCGCATCGAGGATGCCGGCGCAAAATTGCTCATCACCGCTGACGGCGGCCATCGCGGCGGCAAGATCGTCGAGCTCAAGGCCGCTGCCGACAAGGCCCTGAGTCACGGTTGTGCCAGCATCGAGAAAGTTATCGTCTACCAGCGCACGGCTCACGCTATCAACATGCAGACGGACCGTGATGTGTGGTGGGCCGACGCCATCGCGCCACAATCCGCACAGTGCGAACCGGAGTGGGTGGACAGCGAACATCCGCTGTTTCTCCTCTACACTTCCGGCTCCACCGGTAAACCGAAAGGCATCCAGCATTCCAGCGCCGGCTATTTATTGGGCGCCATCGTCACCATGCAATGGGTGTTCGATATTCGCGATGACGACGTCTTCTGGTGTACCGCCGACGTGGGTTGGGTCACCGGCCACAGTTACGTGGCCTACGGCCCACTGGCCTGTGGCGCCACCATGGTGATCTACGAAGGCGCCCCCACCGTGCCCGACACCGGCCGTTTCTGGAAACTATGCCAGGACCACAAGATTACTATCTTCTACACCGCCCCTACGGCCATACGCGCCCTGATGAAATGCGGTGATGAGATTCCTGCTCAATACGATCTTTCCAACCTGCGCCTGCTCGGTACGGTCGGCGAGCCCATCAACCCCGAAGCATGGATGTGGTATCACCGGATCATCGGCCACGAGCGCTGTCCTATCGTCGATACCTGGTGGCAGACCGAGACCGGCGCCCATATGATCGCGCCCATTCCCGCCGCCGTGGCCACCAAACCCGGATCTTGCACCCGGCCCTTGCCCGGCATCGTCGCCGATGTGGTCGACGAACAAGGTCAGAGCATCACCGCCCCGAACAAAGGCGGTTACCTGGTCATCAAACAGCCCTGGCCGTCGATGCTGCGCACCATTTGGGGCGATCACGAACGCTACGTGAAAACCTATTGGGGCAAATTCGGTGGCAAGTATTATCTGGCCGGTGACAGCGCGCGCCGCGACAAGGACGGTTACTTTTGGATCATGGGCCGCATCGATGACGTGCTCAACGTCTCCGGCCACCGTCTCGGCACCATGGAGGTCGAATCGGCGCTGGTGGCGCACCCACGGGTCGCCGAGGCGGCGGTGGTGGGTCGTCCCGATGACATCAAGGGTGAAGCCGTCTTCGCTTACGTGGTACTAAGAGGCGAACGTCCGCCTAGCGGCGTGGATGCCGTCCTAACCCAAGAACTGCGGCTGTGGGTGGCGGAGCAGATCGGCCCCATCGCCAAACCCGATGACATCCGCTACGCCGATAATCTCCCCAAGACCCGCTCGGGCAAAATCATGCGTCGACTGCTGCGCGCCATCGCCGCCGGACAGCCAATCACGCAAGACACTTCCACTTTAGAAAACGAAGCTATCCTGCTGCAATTACAAGGAAAAGTTTGATTAAAAATGGGGCCGAACGGCCCCATTTTTAGGTTCAGACAACGCGCGTTGCGGTTACTCTTCCACCGCCTTCATGCTGAGGCGGACGCGGCCTTGCTTGTCGACTTCGAGCACTTTCACCTTCACGGTGTCGCCCTCTTTCAACTTGTCGCTGACGTTCTGCACCCGCTCTTCGGAGATTTGCGAAATGTGCACCAGACCGTCCTTACCGGGCAGGATAGTGACGAAGGCACCGAAGTCCATCAGCTTGGCGACGCGACCTTCATAGATACGCCCCACTTCCACATCGGCGGTGAGATCCTCGACACGGCGCTGCGCGGCCAGGCCGGCGGCTTTGTCCACAGAGGCGATCTTCACGGTGCCGTCGTCGGTGATATCGATGGTGGTACCGGTCTCCTCGGTGATGGCGCGGATAGTGGCCCCCCCCTTGCCGATCACATCACGGATGCGATCGGGGTTGATCTTCATGGTGATGTAGCGCGGCGCCCATTCCGACAGGTCGGCGCGCGGGCTGGAAATGGCTTTACTCATTTCGCCGAGGATATGCAAACGCCCTTCCTGTGCCTGAGCCAAGGCCGAGGACATGATCTCACGGGTGATACCGGTGATCTTAATATCCATTTGCAGCGCGGTGACGCCTTCGGTCGTACCCGCCACTTTGAAATCCATATCACCGAGGTGATCTTCGTCTCCGAGGATGTCGCTCAGCACCACATAGCGATCCGCTTCCTTGACCAAGCCCATGGCAATACCCGCCACAGGGGCCTTGATCGGCACGCCCGCGTCCATCAGCGCTAGGCTGGCACCACACACGGACGCCATGGAGCTGGAGCCGTTGGATTCGGTGATTTCCGACACCACGCGCATCGAATACGGATACTCTTCCATGTCGGGCATCACCGCGGCTACGCCGCGCTTGGCCAACCGACCATGGCCGATCTCGCGTCGCTTGGGGCTGCCGACAAAACCCGCTTCGCCCGTGCAATATGGGGGGAAGTTATAGTGAAACATGAACGGTTCGCGATATTCACCTTCGATGGCGTCGATGACTTGCGCATCCCGCGCCGTACCCAAGGTGGCAACCACCAAGGCTTGGGTTTCACCGCGCGTGAACAAGGCTGAACCATGGGCGCGCGGCAACACGCTCACGCGGGCGGTGATGGGACGGATGGTGCGCGTGTCGCGGCCATCGATGCGGCTCTCGCCCGCCAGCACCCGACCACGCACCACTTTCTTCTCCAGCGATGCAATGGCGTTGCGCACGTCTTCCTTGTTCCAAGACACTGCCGCGCCTTCGCTGGCGGGCGTCAACAACTGGGTCATTACTCTGTCGCGAATTGCTGTGATGCGCTGTTGACGTTGTGGTTTCTCGGCGATGCGATAGGCGTCGGCGATCTCGGCTTCGGCGGCTGCGCGCACGGCGCCGGTCAAGGCTTCATCGGGTTGCGGCAACTGCCAATCCCAGGCGGGATTGCCCACTTCGGCGGCCAATTCACCTATGACACGAATGGCGGTTTGCAATTGCTCGTGACCGTAGATCACCGCATCCAGCATCACCGACTCGGACAACTCACGCGCTTCCGATTCGACCATCAATACGGCGTCCTCGGTACCGGCGACGACGAGATCGAGTTGGGAGGTTGCCAGCTCGCTTTGGGTCGGGTTGAGGAGGTACTTACCGTCCTTGTAACCGACCCGTGCGCCGCCGATCGGCCCCTGGAAGGGCATGCCGGAAATGGCCAGGGCCGCCGAGGCCCCCAGCATGGCCGGAATGTCGGGATTGATTTCGCTATCCAAGGACACCACGGTGGCGATGACTTGCACTTCGTTGGTGAACCCTTTGGGAAACAGCGGACGCAAGGGACGGTCGATGAGGCGACAGGTCAACGTTTCCTTTTCGGTGGGACGGCCTTCACGCTTGAAGAAGCCACCGGGTATCTTACCCGCCGCATAGGTGCGTTCTTGGTAATTCACCGTCAATGGGAAGAAATCCCGGCCTTCGACCGCTTCCTTCACGCCCACCGCGGTGACCAGCACAACGGTGTCCCCCATGCTGATCATTACGGCGCCGGAGGCTTGGCGAGCAATTTCGCTGGTTTCGATCGTGACCGTCTGGTCACCGTACTGAAAAACTTTTTTGATGGGGGTCACGAGAGTTTCCTTACGAACTTATGTCTGAGCATGTCGGCGTATGTCGCGTACCGAATCGATGCTATTGAGGATTATTGAGTGCGCCAGAATTATATTACGCCCAACGCGCAGACATCAGCGGCGCAATCCGAGACGGCTGATCAGCGTCCGATAACGCTCGTCATCGTGGCGCTTCAAGTAGTCCAGCAAACTACGACGCTTGCTGATCATGCGCAACATGCCTTGACGTGAGTGGTGATCTTGCGCGTGGGATTTAAAATGCTCGGCCAACTGACTGATGCGAGCGGACAGCAGCGCAACCTGCACCTCGGGGGAACCCGTGTCGCCGGCTGCGCGTTGGTAGTCCTGCACAATCTTTTGAGAGGCGTCAGCGTTTAGTGACATGTAATCAACTCCAAGTGTCGTTAAGCTGTTAGGAAAGGGCGCATTTTACTCTTGGGCCCAGGGCTATACAAGGAAAAACCGCCCTTAGCCGCGTGCGGGCAACAGTCGCTTGGGTGCGACGCGGCCATCGTCCAGCACCCGCCCTATCCCCAGGAAGCGATGATCGGCGGAATGCAAACGCACCCAGCCACTGGTCGGCGCGCGCGGCACGAACACCGGCTGGCCCTGGCGCAGGTAATAGGCCATGTCATCGGACAAACAGACGTCCGGCCAATGAGTCAGGGCTTCTTCCATGGGCAATAAATAGCGATCCACGGCTTCCAAGCTCGCGGCGGCGGCGGTCTCCAGCTCGGCCAGGGTCACCATCTGCCCGGCATTAAAGGGGCCTGCCGCAGTACGGCGCAACACCTGCACATGCGCACCCACCCCCAGCGCCGCACCGATATCTTCCGCCAAGGTGCGGATGTATGTGCCCTTGGAGCAGCTCACATCCACCTCCAGGCGATCACCGAGATTGCGCAGCAACGCCAGGCGGTAGATATGCACGGTGCGCGGCTGCCGCTCGATTTCTATGCCTTGATGCGCCAGTTTGTACAAAGGCTGGCCCTGGTGTTTGATGGCCGAATGCATGGGCGGCACTTGCTCGATCTCACCGACGAAATGCGCCAACACTTCCAGAATTCGTTCATCCGAATAACCCTGTACGGACTGACTCGTCACCACCGCGCCCTCGGCATCGCCGGTGGTGGTCTTTACGCCCAGAAAAATGGTGACGGCGTAGCGCTTATCGGCTTCAAGTAAGAAAGACGACAGTTTGGTTGCCCCCCCCAAACAAATAGGCAGCAGTCCGCTGGCCAAGGGGTCCAAACTGCCGGTATGTCCGGCCTTACGCGCCTGAAACAAACGTTTGACGATCTGCAGAGCGGCATTCGACGTGATGCCGACCGGCTTGTCGAGCAACACGATGCCGTTTACATCTCTACCTTTAGCGCGACGTGCCACGTATTCACTCACTCTTGTCTTGATGGCTGGCGCCAATTTTCGTTGGGTTGGCCCCAAGATCCGCTTGGCTTTCGTCAACCTGTGGATCACGCTCGGCGGCCACTTTGGCGATCAGCGCTTCCAAGCGATTGCCGGTCTCCACCGTGGTGTCATGAACGAAATGCAATTGCGGCATAATGCGCAACATCATGCGCTGACCGAGGTGACGGCGTAGATAGCCCGCTGCATGATTGAGACCTTCCAAGGCGGAGGAGACGTCCTGCGCGAGATCCATAAAAGTGACATAGACCTTGGCGTGAGCGAGATCGCGGGTCACCTTCACGTCCGAGATGGTTACCATGCCGACCCGCGGATCGCGGATTTCCTGCTGAATGAGTTGCGCAAGTTCGCGCTGGATTTGCCCACCCACGCGTTGTGTGCGACTGAATTCACGCGCCATAATTACCGCCTCTGACCGTGGCCCGATTCACACCGTACATTGCAGGAAAGGCATCGCGCACTAAATTGTGCGCGCCACCTCGACCCTCTCGTAAACTTCGATCTGGTCGCCCGGCTTGATGTCGTTGTAATCCTTGACGCCGATACCGCATTCCGTGCCAGAGCGCACTTCCATGACGTCGTCTTTGAAGCGGCGCAGCGATTCCAACCTGCCTTCGTAAATGACCACATTGTCGCGCAACACGCGTATGGGGTTATTACGCTTGACCGTGCCTTCAACCACCAAACAGCCGGCGATGGCGCCAATCTTGGGTGAGCGAAACACATCACGCACTTCGGCCAAGCCGACGATCTGTTCCTTGATCTCGGGCGACAACATGCCGGACAGGGCTTGCTTGACGTCGTCGATCACATCGTAGATCACGCTGTAATAGCGGATTTCCACGCCACGCTCCTCAGCCAAACGCCGCGCTGAAGCATCGGCGCGCACGTTGAAGCCGAACAGAATGGCGTTGGAGGCGATTGCTAGGTTCGCGTCCGATTCGTTAATGCCGCCGACACCGCTGCCCACCAGCTTAACCTGTACTTCGTCCGTGGAGAGTTTGGCCAGCGACTCACGCAGCGCCTCAAGGGAACCTTGCACGTCCGCCTTGATGACCAAATTCATGGTGCCTACCTCGCCCTGGCCCATCTGCGAGATCACGTCTTGTAGCTTGGCGCTTTGCTGACGCGCAAACTCCACGTCGCGGTACTTGCCTTGACGGAACAGGGCGATCTCGCGCGCACGCCGCTCCTCGGCCACTACGACAGCGCCATCGCCCGCATTGGGCGTACCGGACAGTCCCAGCACCACCAATGGCGTGGACGGCCCCGCTTCTTCAATGTTCTTACCGGCTTCATCGAACATGGCACGCACGCGACCGAATTCATGGCCGGCAAGCAAGACATCACCTTTGCGCAAAGTCCCACTCTGAACCAAGATAGTGGCCACCGGGCCCCGTCCTTTATCCAAGGTGGATTCGATCACCGTACCAACCGCTGGCGCCTCTTTGACGGTGGTCAACTCCAAGACCTCCGCCTGTAACAACAGCGATTCGAGCAAGTTATCGACACCCTCGCCAGTCTTGGCCGAGACAGGCACAAACATCGTGTCGCCACCCCAATCCTCGGGCACCACACCTTCAGCCACCAATTCTTGCTTGACCCGGTCGGCCTGGGCATCAGCCTTGTCCATCTTGTTGATCGCCACCACCAACGGTACACCACCGGCCTTGGCGTGTTGGATTGCTTCCTTGGTCTGCGGCATCACGCCGTCATCGGCGGCCACCACCAGCACCACGATATCGGTGACTTTGGCGCCGCGCGCGCGCATAGCGGTGAAGGCCTCATGGCCGGGGGTATCCAGGAAGCTGATAACACCACGCTCGGTTTCTACACGATAGGCGCCGATATGCTGCGTGATGCCACCCGCCTCGCCGGCAGCGACGCGGGTACGACGGATATAGTCCAGCAGCGAGGTCTTGCCATGATCGACATGGCCCATGATGGTGACCACCGGCGGGCGCGGCACGCGTTCGCCCTCTGCATGTGATTCCTCCACCAGCGTCTGCTCCATGTCCACATCCTGGAGCGGCTTGGCGACGTGCCCCATTTCTTCCACGAGTAGCGAAGCGGTCTCTTGGTCCAAGACCTGATTGATGGTGGCCATGGTGCCCAACTTCATCATGAACTTGATCACCTCGGTGGCCTTGACCGACATTTTCTGCGCCAACTCGGCGACGGTGATGGATTCGGGCAGGCTCACTTCTCGCACGACTGGCTGCGTGGGGCGCTCGAAACCATGCTTGGCGGTACCCTCCAAAGCCGGGGTCCGCGCCGCGCCGCCGCGCTTGCGTTTGCCGCGGCGACCGGCTTTCTCACCGGCCAAGTGCAGCTCTTCACGACCGTAGCGGGTCGAACGCTCATCACCACCACGCTCCTTGCCATGGCGACGTTTTTCCTTCTTTTCCGGTGCCGGTGCTGCAGGCGGAGGCGCCGATTCAGCGCCTGCTTTGCGGGCCGGGGCCGAGGGTATGGGCATGGAGGCCGCCTCTTCCGCCTGACGACGGGCTTCCGTCTCGGCCTGTAGCCGCGCCTCTTCCTCGACCTTCAGCCGTGCGGCTTCCTGCGCCTGGGCTTCTTCTTCGGCCTGGCGACGGGCTTCTTCCTCATGGCGTAGCCGCAACTCTTCCTGACGTTCAAGCTCCTCGACCTCGAGACGTTGATGCTCGGCGAGTTGGTCCTCGACGTTTACCGTCTCGTCAGCCACAGCCACGCTGCGTTTAACGTAAGTGCGACGCTTGCGCACTTCCACGTTCACGGTCTTACTCTTACCTTGCGGTCCAGATTGTCTCAGCTCACTGACGGTGCGGCGTTTGAGCGTGATTTTCTTCGGCTCGCTAGCCGGCGCGTCGGCGGTTCCATGACTGCGACGCAGGTACTTGAGCAACTCGACTTTCTCGTTGTCACTGATAACTTGCTCAGCGGAACTGATGGGCGAACCCGACTCCTCGAGCTGCACCAACAAACGATCCACCGGAATCCCGACCACATCTGCAAATTGTTTTACCGTTACATCCGCCATGCGCTTACTCTCGTTCCTTAGGTTATCCCTGCTGTTCGGTCGCAAACCAGGGTTCACGCGCGGTCATGATGAGTTCTGAGGCGCGCGCCTCATCCATACCTTCGACATCCAACAAATCGTCGACAGCCTGTTCGGCGAGGTCTTCCCGCGTCACCACCCCATGCTCGGCTAAGCGATAAGCCATTGCGCGGTCCATACCCTTCATCTCGAGCAAATCCTCAGCGGGCTCGGCGGCCTTCTCTTCCGTGGCGATGGCGCGGGTGATCAATACATCGCGGGCACGATTGCGCAATTCCTCGACGATACTTTCGTCGAACTCTTCCACACCTACTAATTCCTGGGCCGGCACGTAGGCGATTTCCTCGATAGTGGAGAAGCCTTCCTGCACCAAGATGACCGCCACTTCCTCGTCCACGTCCAACTGTTCCATGAAAGAAATCTTGAGCGCCGCGGCCTCTTGTTCACTTTTGTTCTCAGCTTGCGTCTCGGACATGACGTTGAGTTCCCAACCGGTCAACTGGCTGGCCAAGCGCACATTTTGCCCACCACGTCCGATCGCCTGTGAAAGGCTCTCCTCGGCCACCGCCACATCCATGCTGTGCGTATCCTCGTCTACCACGATGGCCTTCACTTCCGCCGGTGACATAGCATTGATAACGAATTGGGCGGGATGCTCGTTCCACAGAATAATGTCAATGCGTTCGCCGGCCAACTCATTGGACACCGCTTGCACGCGCGCACCGCGCATACCAACGCAGGCACCCACCGGGTCGATGCGTTGATCATTGCTCTTGACCGCGATTTTGGCGCGCGATCCGGGATCGCGTGCGGCGCCGAGTATGTCGATCAACCCCTCGCCCGCCTCCGGCACCTCCAGCTTGAACAGCTCGATGAGCAGCTGCGGCGCCGTGCGGCTGATAAACAATTGCGGACCGCGCGCCTCTGAGCGCACTTCCCGTAAGTAACCGCGGACCCGATCGCCGCTGCGCACTTGCTCACGCGGAATCATTTCATCGCGATTGATGATGGCTTCGGCATTGCCCCCCAAGTCCATGATCACATTTCCGCGTTCGAGGCGTTTCACGACACCGGTCACCAACTGGCCGACACGGTCCTGGAAAGCATCCACGACTTGGGCGCGCTCGGCCTCACGCACTTTCTGCACGATGACTTGCTTGGCGGTCTGCGCGGCGATGCGTCCGAATGCCTCCGACTCCATAGGCTCTTCGATGAACCCACCGATTTCGCTACCAGGCTGACGCGCGAGCGCCTCGCTGAGAATGATCTGACGATCGGGAAACTCCATCTCAGCATCATCGGCGATCACTTCCCAGAGCCGGAAGGTGGCGTGCTCGCCGCTCTCGCGGTCGATGGCTACGCGCGTTTCGATCTCGCCCCCGTGGCGCTTCTTAGTCGCGGTCGCCAATGCGGCCTCGATGGCCTCGAAGATGACGTCCTTCGCAACGCCCTTTTCATTGGACACCGCATCCACCACCAACAAGATTTCTTTGCTCATCGCATTCGCCTCTAAATTTACGCGTTCGGGCCTTCCTGCCCAGCGGCGGGGTTTTCCAGCCGCACGTACTCACTGCAACAATATTCTTTAGAATTCCGGGATCAGGCGCGCACGTTCGATATTGTCCAGCGAAATAATCAACGTCTCACCATCCACCGTGACCGTCACTTGGTCGTCCTGCAAACTTTCCAGCACACCACTCACATTGCGCCGACCTTCCAACGCGCTGACGAGATTCAAGCGCACCCGATGCCCCACAAAACGCGCATAATGTTCCGCCGTGAACAAGGGCCGATCCAATCCCGGCGAGGACACTTCCAAGACATAGTCGCCGTGCACGGGATCGTCCACGCCCAGTGCATCGCTCACTTGCCGACTTACGCTCTCGCAATCCTCCAACGTGATGCCGGTGGGCGTGTCAATGTACACGCGCAGCAAAGAGCGTCGCCCTTGCGGCAGATACTCTACTCCCACCAGTTCGAAACCCAAGCCGCGTACTGCGCTCTCGATGGGTTTCCGCACTTTGTCCGGCGCTTGCGCCACGTCAGCGTCCTCCTAGGACCTGTTAGCACTTCTCAAGCCATGGCCTGGCTAATCTTAACGGGCCCTAAACAAAAAATGGGCCGCACGGCCCACTTTTGCCTCAAACCCATCGCTCATAAGAACGGACGAACCGTCCTCATCGGACTCACTACCACTTGCGAGTCCGGCCCCGGCAGTGGCCGCGCCGACATCCTTGCACCTAACAAAAAGCCCCGGGGCCGGGGCTTTTTGTAGTAATTATTCTGGTAGCGGGGGCAGGATTTGAACCTGCGACCTTCGGGTTATGAGCCCGACGAGCTGCCAGACTGCTCCACCCCGCAACAACGGAGCGTATCTTAACAAAGCCCCTATCCTGCATCAAGCTGATCTTTTGACTATCGACAACAATGTCACGAAGGCGACGGCGTATTCTAGCTCATCGGCCAGGCTGAGGTGCCTTTCCCCCACGCCGAGCTCCCGTGCCACGTCGGCGGTGCGACCAGCGAAATTCAAGCCGGGTTTGCCGCGCCTATCGTGGATCACGGTGATGTCACCCAATTTCACCCCTTCGCGAAAACCGGTACCCAGGGCTTTGACCGCTGCCTCCTTGGCAGCGAACCGTTTGGCGAGAAACCGCGCCGGTCGCTTGTCGTCCCCGTATTCCAACCATTCCTCGGCGCTGAGCAGACGTTGCGCGAAACGCTTGCCATGGCGCTCTAAAGCCGCCTCGACGCGGGCGATTCGCACGATGTCGGTGCCGATGCCGACGATCATAATCCGCGCGCCGCGCGCATCAAGCGTTTCATTTCCCGCACCGCCTCCTGCAAGCCGGAGAACAGGGCGCGGGCGATGATGGCATGTCCGATGTTGAGTTCGGCGATGGCCGGGAGCGCGGCGATGGCAGCGACGTTGTGATAATGGAGGCCGTGCCCGGCGTTGACGTGCAAGCCGGCGGCCCGGGCATGCTCCACCGCCTGGGCGATGCGCGCCAGTTCCGCCGTGCGCGCCGGCGCCGTGGCCGCATCGGCGTAATGGCCGGTGTGAATTTCCACCACCGGCGCGCCGGCACGCCGCGCCGCATCCACTTGCTTGAGGTCGGCGTCGATGAACAGCGACACGCGCACTTCCGCTTCCGCCAAGCGTTGGCAAGCGGCGGTGATGCGCGCTTCCTGCCCCACCACGTCCAAGCCGCCCTCGGTGGTCAATTCTTCACGACGCTCGGGCACCAGACAACATTCCTCAGGACGAATACGTGCCGCAATAGCCAGCATTTCATCAGTCACCGCCATTTCCAGGTTCATGCGCGTCAGCAAAATGCCCTGCAACATCTCCACGTCGCGTTCCTGTATGTGCCGCCGGTCCTCGCGCAGATGCAGCGTAATGGCGTCCGCGCCCGCCTGTTCCGCCTCGATGGCCGCCTGTACGGGATCGGGATAACGGGTGCGACGCGCCTGACGCAAGGTGGCGACATGATCGATGTTCACGCCCAATAAAATATCGTTGCTCACTCTCTCGTCCTCTGAAAATCAGCTCTCGCGAACACGATAAACGGCGAACAAACGGCGACTGTGCAGGGGTTTGTCGCCCAAATGCGGCGCCAACGCCCCACGCATCAACCGTTTGGCATCGCGCAAGCTCTCAGGTTCATCTAGTTGCTCCCGCGCCAAGGCCAACAGACTACGCCCCCACACCCGCAAGGCCGTGGCGGAATCACCCTTGTTCGCCCGCATCGGACCCGCACCGAAATGATAAACGTAGCTCACCTCGGGCTCTACGGGCGCACCGGTGTCGGCCGCACTGTCCAGCACCAGACCGTAGCCGAGTTCTTCGAGCAAACGTTTCTCAAACACCCGTAATACCCCCTCGAGCGCCTGGCGGCGGGGATCGGCCATCAAGCCGTGCAGGGCCGCGACATAGGCCGCATATAAACCCGCATGGGGATCGTAGCGCTGCAACATGCGCATGAGTAATTCATTAAGATAAAAGCCGCTCAGCAAACCCGCGCCCTGTAGCCAGGGCGCCGGGCCATCGGCCTCGGCACCGCTGAGCGAGGCCAGCTCACCACGGCCCGCCCATGACAACAGCAAGGGACGAAAGGGTTGTATCAAACCCGCCAGGCCGGAACCGGCGCGACGCGCGCCACGCACCACCACGCCGACCCGTCCCTGTTCCACGGTCCACAACTCCGCCAACAGACTGGTATCGCGATAGGGCCGGCGGTGCAAGACATAACCGCACTCTAGCTGTACCCGCCGCTGGACCATGTCTCACCCGCGCAATGACTTCACTCTTCGTAACCGAAACGACGCAACAAACGTTCGTCCTCCGACCAACCCTCTTTGACCCGCACCCAAGTTTCGAGAAACACCTTGCGTTGGAAGGCGCGCTCCATGTCCTCGCGGGCCTGCTGGCCGATTTGTTTGAGCACCGCACCGCCCTTGCCGATGACAATCGCCTTCTGACTATCACGCTCCACCCATATCAGGGCATGGATACGCAGCAGGTCACCTTCCTCGGCGAATTTCTCTATCTCAACGGTCAGCGCATAGGGCAGTTCCTGACCGAGACGACGCATGAGTTTTTCGCGGATCAGCTCGGCGGCAAGGAAGCGCTCACTGCGATCCGTTACTTGATCCTCGGGATAGAACGGTGGCGCCAAAGGTAATCGCTGCAGCACTTCGCTTTCCATGCCGGCGAGGTTGTCGCGCTTCTCCGCCGACAAGGGCACGATGGCGGAGAATTCGTGCTTGGCCATGAGTGACTCTATGTAAGGCAGCAACTCGCTCTTGTCCTCGACGCGATCTACCTTATTAACCACCAGCACCACCGGCACTTTGACGCCCTTGATCGCGGCGAGGATATCGTCGTCTTCGTCACTCCAACGCAGTGCTTCGACCACCCACACGACCACGTCGACTTCGCTGATGGCCGTCTTGGCGGCGCGGTTCATATAGCGATTCATGGCGCGCTTGGCGCCACGGTGCAAACCCGGCGTGTCCACGTAGACCACTTGCCCTCCCGACTCAGTCTTGATGCCGAGTATGCGATGGCGGGTGGTCTGCGGGCGCTTGGATGTGATGGCGATCTTTTGCCCGAGTATGGCGTTGAGCAAGGTGGACTTGCCTACGTTGGGTCGGCCGATGATAGCGGCGTAACCAGCGCGAAAATTAGGATCGGCGGAACTCATGATGACTGTCACTGCTTGAAAATAGGGCCAAAGATTGCCGAGATGATGTCACTATTCGCCCAACAACACCAGAGCGGCCCGGGCGGCATCCTGCTCAGCCTTGCGGCGACTGGTACCCTTGCCTTCAGTGATTTCGTTGCTATCGGGCAATAGACATTCCACCCTGAAACGTTGCTCATGCACACTGCCCTCGGTGGCCACGACACGATAGACAGGCAGCGGCATGCCCCGTCCCTGCAGATATTCCTGCAAGCGGGTTTTGGGATCTTTCATGCCCTGATCCAAAGTCAGGTCGGCCAATTGTTCGCGATATAACGTCTTGACCCAGCGGCGCGCCGCGTCGAAACCAGCATCCAGGTAGATTGCGCCTATCACCGCTTCCAAGGCGCCGGCCAGGATGGAATCACGCCGATGGCCGCCGCTCTTGCGCTCACCCGGGCCGAGTTGCAAGTAATCGCCCAAGCGCAGTTCGCGCGCCAACACCGCCAGCGTCACGCCGCGCACCAGATTCGCGCGCAAACGACTCAGCTGTCCTTCGCTGGCCTCGGGGAAACGCTCGAACAACACGTCAGCGATAATGAAATTGAGCACACCGTCGCCGAGAAATTCCAAGCGCTCATTGTTGACTTTACTGGCGCTGCGGTGCGTAAGGGCCTGTTCCAACAGCGCCAGCTCGGAGAATTGATAAGCCAGCGCGCGCTGTAACCCGGATGCGCTGGAGATCAAGGGCCACCCAACTCCACGCGGTTATCGGCGAAACGCGCCACGATATCCAAATTGGCGAACAAATTCTCGCGCGCCTCGTAATTCGCGGTAACGACGATCTTGCCGCCTTCGCGGAATACCTTGATCTCCTTGCGGGTCACACGCTCTACGTCGTCGATATCCAGGCGCTTTAATAATCGATTTTGAATTTCCGCGGGACTCAGCGCCGCGACCGAGCTCTCCTCAGCCAGTGAATCCAGCGCCGTCTTGACCTTGAAGTTTTCTAAGTACAAGGGTAGGACCTTGATGAGAATCACCGAGCAGAGGGCGATGAACATCAGCAAAATCAGTAAGCCGACGTATGTCATCCCAGACTGGCGACCGATATAATTTGTCTTGGTCACGGTTGGCTCCTCTGCCTTGCCATTGATGAGTTCAAATGCGCTTCCCAATCCGCTCCCAGGTCACACCGCCACCATCGGAACGCCAATTCATCCATATCATGAACGCCTTGCCGACCAGGTTCTCTTCTGGCACAAAGCCCCATGCCCGACTATCGTTGCTGTTGTCGCGATTATCGCCCATCACAAAATAACTATTCTCGGGCACGCGCCACTCACCGCTGTCCAAACGCGTCTGATAACCAGGGTGCACCACCACCTCATGCTGCATTTCCTGGATGGACTCTACTTTCAGCTTGGCCGGCAACGGAATACCCGTACTCACTTGCGTGTAAGGGCCGTTGCTATCCTGCGACGCCCGTTTGCCGTTGATATAAACTGTTTTATCATGATAGGCGATGTGATCGCCAGGCAGGCCCACGATACGCTTGATGTAATCGATAGACGGCTTCTCAGGATAACGGAATACCACCACGTCGCCGCGCTGGGGCGCGCCCATTTCTATGATCTTGGCGTCGATAACCGGCAAACGTATTCCATAGGTGTACTTGTTGACCAAAATAAAATCCCCCGCCCACAAAGTCGGAATCATGGAGCCGGAAGGAATCCGGAACGGTTCCACCAGGAAGGAGCGCAAAATCAGCACCACCAAGATTACAGGGAAAAACGACCGAGCGTATTCGACCAACAACGGTTCTTTGCCGATTCGTTCGCGCGTTTCCGTCTCCAATTCCGCGCTCGCCGCACTCTCCGCGGCTGCCAGCGCCGCGCGCCGCTTGGGCGCCCACAACCGAGCGTCTACAGCCCAAATGACGCCACAGACCAACAGCGCCAGCACCATGATGGTGGCGAAATCGAAGTTCATTTATTCTTCCCCACGTGCAGCACCGCCATGAAGGCTTCCTGCGGAATCTCCACCGCACCCAGTTGCTTCATGCGTTTCTTACCTTCTTTTTGCTTCTCCAACAACTTGCGCTTACGGGAAATGTCACCCCCGTAGCATTTGGCGGTTACGTTCTTGCGCAAGGCCTTCACCGTCTCGCGGGCAATAATCTTGGCCCCGACAGCTGCCTGTATGGCCACGTCGAACATCTGGCGCGGTATCACTTCGCGCAGCTTATCCACCAGCTCACGGCCTCGATAATTGCAGGTCGCACGATGCACGATAATGGACAGCGCGTCCACCCTGTCACCGTTGATTAGCACGTCCAACTTCACTAAATCGGCAGCTTGAAAGCGCTCGAAACTGTAATCCATGGAAGCATAACCGCGGCTCACCGATTTGAGGCGGTCGAAGAAATCCATTACCACTTCAGCCATCGGCAGGTCATAGGTAAGCGAGACGTGATTACCGTGAAATTGCATTTTCTTCTGTACGCCGCGCCGTTCCTCACACAGCGTGATCACCGCGCCCAGATGGGTCTGCGGAACCAGGATATGGGTGGCGATGATGGGCTCGCGCATTTCCGCGATATCGTTCACCACCGGCAGTTTGGCGGGATTGTCGACATGTACCACCTCGCCTTGCGCGGTGAGCACTTCATAAACCACGGTGGGCGCGGTTATAATCAGATTGAGGTCGTATTCGCGCTCCAGCCTTTCCTGCACGATTTCCATGTGCAACATGCCAAGAAAACCGCAGCGGAAACCAAAACCGAGTGCTTGGGAAGATTCCGGCTCATAGAACAAGGAAGAATCATTCAGACGCAGCTTCGCGAGCGCATCGCGCAAATCCTCGTACTCCTCGGCACTGACCGGAAACAGGCCGGCGAACACTTGCGGCTGCACTTTTTTGAAGCCGGCCAAGACTCCGCTGGCGGGGCGGCTGGTATGGGTGAGCGTATCGCCCACCGGGGCACCGTCGATCTCCTTGATGCCGGCAATGACGAAACCGACTTCACCAGCACTAAGATGGGCACGATCGATCGCCTTGGGTGTGAAGATGCCAACTTTGTCAACTTGATGACTGCGTCCCGTGGACATGACCAACATCTTGTCCTTGGGCTTGAGCGTGCCTTGCATCACGCGCACCAGCGATACCACGCCAAGGTAGTTATCGAACCAAGAGTCGATGATTAGCGCTTGCAAGGGCGCATCCACATCACCCTGCGGCGCCGGAATACGGGCGATGAGTTCCTCGAGCAAGTCTTGTACGCCCAGGCCGCTTTTGGCGCTGACCTTCACTGCATGCTGAGCCTCGACCCCGATGATGTCCTCGATCTCATGGATCACGCGCTCGGGATCGGCGGTGGGTAAATCGATTTTATTGAGGACCGGTAACACTTCCAGACCCTGCTCGATAGCCGTATAGCAATTGGCCAGGGTTTGCGCTTCCACACCTTGGGACGCATCCACCACCAGTAGCGCACCCTCGCAGGCCGCCAGGGAACGCGAGACTTCATAGGAGAAGTCCACATGCCCCGGTGTGTCGATGAAATTCAGTTGATAAGTGCGGCCATCACGCGCCGCATAGTCCAGCGACACGCATTGCGCCTTGATCGTGATGCCCCGCTCACGCTCCAAATCCATGGAATCGAGCACTTGCGCGTCCATTTCACGGTCGCTCAAGCCGCCGCAGGTCTGGATAAAGCGATCGGCAAGCGTGGATTTGCCGTGGTCGATATGGGCAATAATGGAAAAATTGCGAATATACTTCATTGATTAGAAATCGGGAAAAAGGGCACACGCGGCACGAAAGGCCGCAAGTGTACCCAATTTTCACGAATTCCAGTACCAAATATTCGCGACGAGTTATTTCGGCACGCGTAACGCCAGGAATACCGGTCCTGAGCCGCGATAGACCAACATGGGCACCGACTTACCCGCGGGGAGCTTCTTGACGAGCTGCTGGAACTGGCTCAAATCCTTCACATCCTCGTTATTGATCATGAGGATGATGTCACCACGACGCAGTCCCGCGTCGCGTCCTGGACCACTCTTAACCTCGTTCACAGAGACCCCGCTCTTCTTGCCCTCCAACTCGTCACGTTGTTCCTGGGTAAGTTCGGAGACGAAGACGCCGAGACGATTGTCGCTCTTGGCTTCATCGGGCGCCGATTCGGCCAGCTTGATGTCCTCGTCGGCGGGCAATTCGGCTATCGTCACATCGATGGTGCGTGTCTTACCCTCGCGCACCACTTTGACCGGCACCTCTTGTCCCACCTCGGTGCGACCCACGATGGGGGGCAAGGAACCCGAGTCGGCAACGCGGCGACGATTGAATTCCACGATCACATCACCGACTTGCAGGCCGGCTTTCTTGGCCGGACTGTTCGGCAGCACTTGCGACACCAAGGCCCCTTCCGGTCTATCCATGCCGAAGGATTCCGCCAAATCGCGCGTGACATCCTGTATCAAGATGCCCAGCCATCCACGGCTGACCTTGCCGTTGGTCTTGAGCTGAGCGACCACGTCCATCGCCAAGTCAATGGGGATGGCAAAAGATAATCCCATGAAGCCGCCGGTGCGGCTGTAGATCTGGGCGTTCACGCCCACCACCTCACCGTCCAAATTGAACAGAGGACCACCAGAATTGCCGGGATTGATGGCCACGTCGGTTTGAATGAAAGGCACGTAATTTTCGCTGGGCAGGCTGCGTTGCAGCGCACTGACAATGCCCGCCGTCACACTGTGATCAAAATCGAACGGCGAACCGATCGCCAGCACCCATTCGCCGACTTTCACATCGGAGGAGCGACCGATGCGCACCACAGGCAGGTCGTTGGCGTCAATCTTCAGCACGGCTACGTCACTGCGGGGATCGCTCCCCACGACTTCGGCCTTCAATTCGCGGCGGTCACTCAAGCGCACAATGATCTCATCCGCATCCTTGATGACATGATGGTTAGTCAACAGATAACCGTCATCCGAGATGATGAACCCGGAGCCCAATGAACGGCTGTTGAATTCTTCCGGCATCTCACCTTCCTCACCGAAGAAACGGCGGAAGAAATCATCGAACGGCGTTCCCTCAGGAATAGGCGCTTGTCCATGCGGGAATTGGGGTCGGCGTGACTTCATTGTTTGCGTGGTACTGATGTTCACCACCGCCGGACTGCTCTGCTCGACGATATCGGTGAACTCGGGCAAGCTACGGGCATGGGCCGTTGACCACGCGCTCAGACTCATCAACAAGGCAGCGACCAAGAATCCTGCATTCCACCAACGAGCGTGTGTCTGATTCATCCGTTACATCTTCCTTATGCTGTGCCAGGGGGTGGTAAGTGTAGGCATGGAATGTAGTAATTAGTTCCGAGCGCGCGCGCAATGTGGCGTAATGACGTTTTCCTCACGCCGCAATATTACCGGTTGATAACGACCGTCCAAGCGCAGTCGCTGGGTATGGCGACGCAACCATGCAAAGCCCAACGCCAAACCGCACATTCCGAAAACCACGGCTAACAATTCCGAGTTCAGCGCCAACCAGCGACTGGCGACCGCCTCGCCGATCAAAGCCAATATCAGCAACAGCACGATAGGCACGACATACGCGGCAAAGGAGCCTCGCACCAGCGCGCGTTCATCGATCCCCAATATCACCCGATCACCCACGGCCATGGCGTCGCTCTTGGGTACGCGCAAGCGCGGCGCTTTGAAGCCCAAGGCCTTGGCGAACAAACTCGCGCCACAGCCCCCGCCCGTGGCGCAGGCACCGCACAGCGTGTCGCGACGCGCTTCCACCCAGGCAATTTCGCCGTCTAGGGCAACGACCACCGCGCGCTCTTCGATCATGGCTGTTCGCCGCTATTTCGCGGCGCCACCGCGCGCCCTATCATCTGCACGGTCGCCATGGGCACTTCACCCACTACGGTAAGCTGATGGTCAGCTACCACCGCACCGTAGGCGTTCACCGCACCCATGTGTGAGGAACCTTCGAAGCGTTGATCCTTGCCACCCAAGGGTTCGATGAAGACCGACACCGAGGCCATGCCGTCGGTGAGCACGATGTGCTCCAACGCCGGTGCAGCATCACCGCCGGGGTGGTGATAGCGTTCCGCCACCATGAATCCCTGAGGCAGCGCGGCCAACTTCCAAACCGAAGCATCCGTAGCCACCGCCGGGGGCTTGGGTGGTAAGACTTTTTCCGTGATCAAATCTTCCATCGATACCGCCTTGAGCATATCGACGGTGGGTGTAGTGTGGACATCGATGGCGGTGAACATCATCTGTTCTAGGGCGACGCCTTTCTCATTCACCAAGTCCGACTGCAACAACAGGCCGGTGCTTTCATCGACCCAGACGCGGTAACCATAGCGATAGCCGTCACGCGGTTCTATCAACACCACACGGGCGAGACGCCCGGCAATGCGATCCTTGCCGCCCAAGTTAAATCCATAATACTTATCAAAATCGGCAACATGCTCGAAGGCCTTGGCGGGGAAATGTTTTTGTGCACCACCCTGACTAAGGGTGAATTGTTTCCTCTCAGGCAGTATGCATACCGTGCCGTTGCTGTCGCGTATCACCTCGCGCAAGGCACCGTTCAACGAGACTAGACGCTCGCGCTGCCCAGCCTGATCGGCCACGTGAACGATACGCATCGCCACCAACTGATCGTCGCGGCGATAAATGAAAGTGCCTTGGTAATTGAATGTTTGCGCGGCGGTGGCGACTTTATCCAGCCACTGGCGCGCGGTTTGATGGCTCTCGTCGGCCAGGGCCGCGCCGCCCCACACCCACAACGCGATCAGGCTGAAATACGCCCACCACCAAGCCCGTCCATGCGCCGTCCGGCTCACGGGACCTTGCTGATGTCTAAACCCAACTTGATTCACTGTAACTTGCCTTTGCCCCACTGCGTCGCGACCTAGATACAACGTCACTCGACACTCATTCATGCACGCTCCTTGTCCTCAACGCAGCTCAACGCACCGCAGCGGCGGCATCTAGCGTCAAAGCAGCCTCGGACTGCTCATACCCAACGATCCTCACATTCGGCAACATGCCCGGGCGCACGCCCGCCGAGAGGGAATATTCATCGTGATTCACCAGGTAGTCGTTGAGTTTGGAAGCGACGTTGGGCTGCTGCACGTCCCACTGTTTGCCTCTCACCTTACTCAAGTTTTGCGGCACAGTCGCAGGGGCGGCAGGCACGGTGGCCGCTACTTGCGGCAGCGTCACCGGCTGCACAGGCGCCTCGCTATGCAAACCCAAGCCGACGTAGGCCACCGCCGCAACCGATGCGGCCATCGCAAAGCCGACTGCCGGCCGCAATACACGCGGAAATGGGATGACCTTGTTGGGAGTAGATGGCCTCAAAGAGGGTCCCAATTCGAGAGAGGGTTCCGATTCGAGAGCCAAGGAAATGCGGGTAGCCAAATCATGAGAGGGATTATCGGGAAGATTGTTGCGCAGCGCGTCACTAATCAGATGGTAGTTGCGCCAACACTGCAGAGACGCATCTTCGCCCGCAATCTTGTCGATCGTTTTCTGCGCTTCGTCCGCCAACAGCTCGCCGTCTCGCAGCGCCGATACATTTTCATCGATGTTATCTGCCATACACCTTCCCCGCTCCAAATGTTGCTGCCCTAGGCTTAGCGACTCAACTCAGCAAGGGCTTGAGTTTATTGTGTATTGCCTCACGCGCCCGAAAAATTCGAGAGCGCACCGTGCCGATGGGACAGGCCATCGCTTCAGCTATTTCCTCATAGCTCAAGCCTTCCAGCTCCCTGAGAGTGATGGCCGTGCGTAGGTCCTCCGGCAATTGCTCGATCACGTCGAAAACAGTCCTTTCGATCTCGTCCTTGAGCAAGAGGTGCTCGGGTGTCGCGACATCCTTGAGATCCGAGGGACCTGAAAACTGTTCAGCGACCTCAACCTCAATATCCGCATCCGGCGGCCGGCGACCTTGGGCGACCAGGTAGTTCTTCGCCGTATTGATGGCAATACGGTACAACCAGGTATAAAACGCGCTCTCCCCACGAAACTTGGGCAGGGCCCGATAGGCTTTGATAAACGCATCTTGCGCCACATCCAAAACTTCTGAGTGGTCATGGATATAGCGCGAGATAAGCTTGATTATCTTGTGCTGATATTTTCCTACCAGTACATCAAATGCCTTTTTATCACCTCGCTGTACACGCTCAACCAGAACCTGATCAACATTCTGCTCGCCCATCCGGGCCTTCCCCTTCTTACTGAGGAGTAAATCCCTTTACTCAAACCCTAGACCGTGCCGGATTGCATTAGTTCGCAGGAGCGCCAAGAAATTCAGCTATACTGCGACCCGGGCACCCGGCCCCTTTGCCAGGCCACAAGCGCTGCATTATGAACACAAAATCCATTTGAGCCAACACGCTTTTTTAGAATGAGTCAAGTTCACTACGATGTGCTGTTGATCGGCGGTGGCGCCGCTGGCCTGACCCTGGCGCTACGTCTCGCCCCCCATGCCCGCATCGCCCTACTCAGCAAGGGGCCTTTATCTGAAGGCGCGACGTTCTATGCCCAAGGCGGCATCTCGGCGGTGTGGGACAAAAGCGATTCCATAGAGTCCCATATCCAAGACACGCTCGACGCCGGCGCCGGCCTGTGTGACGAAGCCGTGGTTCGCTACACCGTGGAACGCGGCCGTACCGCCGTGCAATGGCTGATGGACCATGGCGTCCCCTTCACGCGCGAGACCCGCCCTGACGGCAGCACGGATTATCACCTCACCCGCGAGGGCGGGCACAGCCATCGGCGCATTTTGCACGCCGCCGACACCACCGGCCGTGCCATCGAAATGACCCTCGAGGATCGCGTACGGCGGGAACCCAACATCGACATCTACGAGCATCACCTCGCCATCGATCTCATCACGAGCAACAAACTGGGGCTGGCTGACCAGCGTTGCCTCGGCGCCTACGTGCTCGACAAACGCGCCGGCCACGTCCATGCCCTGGGCAGCAAATTCGTCGCCATGGCCACCGGCGGCGCCGGCAAAGTCTATCTGTATTCCAGCAATCCCGACGTGTGCACAGGTGATGGCATCGCCATGGCCTGGCGCGCCGGCTGTCGAGTCGCCAACATGGAATTCATCCAATTCCATCCCACCTGCCTCTATCATCCCAAAGCCAAATCCTTTCTCATCTCCGAGGCGGTGCGTGGTGAGGGCGGGCGTTTACTCCTCCCTGACGGCGCACCGTTCCTGGATCAGTTCGACTCCCGTGCCGAGCTGGCGCCGCGCGACATCGTCGCGCGCGCTATCGACCATGAAATGAAACGATTAGGCGTGGAGTGCGTGTTTCTGGACATCACTCATCAGCCGGCCGAGTTCATCACCAGCCACTTCCCGAGCATTTATAATCGCTGCCTGGAATACGGCTTCGATATGACCCAAGAAGCCCTGCCGGTGGTGCCCGCCGCCCATTACACCTGCGGCGGCGTGATGACGGACCTGCACGGGCGCAGCGATCTCGACGGCCTCTATGCAGTGGGCGAAACCGCCCATACCGGCTTACACGGCGCCAATCGCATGGCCAGCAACTCCCTGCTCGAATGCCTGGTGTTCGCCGAGGCAGCCGCCGAGGACATCCTCAGCCGCTTGCCACAGTGCGAGCCGCCCCCCGCCCTGCCGAAATGGGACGAAAGCCGCGTCACGGACTCCGACGAGGAAGTCGTGGTGGCGCACAACTGGGACGAACTCCGCCGCTTCATGTGGGACTACGTGGGCATCGTACGCACCGACAAACGCCTCCAACGCGCCAAACATCGCGTCGACTTGCTACAACAGGAAATCGCCGACTACTACGGCAATTTTCGCGTCAGCAACGATCTCATCGAATTGCGCAATCTGGCGCTGGTCTCGGATCTCATCATTCGCTCCGCGCATGCGCGCCATGAAAGCCGCGGTTTGCATTACACCCTGGATCATCCCCGACCCAATGACAACGCGCCGCCGCGCGCCACGATACTTACTCCGTCATGAATCCTTAACGGCTCGTCGGTTCCTGCGGGGACCTATCGCCTGCCAAGCGTAGCCGCACGCGCAATCGCCGATGACTCTGGCCATCCAGGCCATCGGCGCACAACACCACCGCCCGCGACCCCCACCACGCATCCTCAAGCTTGAAATTGAGCACCACCAACCAAGGATGCACGAACGCGCCCGGCAACAACAGCGCGGCGCAGCTGCGCCCATCACCTAAGGTCAATAGCCAACTGCCATCGCTCTCCCACAGCAAACCACGCACCGCATTAGCGCCGGCTAGTAATGCCTGTCGACGCAAAACATGCACTAATGAAAGGAAAACGACTGACAACAAGGCGCTGCGCCACCACCACTCTAACGACAATGGCAGCACTGAGAGCATCGCCACCGCGTGCAAAGCGCACAGCAGCGTTGCAAGGACACGGGAAGGGCGGAGTTCAAGACGCAGCGGGGCCGCGTATGCGCCGGACGACATGGGCGAGAGTGGGGTCGGTGGGGACCATGCGGCCCATCAAATACTCCAACAACAGTTGGTCCGGGTAGGCTAATAACACATTGAATGCATCACGCTCATTGTTGGAAAGTGAGCCGTAGTCACGCTCGAGAAAATCCTGCAGCAGCCAGTCCAGCTCCAACATGCCACGCCGGCATTGCCACGCCAAACGAGCACGCTCACCCTCTTCTCCGCGCTGTAGGTTCGCTGTCATATCAGATGCTTCAACATCAGGTCTTTGATCTGACCGATGGCCTTGGTGGGATTAAGTCCCTTAGGGCACACTTCCACGCAATTCATGATGGTATGGCAGCGAAACAGGCGATAAGGCCCTTCCAGATCGGCAAGCCGCTCGGCGGTGGCTTGATCACGGCTGTCGGCAAGGAAACGGTAGGATTGCAACAGCGCGGCGGGACCGCGAAATTTATCCGGATTCCACCAGAACGAGGGACACGAAGTAGAACAACAGGCGCATAAGATGCACTCGTACAAACCATCGAGTTTCTCGCGATCGGCCGGCGTTTGGCGATACTCCACTTCCGATTCCGGCTCGTGCACCGTCAGCCACGGTTTGACCGAACGGTATTGGTGATAGAACTGACTCAAGTCCACCACCAAATCACGAATCACCGGCATACCGGGCAGCGGCCGCAATGCGATAGGTTGTTTCAAATCCTTGAGTAGCGTGATGCACGACAGTCCATTGCGGCCGTTGATATTCATCGCGTCGGAGCCGCATACCCCTTCGCCACAGGAGTGGCGAAAGCTCAAACTTTCATCCTGACGTTTGAGCAACAACAAGGCATCGAGCAGCATCATGTCGGGACGCGTATCGCCCAACTCGAAGTCCTGCATATAAGGCTGCTCATCGGTATCGGGGTTATAGCGGTAGATGGAAAAACGCATGACCGACTCCTAATAGACTCGCGGCTTAGGCGGAAACGACTCTACCGTTAACGGCTGCAGGCGCACCGGCTTATAGTCCAAGCGACCGCCCTTGAAATACAAACTGTGCTTGAGCCAATGTTCATCATCGCGCTCCGCGTGATCGATGCGCGTATGGGCGCCGCGGCTCTCCTGGCGTGCCAACGCCGAGCTGACCGTGGCCAACGCCACGTCCATGAGATTTTCCAATTCCAAGGCCTCGATACGCGCGGTGTTGAAGACCTTGCTGTGATCCTTGAGCCGCGCGTGCGCTAGTCGTTGCTCCAACTCCTGGACTTTCTTCAGCCCTTCAGCGAGCACCTCCTCGGTGCGGAATACACCACAGTAGTGTTCCATAGTGCGCTGCAACTCGGCTTTGAGCGCGCCCACCGACTCGCCTTCGCCGACTTGTTCCCAGCGCTGCAAGCGTGTCACGGCCTGCTCCACGCCGGACAGAGGCAGCGGCCGGTGGTAGCGATGGCTCTTGAGATAGTCGATGATGCGATTGCCGGCGGCGCGACCAAACACCACGATGTCCAACAAGGAATTACCGCCCAAACGATTCGCGCCATGCACCGACACGCAGGCACATTCGCCGGCGGCGTACAAACCGGGCACGGCCTCCTCACTCCCGTCTTCGCCTAGGGTCACCACTTCGCCGTAACGATTGGTGGGGACGCCGCCCATGGTGTAGTGCGCGGTGGGAAACACCGGAATCGGTTTATCAATAGGGTCAAGATGCAGGAAGGTCAGACACATTTCGCGGATTCCGGGCAAGCGCTTCTTGACCACCTCCGCGCCCAAATGGGTCAGATCGAGCAAGACATAGTCGCCGCCGGAGCCGCAACCCCGCCCTTCGCGCACTTCGGTGGCGATGGCGCGGCTCACCACGTCGCGGCTGGCCAAGTCTTTGGCCTTGGGGGCGTAGCGCTCCATGAAGCGCGCACCGTCTTTGTTGACCAAATACCCCCCCTCGCCGCGGCCGCCCTCGGTGATGAGCATGCCCTTACCGGCGATGCCGGTGGGATGGAATTGGAAAAACTCCATGTCTTCCAGGGGTATGCCGGCACGCAAGGCCATGCCCATGCCATCGCCGGTGTTGATACGCGCATTGGTATTATTGCGGAATAGCTGCCCCACCCCGCCGGTGGCCAGCAGCGTGGTCTTGGCTTCGATGACCAGCGGCTCGCCGGTTTCAATCTCCAACACCAGGGCGCCCAGTATATGGCCCTCATCGTCCTTGATGAGATCGATAGCGAAGAATTCATCGAAGAAATGAGTCTGGGCGCGCAGATTCTGTTGATACAGCGCATGCAAGATGGCATGGCCGGTGCGATCCGCCGCCGCGCAAGTCCGCGACGCTTGCGCACCGCCGAAATTCTGGCTTTGGCCGCCGAAGGGGCGTTGATAAATCTTGCCGTTCTCCAGCCGTGAGAATGGTACGCCGGCGTGTTCCATTTCCACTACCAACCGCGCCGCGGCCCGGCACATGTATTCGATGGCGTCCTGGTCGCCCAGGTAATCGCTGCCTTTGACCGTGTCGTACATATGCCAGTGCCAGTTGTCGGGCACGACATTGCCCAGCGCGGCATTCATGCCGCCCTGCGCCGCCACGGTGTGCGAACGCGTGGGAAACACTTTGGAGACCACCGCTACGGTGGCCTCGTCTTGCGATAACTGCAGCGCAGCGCGCAATCCGCCACCGCCCGCGCCTATCACCAGCGTATCGAATCTGCGTCGCGGAATGTCGGCGGCGCCGGTCATCACAATCCCCCTATCATCAACACACGCATGGCCCACGCACCACAGGCGATCAAGGCAACCGCCACGACACTCAACAGGGTCATACGCAGTGGCCATATGCGTACATAATCCAGCACTACGTCACGCACACCGACCCAGGCGTGCGTTAATAAGGCCAAGAGAAACACCAGCGTAGCCGTACTCATGCTCGGCGCGGTGATGAAACCCCGCCAACCCTCGTAATCGCGGATCGGGAAAGCCGCCAGACTGAAAATGAAATAGAAAAGATACAGGGCCATGTACACTGCACTCACGCGCTGCACCAACCAAGCCTTCAATCCATGCGCGCGGGGAATCATAAGAGCAGCGCTCCAGCCGCCACCAGCAAGACCACCAGACCACCGGCATTGACCATCCATGCCGAGCGCCGCGCCGACTCGCGGCTGACGCCGCAGGCGATATCCAACAGCAGGTGGCGAATCCCCGCGAACAGATGATGAGCCAACGCCCAGATCAGCAGCACGGATAACAGGCGCAGTGGCCAACCGTCCAAGAGCCTAATCACGTAAGCGAAACCACTGGGGCCGCGCAGGGATAGGTCCAAGAAATAGATCAAGAAAGGAATGGCCAAGAACAACAGCACACCGGAAATACGATGGCCGATGGAAGCGACTGCCGTGAGGGGCAGCCGTATCTTGGTCAAATCCAGAAAGACAGGTCGCGGTCGTTTGTTTTGCATACCGAATGTAGTGTAGCCGTCCCAGGCCGATGGTTTAGTATTATGCGCATCGTTGCGCTTTGCAATGGTAGAGTCGACCGGTAGTGAAAAGGTTTGAGTGCTATGAATGAAATATGGCGAACAACACTTGATGACGCGGGCGCGGTTTGGGACGCTGCCGGCGGCGTGCTGCATTACGGCAATCCCACCCGGGAGGCCCGTGTGGTCACCACCGGCGCCGTCATGACCGACCTCAGCCAGCGCAGCTATATCACGGCGCACGGCCCCGACGCCGAGAAATTCCTGCAAGGACAATTAACCAACGATATATCCGCCGTGACGGCCGAGCGCGCCCAATTAAGCGCCTATTGCAGCCCCAAGGGCCGCGTTTTGGCCTTGCTCCACATTCTGCGCCGCAACGAGGACTATTTGCTGTGGCTGCCGGCGGCATTGCGCGAACCCACTCACACCCGGCTGCGCAAATTCATCTTGATGTCCAAGGTGACGCTCGATGCCAGCGACGACTTAATCGCCATGGGCTACGCACATCCGCGCGACGACCAGGCCCTGCGCGCCCTGGTAGGCGATCTCCCCGGCCAGGCGCATGACGTCGCTCGCCTCGGAGATTACACGGTCGTGCGCCTACCCGGCACCCAACCGCGCTTCGAAATTATCGGCTCTCCACCTGCGCTGCAAGATTTATGGCACAAACTCAACGTCAACGCCGCCCCCGTCGGTCCTGGCCCGTGGGAATTGCTGGATATTCTTGGCGGCATCCCTGAAGTCTATCCCGAGACCGTTGACGCCTTCGTCCCGCAAATGCTCAATCTCGACCTGCTCGATGGCATTAATCTCAAGAAAGGCTGTTATACCGGCCAGGAAGTGGTGGCGCGCATGCATTATCTGGGCAAGCTCAAGCGACGCATGGTCCGCTTGAGCTGTGCAACTGACCACCTCCCGCCGCCGGGCGCACCGCTCTATAGCCCGGCCCATCGCCCTGATGAAAGTGTCGGCACGGTGATCAGAGCCCAACCTAGTCCCGATGAGCAGGCTGCACTGTTGGCCGTCATACAATCCGACATGATGAGCCAAGAACTACGGCTCAATGGCATTGATGGCCCTGTCTGCCTTATCCAGCCCTTGCCTTATGCGCTCGACCCCGCAGCGAGGAGGAAATAGGGACCTGCGACTTCAAGACCGCCGCCACGCTGTCGATAAGCCTGTACTGGCCACACATTGCGACAATCAGCCGTGGATATTGAAAAACAGTTTATCTCTGATTTTATTGATGACCTGAGCGCCGACCGCGTCACCATCCCGTCGCTACCCGAGGTAGCCATGCGGGTGCGTAAAGTGGTCGAGTCGCCCACCTGCACGACAGCGCAACTGGAGCGGGTGATTGGGCTCGACCCAGCTATCTCGGTGCTGTTGCTCAAAATCGCCAATAGCCCCGCCTACCGCGGCCAATCACCGATTAGTGACTTGAAAGTCGCCATTACCCGCCTAGGCAATGAGTTAATCCGCAGTTTGGTCACCAGCCTGACCGTCGTTCAACTCTACCAAACCAAATCCCTGCAATTGATCAAGCGTCCACTCCAAGCCTTATGGTCACATAGCACGCGTGTCGCCGCCTTTAGCCAAGTATTCGCCCGCCGTTTCACCGGATTCAAGCCCGATCAAGCCCTCCTGGCAGGCTTGGTGCACGATATCGGCGCCTTGCCGGTACTTCAACAGTTGGCTAAGCATCCTGACTTGCTCAATGATAACGCGCGCATGCAGCGTATCCTCCGTGAGCTGCATAGCGCAATCGGGCAGACATTACTGAGCCAGTGGGGATTTCAGCAGGAAATCGTCGCGGCGGCCAGAGACCACGAGAACATATACCTAGAACATGACGGCCTAGTCAGCTTGACCGATGTGGTGATCGTCGCCAATCTCCACAGTCATATCGGTACGCCCCACCCCCACGCCAAGGTCGATTGGGAGCGGATCCCGGCTTTCGACAAACTGCGTATCACGCCTGACGAAAGCCTTGCCGCGATGGAAGAAGCCCAAGAAGAGATCAAAGAGCTGCAACGACTGCTTTCCCCTCCTTAAACCGCACTGTGTAGAAAACACCGATCTTGGCCGATAGCTAACCGGAGCTTTCACTACAGGCATGCGGGCATGGATCTAGAAAAAAAGTTTTTATCCGGCTTTCTCGATGACCTGAACGCCAATCGCGTCGTACTGCCCTCATTACCGGAGGTGGCGATGCAGGTGCGCAAAATCGTCGAGGATCCCGCCGTCACCGCCGCCCAAGTCGAGCGGGTCATCAATACCGACCCGGCGCTGATCGCACGCATGCTCAAAGTGGTGAACAGCCCCGCCTATCGCGGCACCCAACCCATTGACAATTTACGCGTCGCCATCACCCGGCTGGGTACTGAAATCATCCGCAATCTGGTTACCAGCCAAGTCATGCAGCAGCTCTATCAGTCGCAAAACGTCAGCAGCGCTGTCACGCAACATCTCAAAGCACTTTGGCAGCACAGCACCCAAGTCGCCACCTTGAGTCACGTACTTGCCAAGCACTTCACCACGCTACGGCCCGACCACGCCATGTTGGCGGGCCTGGTGCATGACATCGGCATGCTGCCGGTATTAATGCGTTCAGAACTACACCCCGAACTGCTCGAAGACACGACCACCTTGGAACGCGTGATGCGCCGTCTCCACACTCTGATCGGCACCACCGTGTTGCAAGAATGGCAGTTCCCCAGAGAAATCGTCGCTGTCGCCGCGGAGCACGAAGACATCACCGCAGCCCGCGCTGGGCCGGTCGATTATGTGGATGTGGTCATCGTCGCCAACCTACACAGCTACATCGGCACCCCCCACCGCCACGGCAAACTGGATTGGGGCACCGTACCCGCCTTCGCCAAGCTGGGCATGACGCCCGAGGAAAGCATGCAAGCGATGGAAGAAGCCAAAGGTGAATTGCGCGAAGTGCATGCCCTGTTGGGCACATGAGGGCGGCCGAGCAAGGCTCGCCCGCCTGATTGCGGCTGTGCCACCCATCGAGCTAACTTGAGCTAACCGCAACAGCGGCGTAATCGACCACCCCGTTGCCCAGCCCATCATTAGTGTCATCTCCATATATAAAAATCTGCACGCATAGCTACGCAGCGACTTCTGCAGCTGAACACCCGACAGTAGTTCAGCTATTTCCGAGCCCGGCGACCACTTGCCCGCGCCATGCTGATAGCCTCAGCCTCGCGACGCAACAGCGCCGCCGTCGGCGCCAGGGCGTTCTTGATGACTTTCTTTATATCAGGCATAGGAAATTCATCCTTATCCTTGAACCGGAGACAGCCGACGCCGGCCCGCGCATGGGGATGACGGCTCACAAAACCAGCAATGCGTTGCGAGGAACAAGTATACAAGGATAAGTAATGTTTCTGGCTCGCCCACGCCAGGTAGTGAACGCCAAGGTGATAGGTGGGCATCTTGTATTTCATGCTCACCGTCACAGAGGGATACAACTGAGTGACCAGCCGATGCAAAGCCTCACCGCGAGGACGACGCGGCTCGGGCAATTCAGCGATATAGTGCTCAAGCTCCTTCATGCCTGGACTAGCCTACCGCATGAGGCCGGCTCCTCAAACTCTGGTTGGTTGATGATCACTCATCTCTCGCCGTGAGAAACGTTCTCGTAACAGCAGCCTAAGCAGCACAGTCGGCTTAGAAAAATTGCGCTTTACGTGTCACGCACGCGCCATCATGACTTATGCGCAACCGCAATAGACCGCTATGTGTCACTCATCGCATTTTGGGGGGGGCTCCACCAAGGGCCTCCTCGCATGAGGCGCACCGCCCCTTCATAGTTCTTTGGACTTCGGACCGCGCCCGCTTGGCCAAAGCTCACAGTATAGGCGTATTCATCGTAACCCATTCGTTCCGTCGCCGACCAAAATGCCAACGGTGGTGTTGACGAAAACACCTGTTCGTTAATTCTGCGATTGAAACACTGCCGTTCAATCGTGGAGGCAATATCAGGGATTTGTGGAACCTGCCAATCATGGTGTCCCGCATAGCCCTCTACTCGCAAGCGGCCAATCACAGCTAGCGTATGCATAACATGTAGCATGTCTTCGCGCCATTTCAAGGGTTGGCGGGGCGCGAACATCGTGATCGCTGCTTTGAGAAGCGCACGTAGTGAAGAAGCCAGACCCGTGTGGCGGCGGTGTGTTGGTGCGCAGTCAGGGAGTATCGGCTCCTTCCGTTTAGGCAGAAAG
>CALZJG010000062.1 GCA_945787555.1 uncultured Chromatiaceae bacterium | reverse complement strand
TAAAGTGTAAGCTTCACTGATGAGACGCGACCAAACGTTCGATTGCGACGACTATTATGGCATCTAGCACCACCGTTTAGAGAGGGCGCCCGACATGTGGCACGTGTACCTACGTAAGGCGCTGATGCTTGTGACGCTCAGCGGCGCGGCGCTTGCGGCTCAGGCCGAAACACGTATTGAGCTCTTCAATGGTCTTTCCCTGGCGGGCTGGGACACACAGTCCTTCCGGGGCGAGACTCGCTATCAAATAACGACACTCAACGACCTGCCGGTCCTGCACGCGCGCAGCCAGGCCAGCGCCTCCGGGCTGGTGCGCGAAATCGACATCGATCTCACTAAAACCCCCTATCTCCACTGGTCATGGCGCGTCGACCGCACTTTGGGTTCTTTGGATGAGACCACCAAGGCGCATGACGATTATGCCGCGCGCATTTACGTGGTCGTCTCCGGCGGCTGGTTGTTCTGGCGCACGCGCGCGGTAAATTACGTATGGGCCAGCCAACAAGCCCAAGGCAGTACCTGGCCCAATGCCTACACCTCCCAAGCACGCATGCTCGCCGTGCGCAGCGGTGAACAAGACAGCGGCGCATGGCGGCACGAACGACGCAATGTGCTCACAGACCTCAAGCGATTATTCGGCGCGGACATCACCCAAATCCACGCCGTCGCCATCATGACCGACAGCGACAACACCGGCCTGACGGCGGAAGCCTATTACGGAGAGATATATTTTTCCGACCAATGACCCGCAAACTCGCAATCGCGATGAGTTAAAGCCAGATCCTCACCAAGCCGACACACACATCAGATGGGGATGCGAGCCCTGCCGTGGCACGCCCTCCTGTGACATTGGGAAGACTTGTAGAGGAGCCGGCTATGAAAGCTGCCAGCCTATTCGCCATCGGTGTCATGTCATTTGCGATCTTCTCATGGACGCCAGCTGACTCTGCAGCGGATGCACGCGCCACGGAAAATACCCAACCCCAGGCGTTACAAATCGGCGTCGAGCCGGAGGCAGGCACCACCAGGGTGCCCAAAATCAACGGCGGCGACTCCTGCAGCCAGGAATTGGCGTATCAATTCGACATGGAATGCGCCTTGCTGGAAAAAACCAAGAGCAAAAGTCATATGGTAACGGTATTGTGCTGCCATCGACTCGAAGTCAGCGGCTGACACGCTGCGCACGCCGATCTAACGGCTATTGGAGTTGCTGCACCAATTTTTGCCAGCCACGCTTCTTGCCTAACAGTTGAGTCAACTCATCGGCGGCCACGGGGCGGCCGAACAGATAGCCCTGAGCCAGATCACAGTCCATATCGTTTAATACCCTGAGCTGTTGGACCGTCTCCACACCCTCGGCCACTACGCCAAGTTTCAGACTGTGGGCCATAGCAACGATGGCGCGGACAATGGCAGCATCATCAGCATCGGTGATAATGTCGCGCACAAAAGAGCGATCGATCTTAATAGTGTTCAATGGGAAACGCTTCAAATAACTCAACGAGGAATAGCCGGTGCCGAAATCATCGATGGAGAAATTTACTCCGGCACGGTGCAACGCGTTCAAATTGGCGGACGAGACCGTATCACCCTGCATCAAGACACTTTCGGTAATTTCCATTTCCAAGGCGCTTGGCGCCAAGCCTACCTGTGACAACACATCACTCACCATCGTCGCCAGTCCGGCATGGCGAAATTGTCGGCCGGAGAAGTTCACCGCTATGCGTAATGAACCACCATACACTTGCTGCCAAATCCGCGCTTGCATACAGGCTTGATACAATACCCACTCACCCACCGGCACGATCAAACCGTTTTCTTCCAACAGCGGAATGAATTCCAAAGGACTGACCAAACCTAAATCCGGGTGCTCCCAACGCAGCAATGCCTCCATGCCCGTCACCTTGCCGGTACTCATGTCGACCTGTGGTTGATAGTACACACGATACTCCTCCCGCTCCAAGGCGCGCCGCAGGCTCGTTTCCAAGGTCAGGCGTTCGAAGGCCTTGGCATTCATTTCCGAAGAATAGTATTGATAATTGTTGCCGCCATGATCCTTAGCGCGGTACATGGCCACGTCGGCGTTCGTCAACAAGGTATCAGCATTGGAACCATCGTCGGGATACACCGCGATACCAATACTGGAGGTGATGAACAATTCCTGACCACCGACCACCAGCGGATGAACGATAGCATCCAAAATCTTGCGCGCGGCCAGCGGCACGTCATCTGCGGAGGCGATATTTTCGAGCAAGACAGCATATTCATCACCACCCAGTCGTGCGATGGTATCGCCTTCATAGGCACAACGTTGTAATACCCCCGACACTTTCTTCAATAGCTCATCACCCGCCTCATGGCCCAGCGTGTCATTGATGATCTTGAAGCGGTCCAAATCCAAGTACAGCACCGCCACCCGGCGTTGTGTCCCCTTACAGAGGGTGAGCGCATGCTCAAGACGCTCCAGGAACAGCAGCCGATTTGGCAATTCAGTGAGCAAATCGTGATAAGCGAGATGGTGCAATCGCTCCTGGGTCTGCATACGTTCGGTAATGTCCTTACCCGTGGAGATGAAGTGCGTAATGGTGCCGTCATCGTTCTTCAGGGGGGTGATGGTTTTCTCCTCGTAGTAGAGTTCACCACTTTTCTTCTTATTGACGAGGACATCGCGAAATACCTCACCATGGTTAATAACGTCCCAAAGTTTTCTGTAGAACTCCAGATCATGCCGACCTGACTTGAGCACATTGGGACGCTGACCGATGACCTCGGCGGCTTGATAGCCGGTGGAAGCGGTGAACGCGGAATTGACATACTCGATGACCCCGGAAGGACCGGTGATCAGCACTGAATCGGCGGTCTGCTCTAGGGCGCGTGAGAGCTTGGTCGCTTCGTGCTGCGCCTGTGCACGCTCGGACATCTCGCTTTCCAGGCCACGGTTGGCGTCGGCAAGATTGCGCGCCATGGTCGCCACTTGTGTCGTTCGTCGCGCCCACACCAGCAGATACCACGCCAAGAATCCCGTCATGACCAAGCCGCCCAGCAGCACCGCCGGTGAGCGCCAGCGAGGATGGGCTGCAAGGTATCTTGGGGCAGGAGAGAGCAATAAGGTCCACGCGCGACCAGGCGCCGCCAGTGCCGTCGACCAGTGCAGATCGGCCTCGATGGCCTCACGTGGGATGACGCTAACGTCTTCTGACCCTGTACGGGAGCGTGAGGCATGCATATGCAACAGCGACGACGTCCCCGACATTCCTTGGTCATAAATGCGAATATCCGCTCCCAACACGGCGGCATCCGACAACGCCTCCATCACGAAGTCTCCCAGACGGAATACTCCGACCACATAGCCTAATAGCGCATCACGACGCTCCTCTAGCGTCGAGGGTATGGTGCCCCGACGGTAAACAGCACGACTAATCAAGATTGAGGTCTGAGAACTCGTCTTAGTGAGCGAGGTGATTACCCCGGAGGCGACCGTTAGACCGCGATCGCGCGCCTCATGGAGCGCGGCGCGACGACTGGGATCGCTCGCCAAATCGAAGCCGATCATATTTTCATTGCCGGTCAGCGGCTCAACGTACAACACCGGCGCATATTCATCGTGATCTGGGGCCAACAGAATATCGCCTGCCGCACTCAACTCCGTAATACGAAAATCCGCCAACTCGCCAGCACGCAGCGAATGTTCGAAATCCGCCCGCTGCTCTCCCAATACCAGCGGCGCCCATTGCAACGACTGAATGTCATCATGACTTTGTAAAGTGCTGCGAACGAAATCACTGAACTCGTCACGCTCCACTTCCCTGGAGGCGGCATAGAACGAAGCCAGCGACTCCACGCTGTCGACATGCCTCGTCAATTCACGTTGTATGAGCGCGGCATGCCCACTGGCCAATACATCGAACTGCGACTGAATGACTGCCTCCTCCCAGTCACGTACCAAGAAGAAGGCCACGATGGAGAGCAGCACACCAACGATGAGCACCGTAGCCAGAAAGACCTGGCCGAAATGGCGCGTCTTAGTCGTATGAATGTTCTTGAAGGCGGCTGGCTTGACATCGGCCATGGGCACTCATCCCTCACTGGAAACAGCTCGACCGGGCTCAGTCCCGGCACTCCTCGTCATTATGTCGGCCAAAGCACTGGGGAGTTTACCTAGGCACGACCTAGCGGCGAACCGAGCTACACAGCTGGATAGAACATACCGCAACGGAGGCTGAAATGAGCGCATAGACTCACTCTAAGCCCCGATTTCAACATCTCGACCTATAATCGGCGCCCCTTGCTACTCGACTTAGCGGCCGGATAGACCGCAGCTGAGCCCCGCGCTCACTCAGGCAAGGGGATGAATTCCACTTCATCGCCCGCTACCTTTGGGTAGCGCCCAGCCTGCCAATCCAACTTGGCCTGCTCGATACGGTCTTTGCGACTGGAGACAAAGTTCCACCAAATATGTCGCTCACCCAGCGGTTCACCACCGATGATGGCGATATGGGTCTCTTCCCTGGCTGTCAGCGTCACTGCGGTTTGACTTGCCAACACCGCCATACTGTGTTCGGTGATCTCGATATTCCGTTCTTGCATGCACCCCTGAACGACATAGACGGCTCGTTCCGCGACCGTATCCGGAATGATTATGCATTGACCTTTCGACAGACGCGCTTCTGCATAAAGGGTATCTGCATAGATCCTTACCGGGGAAGTCACACCAAACGCCGCACCGATCATCACGCGCACCGGCACCCCCTCGACTTCGATGCGTGGAATCTCCGCCGACGGATAATGATAGAACACCGGCTCGATCTCCTCTTGCCCCTTCGGCAAGGCCAGCCATAATTGCAGTCCGTGCACGGTGCGCGCTTGCTTGCGCACTTGCGGCGCCTCACGCTCGGAGTGAACGATGCCTTTGCCCGCCACCATCAAATTTATATCGCCGGGACGTATCGCTTGCACGCTCCCCAGCGAATCGCGATGCACGATCTCTCCCTCGAACAAATAGGTGACCGTGGCCAGATTGATATGGGGATGGGGCCGCACATCCACGCCTGACCCGGCCTGGAAAACCGCCGGCCCCATGTGATCGAAGAATATCCATGGTCCCACCATGCGACGTTTCGCGCAGGGCAGCACCCGCCGCACTGAAAAACCGCCCAGGTCTCTTTCCCGCGGCTGGATGATCAGCTCCAGCGTCGCGCAGAGATGTTGCAGGCAGTCTGCACTGTCGATCTCGCCTATCTGATTAGTCAGGCTCATACGTCCTGCCTCCCCGCGAAGAGCATAGGGAATGCCTGCTACGGGACTACGATATTGAGCGCATAGCGCTGACTACGTTCAGAGCATTCCCCTAGCGCAACCTTAGCGCCTATGCAGCTCGACTGCCACCCATGGACTCAAATTGGCGCCGCCATCATGGACATGGGAAGTGTGAATTCTTCACACCTCTACCGGACATTTTCCAACAGCGGTTAACCGAGCAGATTCTGACAATAAGCTCACACCACCACGAAAGTTAGGAGCTAGTCATGAAACCACACGCCATGATGCCGTTCATCGCGGCAGGGCTGGTCGCCAGCACCCTCTTAGATGGCGCGATTGCCGCCGAAACCAAGAAGGAGCCGCCCGCCCCCCCGGACAAGGTACAGGCCCTGGACCCCCTCTTATTGGACTTAAGCCAGCGCCAAAAAGAAGTCCCCGTGATTCTGGTGCTGACGGAACAGCCTCAGCACGCCATCGCCAAGGAAATTCGTTCTAAGTATGAACAGGTTCTCGCCAACCTCGCTCAACAAGTGCGGGACATCTATGGCCGCTACAGCCCGGAGGTCTCCTTACAGAGTCAAGATGAAGAAGCGGCGCACGCCAAGATGATGGCGGCGCAACTACCCAGGAACCTGCAAGAACAAATCAAAGATCTCAATCAACGCCGCGAAGCGCTCACCCGGCGCATGCGCAGCGAAATCGCCCGCGCCTCCGGCGACGCGGTGGCCCCATCTCAAGCGCGGGTGATGGCCCTGGTCGAAAAAATGGGAGGAAAGATCAGCGAGCGTACCGCCGTCATCAACACCCTGGCGGCCTCTGTGCCGTCTTATCTCGTGAAAGAACTCGCCACCCGACGGGAAATCGCCGAAGTGGTCTATGACGCGCCCGGCAAGCCGGAACTGGACAATCAGGCGGACTCGCTGGGGGCCGACACCTGGTGGAACTCGGGCTATACCGGCTGGCCGTGGGACGTGGGGGTGCTGGACTCCGGCGTCGCCGAAACCCATCCCGCCATCAGCGGCCACACCTTTTACGAGAACTACGCCACCAATGGCTCCCACGGCAGCGGCGTGGCGTGCATGTACGGCAGCACCAACAACACCTATCGTGGCCTGGCCTATGGCCTGGATGCCATCATCGTCGACAATGCCGGCAATACCAGCACCTCCATGTCCGGCGCGGACTGGATGATCCGCCTGGCCGGCGACGATCCCGAGGTCATCAACTACAGCTGGGGCAACGGCGCCGCCACCGGCAGCGACTGGCATGCCTTCTCCCGCTTCGTGGACGCGGTGGTCCACGACTACAACACCTCGTGGGTGAAGTCCGCCGGCAACAATGGCTGGGGCACCAACACCATGACCGTGCCGGCCAACAACTACAACGCCCTGACCGTGGCCAACATGTACGACCAGAACACCCTGTCGCGCAATGACGACCGGGTCTGGACCAGCAGCAGCCGCGGCCCCACGGTCAACGGGCGTAAGAAACCGGATCTCGCCGCCCCGGGCCATCAGACCCGCACTTGCAACACCGGCAGCGGCTGGACCACGATGGGCGGCACCAGCTCCGCCGCACCCAAGGTCGGGGCGGCGACACTGCTGCTCAACGACGCCGGTAACTGGGAGCCCATGGCCATCAAGGCGGTGCTCCTCAATACGGCGGATGCTTGGGAAGACAACAACACCCAAACCACCGCCGATGACGGTCCGGTCAGCGGCTCGGAGTGGAACAAGAGCTACGGCTGGGGCTATCTCGATCTGTGGCACGCCCATTTCCACCGTAACGACTACTTCAAGAGCAGCGTCAAACCCAGCGGCCAGAGCGGTGACTACAAGCTCTACAAGGGCTACGCCTATAACAACGACAAAGCCACGCTGGTGTGGGAGCGGGAGGTGGACTATAAAAACGCCGCCACCCCTACCGCCTATCGTGACCTCAGTGATTTGGATCTGAAGATCTACCGCGAGAGTAACAACAGCACCATGGACAGCGACATCAGCATCCGCAACAACGTCCATCAGGTCGCCGCCAACACCAGCGGTTCCGCGGTGGTCAAGGTCTATGCCTACAGTTCATCTTTCGATGGCGCCAGTTCAGAACCTTACGCCTTGGCCACGGAAGAGAACTTTTCGCCGGCCACGGGCCCGAAATTCACCATCGGGATCAACAGTCCGGCGGCACTGTTCAGCAATCAGCTCTTCGCGGTGACCGCCAACGTCAACAACAGCGGCGACCTGGATGCGCACAGCGTCAAGGTGACGCTGAACCTCCCGTCGGGTTTCATTCTGATCTCCGGCAGCAAGACCCAGAACGTCGGCAAAATCACTGACGGCAACAGCGACTCCGCGACTTGGCTGGTCCGTGCCCCCAATCTATGGTGGTGGCCCTATCCGCTCAGCTACACCCTGAAAGTCGCCACCAGCAGTTACTCGTATGGAGAGACGTTCAAGGGCAACAAGAACAAAGCGATTACGGTGAATTAATGCATATTTGAGTCGAGCTCCCTCCCCCTGGCAGGGGGAGGGCTAGGGTAGAGGCCGGGGGGCAGGGGTGACATGTCGCGCATTGCCTGACGTGGCTTCCCCCATCTCCAGCTCCCCTCTTTGCACGGGGTGAAACAACTCACTGCCATTTCTTGAATGGCCTATTCATACGTCGTGCAGACGCACCCCAGCCGACAAGATAATTCAGCCGCCCCGGGCGGGCGATACAAGCCGCTCATATAGCCCGCCGATGCGCTCGAACACCGCCCTAATCACCATACTCGCGTCCCGGGCGCCACTTGGCCAATAAATACTCCCTCAACGTGCGTCCCAACAGCCATCTATTTGGCTTCTCCAGCACCACCGCAAATACCAAGGCATCATCATCTAAAACGCGTAGGCTGTGGCGAGTTCCCACGCCCCAATACGCCAAGTCCCCGGGAGAATAACGACGACCGCTATCGTCTTGCGCATGACCCTGCAGGACCAGCACCCATTCATGCCCACGATGACGATGGGCCGGAAACAAACGCCCCGCTTGCACCTGCACCAAGCCGCAACTCGCCGCCGCCACCCGGGGACCACCGCTGAAGCGCAATATCCGCACACCGGGTATCGGCGTCGCCTGCCAGTCGTCCTGCTCGATTCGGTCTATCTTCTCCAGCAGCGCACTGATGCGTTCCGCGCTCAAATCGAACATGGCCGCACAACGAGTGACCAAACCACCGAAACGCGTCACGGGCTCGATGGCACCCAACACACGATTTTTCAAGTCCTGGCTGGAATATACCGGCTTTTCCGCCAACGCCAACGTATCCAGCGCCTCTTGCAGTGCCAACGAATCTTGGCGCGCATCAGGTGCCGCCTTCAGCTGACGTTCCAACGCCTCGCGAGCGTCCGCCTCCAACACCCCCAGCGCCCATTCAATCAGTTGAGTATCATCAGCGGCCATCAAAGCTGCTCCTCTTGCTCGCTCAACTCACGGCGCAACAGCGCCACGGCTGCAGCGAGACGCGATTTCACGGTGCCGATAGGAATGCCACAACCCGTAGCGATGTCCCGGCATGTCCAACCTTTGAAATAGGCCAACTCCAATACATGACGTTGCTCCTCGGACAACTGCTGCATCGCCCGGCTAGCGTGCTGATAGTCGGCATGCCGCGTGATGTCCACTTCACGGTCGTCGCCAGTCACCGCCTCATCACTGATCATCATGGCGTGCTTGCGGGCGTTACTCAGCGCGCGAATTCGGTCTATGGCGCGACTGCGTAGACGCATGAATAGCCAATGGCGTACCGTGCCGCGACGCGCATCGTAGTGACCCGCTTTGTGCCAGACTTCCAGAAATAGATCATGGATGAGATCCTCTGCATCGCGGCGGTTCTGCAGCATACGGCAGGCTACCGCTAGCAGCGTCGGCACGTAGCGATCATAGAGTGCCGCAAGCGCGCTACGGTCGGCCTCTCGCACCGCCGCCAACAAAGCTTCATCACTGTCTGCATCCGCCATCTGCGGCCTGCCGCGTCGCGCGGACATCATGTCCGACATGATGGTTATACTCCTCCAGTTCCGCGCCCTACAAGACGCTTTACGGTTAACGTGGCAACCAAATACCTTTCGCGGAAAACTCATCCCTTCTAGCAGGGGGAAGGTTGATGGGGGCGCCATGACGGCCAAATGCTGCATCTCATTCGCGCCACAAGCCGTCCGGCCTTCACTGGTTGCGCCCCCGCCACGAGCAATACCTCTCTGAGTTAGCGCATCAATGGCCGGTCTATAACTAGTACGCGCGAACTGGCACTTTGGTTCGCCCCTGCAAACCAGTAATTCGCCTTCATCTTTCGCATTAGCCATTTTAGACAGCGTACTTGTGAACTATTCACATCCACCGAACCGTCTCTGAACTCGCCGCGTAATCCTTACTGACGAACGCGCAACGGCGTTCAAGTCAACACACTTTAATCGCGCACATATCTAGTACACAGTGCGAAAAATGTAAGGAGATAGCCATGAATAGCACAATGTTTGAATTCAAACCCGGTTTGGAGCTCGGCGTATACAGCCTCCAAGATCATAGAGACGGTTCGCATGCGGTTTTCACCCTATTCGAGGGGCCGGAACGCAACCAAGCCACGCTCAAAGGGTTGGTGGCCATAGGTACACGCGCGCAGAGCTTCGCCATCACATCACGGTTTTCGACGCTGGAACAACTCGGCGTGTGGGTGCGCACGATCTCAGAACAAACCGAAGCGGCTCGCGCCATCGGCAAGCTGCCCGGGGCGAGTTTCGTCATCGAAACTCACGGTAAGCGCGTGCGCGCCATCGTCCAGCCTGATGTCTATAACTCCGCCAATTTCGCCATCACGCTGATCGACGAGAACAGCAAATGCCTGCTGGCCACCCTCGGCGGCCGACAGTTCGCAGAGGGCTTCACGCTGTTGGAGGCTTTTGTTGTCGTCGTCGCACTGGTGGTGGTGGTCGGTGGCGCGGCGTTGATCATATCCATCGCGCGCGGCAACCGCACCAGTGGCGGGGTCAAGGTGAAACTGAACGAAGAGGAGTTGGAGCTCGAAGGGAACATCGACTCGGCACCGGTGACCTCCGCCACTCCCAGCGGTCAGTAGCGCCTAAACCGGCCGCCGGCACCCTGATGTGCCGGCGGCCATTGTCATACGTATATATTCAGACCCAAGGAGCACATCATGAATACCTGTAACTCAGTTTATGGCGCCCTGATCAACCATACCAGCCCAAACGATGTGAGCGGACTGCCGATGGCCGCCGCCATCCCGCAAGCGGCAGTACTGCGCGCCGCGCTGACCCATCCCAGCCTGTACACGAATCTACCCACGAACATCATCACCCGGGTCATCGAAGAACTGATAAGGCTACACCCCTACTTCCCCCCGTGCCGCGGCGCACTCACCACAGGGCTAGGTGCGGGTTGGCGTTGCCTCAATGGCAAGGTGTCGTTCGTGGATACCGTCGTCTGGCGCTGCCCGGACGGCTCGAGCGTCATCAAGGAAGGCGCAAGCATCGTGACAAAACAGGGCTGTTGACAGGCGATGGTCGTGAGCAAAGAGCGTTAGCTTAGGGACGAGAATGTTCTCACGCTAATCCAGCTCACCACGTTTATCACGCTGAACGAATTCCGACACTGATTCAGCAGAAGATAGTTGTGGTTCTGGTAGCGTGGCCTGACACCACGCTACCAGAACTATGTACGATGGATTTCTTACTAGGGATGCGGAGCCGGCAGAGGAATTACATAGGTATTCCCTCCTGCTTTCAATAAATAATAGTGCGAACCCACCACCTCGATGGCAGTAATCGTTTGAACGCTCCTAATCTGCTTTACGTCCAAAGGAAACTTGACGTCTGTAGTCGGGCGAATCATATTCCCTTTCTCATCCAATATGAGCACATTACCATTTCGATCAAACGCGACTCTGAAGGGGAGGACATTTTCCGAACTTGGCTCTGTCATGCCCGTCATTTTTTCCATCTGGGCACAAGCCATCAAGGGGGTGACGATGAGGGCCAATAGAAATGGGATTAGCACGCCTCTATTCTGCCGAATGTTACGCTTCATACGAATGATCTCCTTGTGGTTATGAACTCTACTTCTAGGGTGGATGTTCTCTTCACAACGCCAGTGTCAGCCTTAGAAAAAACAGCTGTTCTGGATAGAGCGTGGGCTGCCCCGAGTCGACATCCTGGTAGTGAAACGACTCGTCGAATAGATTCTTGGCTTGAACGGAAACTAGACCATAACGCTTCGGCAGACGATAACTAATCGTCGCATCGACGACCCAAAAGCCATCCCTGCCCTTAGAACTACTCAAGGCCACAGTATCGAAGAACTCGCCCTTTTGATCGATGTAAGTCGCCGTGCCACCCAGTGCCACTCCCATGGGGTGGGAATAAGTCACGCCGAGGGGTAAGCGTTGTGTCGTCAGCTCGATCAATTCGCTGTTTTTCTGATCAAACTCCAAGCTCTCATATAGATATTCAGCTCGCACCGCGACGCGCTCGGAGGCCAGCCAATAGAAGTAAGCCCGATGCACCTCTTCGTCCCAATTGGCCTCTTCGACCACTCCAACGTTTAAAAACGGCACATCGAGTTGCCGGATAGATGCCTCGATACCCGCATACGCTTTTTCACTTAAGCGCTGATCCAGCGCGACGCCATAGCGCTTGGCGTCAGCACCCTCCTCATCATCATAAAATTGATTGAACCCCGCCACCTGGGTAGGTTCGATGGTTTGATTCGCCACCAAGGCACGTTTCAGGGTGCGAAAGGCGGCGGCGCGCAGCACCGTGCGTTCCACGGGCTGCCATATGACGCCGAATTTGGGATTGAACTGATTGCGCTCGACAAACCGGCCATCGAAGTCTTCGTAACTGGCGCCAACAATCCAATTCAGATATTCCGGAAACTGGAGCTGAGAGTAGAGGTAGGCGTTGATATGCTTGTTGTCATCCTCGGACACTGTGGTCTGAATAATCGGCGGCACCGGAAATCCGAAATCAGTCGTGGTGGTGATTACTGTCGTACTGTCCGATTCGAACTGGCCCAGCCCGCCGATCAGAAGCATGTTCTTTGACTTATAGACATGTTGAATTTCCGCGCTATACGGATCATCGTCGCGAACAAAGTCTGTCGTCACGATAGGAATCGGTGCATCCTGCTGCGTCAATTGGAAATCTTGTGAGATATAGGAGCCGATAATCTGCGATGAGGGCGAGAAGTCATGGCGCACACCCAAACGATAGGTGTCCGTCTCGGTCTGCTCGCGAAACGCAGTACTGATGTTGTCCGGATCGAAGCGCAGCCCCAAATCCCCCTTGTCGCTCTCCGAGGTGCGCAACTCGGCCTGCAAGTACGTAGACGGCGTCACCGCTACTTGCGCGAAGATGTTGTAGATATCCTGCTCTTGATCGTTGTTGTCACGAAAGCCATCGCTCTCGTAGTGAAACTGGCCCACGCTGAACGAAAACGGCCCCTTGAGAGCGGAAACAACCAAATCGTCACCCCAGGTGTCATCACCGCCGACGATGCCGTTCGCTTGCACCCCGACCCGTTGACGGACGAACAAGGGATTGAACTCATTGAATGAGCTGTCCGAAGGCCCGGCCCCTTCGAGTATGCCCAAGTTGGTTTCGGCCAATTGTGGCTGCAAGGTGTTCAGATTGAGCGGTTGCCACAACTGACTTTGCAGCAACTCGGCCACTCGGCCGATTTCATGGCGCGGCAAGATCGAATAAGAATCCGCCACGAAACGGTGCGCCGAATGATTGGTGGGATCAAGACTGAGTGATTTCCAGCCCTCGACCAAGGCCAACTGTTCAAAACCGAGATCACGATACACCCGCGCCAAACTGGCGCTGCGTGCGGCCTGGTCTTCGTCCAACAATAAACGGGAGCGATACACCGTGCGGTTGTCGTTCTTGGCGATCGATTGCTGTAGATCCGCCAGCGCCTCACCCGGCCGGTTTTGCGTTTGTTTGCGCAGCGCATCGTAGAACCACGCGGTGGGATCCAGTGGATCGAGCTGTTGCGCCAAATCAAACTGCGCACCCGCCAACGCGCTGCGTTTCTCTTCGTAATACGCCTTGCCGAGGTAGCTGCGGATCAGCGCGTTGTCGGGATCCAGCGCCGCGGCGATTTCGATGTGGCGGCGCCCTTCCTGTAGCGCGCCCTCGCGTATCCGCGCCAACCCTAAGCCCAAGTGCGGCATCGGCGCCCCTGGATCCAGCATCTTGGCCCGGTCGAACGCCGACTTCGCCGCGCGCGTATCATAGCGAAGCAATTCGGCATAACCACGCACGGTCTGCGTATGCGCCAGCTCAGGATCGAGTTCGACCGCCTGCTGCGCGGCCGCAACCGCCCCGTCCAGATCACGGAACATGAGCCGCAGTTCTGCCATACGCGCCCAGACTAAAGCGTTATCCGGATTTGCGGCCACGGCCGCTTCCATGACTTCTCGGGCCTGCTCCAAGTCGAATTGAGCTTGCCGGGCATAAGACAACGCCAGCAATGGACCGGCGGCGTTCGGTGCGGCCGTCACGGCTTGTTCGGCAAGCTGCATGGCCTGCTCTTGGTCGTTGTGCACCACGGCGATCACCGCCTTGAGCGCCAAGGCATCAGCGTCTGTGGCGTTGAGCTGCAAGGTTTGATCGATGTCGGCCTGTGCTGCGGCCACACCACCCACGGCCAAATGCAGGGCAGCCCGGTAGGTGAAGAATTGAGGATCTAGCGTTGGCTCGGGCAGCTCCGCGACTGCCTCCAGGGCGTCGGCGACACGACCTTGGCGATAGAGCTCCAGCGAACGCGCTACTTGCGCCTGCCCAGCCCCAGCGCGCTGTCCCGCGAATCTGTCACGATCGAACAGCAATAGCGGCGGATAATAGAGCGCCCACTGCACCGCATCGCGGGGTCGCACCAAGGTCGTTAGGCGGGGCTTTTCTCCGGCACTCGCCGTGACCGCCTGGTCACTGACCAGTAGCAAGCTGCCTTGCGGGTTATCCGCTTTGACGCGGCCTTCGTATACGATGATCAGTCCTACGCCATCGCGGGCGCGGACCAGGAACTCCGTACCTTCTACGCCGGCGTTGACGAAGGGCGTGGTGATTTTCAGGGTGCGCGGCACGCGGCTCATGAAATGGCCAACCCCTTCCAACAAGTCGGCCCAGAAGCCGCCCTCTTCGCGGGGGCCGGTAAAGGTCATGGTGGTGTGGGCATCGAGCCGCACCAAGGTGTGATTGCTCAATATCACCGCGGCACGGCTGTGCGCGCCCACCCGCAGGGTATCGCCGGCGCAAAAGCTTTGCGACGCCGTGGCCTCCTGCCACACATCCGTACCGGTGACGCGCGCTTCCGCGCGACCTTCCACGGCAGCCAGCTGCGCGACGCCCGCACACTCGGACCAAGCCGGCCCCACGACGCACAACGAAAACAGAAAGGTCAGAACAAGGAAACGTAAGGAGTGGCGAGCCATGAGCAGTGGTACTCCCTTACCGGTGGTTTATTATTTATTAAGATAGTGGATATTATTTTTACTGCTGCGCACCATTATCAATGAAAACCGTGCAATATTCACGCTCGAGCGCTCGCTCATTTCCCTCCCAGCGCGATGACGCCGCGCCAATCTCCGGGTGGCGCCGTTATGTATTGCTCACAACGGGCCAAGAAATAGCGGGCCGGCCCATCTTCCGGAGAGGCAGACAAATACTGTGTGAATAGCGCGTGAGCGCGCGCCCATTGTCCCGCGGAAAAAGCGCTCATGGCCGTTGCAAAGGCTTCGCAACGCGCCTGTAGCGGTGCCGTGACGCCCTCCTCCAGCGCCATCAGCTCTCGCACCACCAAGGGCTGTGACTTGCCGACGAGCAGAAACGCGCCCAGGGGGCGGGTGATGAAGCCGTCCACGCCGGTCATCATCTGCTCGGACACCAGCACTCGGGTGCCCAGATACTTATTGAGCCCCTGAATGCGTGAGGCGACGTTCACCATGTCGCCCACGGCGCGATACTCGAAGTGGTCCAGTGCCCCCACGTTGCCCACCATCATCTCACCGCAGTGCAGACCAATGCGGGTGCGCAAGGACAGCGGCTCGCCCTCCGAGCTTACCGCCGTCTCCGCGTGACGGATCTCCAGGGCCGCCAGGCAGGCCTGCCGCTTGCTGGCCGCTGCCTCCTCCTGCCCGGACCAGATCGCCAGCATGGCATCGCCCACCACATCCGACACCACACCGCCGTGACGCCTGACCGGCGCAAACAAGGTCTCGTAGTAAGTATTCATCAATGCGCTGAGTGCTTGCGGCGTCAGCGTTTCCGCCAGGCTGGTGTAGCGCTCAGCGTCGGTGGCCAGGCATATACCGAAGGTCAGCTCGCGATGACTGCGCACCTGATCCGCGCCCTGCGCCAGTTGGTCCACCACATGGTGCGGAACGTAATAACCAAACGCCTCACGCACCCGCGCACGCTCCGCGTGGGTCTCACGGTAACGCAGCAACAGACCCGCCAACAGGGCCAACGGGCTCAATATCCACACCGGGACCATGAACGGTAGCCAGTAATGTTGGCTTTCGAAGCTAAAGAGACTGAGCGACACCAGCCCCACGGCCAACAGCAGTTGCCCCACGATCGCCGCCGCTGCTGGCAACAACCGGCCCACCAGCGCGGCCATAAAACCGTAAGCCAAGGCCAGCATCACCATACCGAACAATGACAAGTGGCGCAGCGTCTCGTCATGGAGCAGGTTGGCGAAGGCGGTGGCGGCAATCTCCACACCGCTGAGATCCAGGCCGTCGGCTTGCGAATAGACAGTGATAAAGCCATCCCGCTGCTCTGGCTGACGGCTTTCCGCGAAGCCCACGAACACCACTTTGTCACGCACCGCCGCCAAAGCCTGCGGGTCGCCATGCAACAAGTCGACATAAGAAAGTGTAGCCAAGGTCCTGGGCGGGCCGTAGAAATTCAAGTAAGGCCGAGGCGCTTGCTGATAGAGGTTAAGCCACGCTCGCGCGTGACGGAGTTGACCTGCGGTAGCGGCCCCTGACGCCGTCAACGCCTCGGTCACCCGCCCCACCAGTTCCGGCTCCTTACGTAAGCGTTCCCGCAGAATGGCCGGCGGCACCACCGCCGAGAGTCCCACCCGGCTCAAGGCGTCCGCCAGCAGTAGCTGGGCATCGACCACATAGGCTTGCAACGCCGCTGCCGGCAAGGTCGGCACCTCATCCATCAGCGGATGAAAGGTCCAGAAGCGGCTGACCTGGACCGGCAGCTTGGGCAAGGCGAAGGGTGCCACGGTTCGCGCCGATGCGGCGATGTCCGCCATGGGTGGAACCAGACGCACGATATCCACACCGCTGCCCAGTGGACCGTTGATCTCACGCTCACGCTGTAAGTAGCCAAACACCACCACATTGCCGGCCCGACGCATGGCTTGCACCAAAGCCTGATCCCCCGCCCGGTCACGCGCTTCCTTGAAGAAGATATCAAAGGCGATCACCGCCGCTCCCGCCGCCGTCAAGCGCGTAACGAGGCGAGCATGCACCTCGCGCGGCCAGGCGGACGGGTCGTTCTCCAATCCCAGCTGGACGGCGGCACTACGCTCGATAGGAACCACCACCACCTCCGCCGGTGCCGGCCGCACGCCCCGTTGCGCGAACAGAAAATCCAGGCCGACTTGCTCTTCCCAGTCCCGTCCGGCGGGCAGTAAATAGGCCAACGCACCGATCAGCGCCACGACGATCCCGATCCATATGGCCTGCCGCCACGGTGATGGTCGTTGTCGGATCGGTTTGGTGATAGGTGTGGTCATGGGCTTAGTTTAGCGCCAAGGTGGACGTCGTTTCCGACCCAGGTATACACTGACCGCAATACACGAAGACGAATTAGAGTCTAAGGCACGAAAGCCTTAATGCCACTTTAGCGTTGATTGTGTCTATAGGTCGGATCAAATGTTAGCAAATGTACCCATCTTCTCCGGGCTCAGCGACGACGAACTGGCACAGGTCAGCAAGCATGCCGTCACGCGCGCCTTTCCCAAACAAGTCATCATCATCAACGAAGGAGATCAAACCGACTCCCTGTACGTCATCCTCAAGGGCAAGGTAAAGGTCTTCCTGAGTGACGAACAAGGCAAAGAGGTGGTGCTCAACACCCAGGGGCCGGGCGAGTATTTCGGTGAACTGGCGCTGCTCGACGATGCCGAGCGCTCCGCTTCAGTGATGACCTTGGAGCCGTCCAGTTTCATGATGATTTCCAAGCAATCATTTCAAGACCTCCTGGCGGCACATCCCAGCATCGCCTACAGCGTGATTCAGGGTTTGACTCAGCGCGTCCGCACGTTAACGGACAATGTTAAGAGCCTCGCTCTGATGGACGTCTACGGCCGAGTGGCCAAGACCTTATTGAATATGGCGACCACCCAGGATGACCGTATGGTGATCGAAGACAAACTCACCCAGCAGGACATCGCCAACCGGGTCGGCGCCTCGCGGGAGATGGTCTCCCGCATCCTCAAGGATCTGGCCATCGGCGGCTACATTAGCTTCGAGAAGAAGCACATCGTTATCAACGAGCAGCTGCCTACGCGCTACTAGTAAGTGGTGCTGCGTACTTGATCGGCTATACCACTCGGGCAGGGTGCGTGGGAGCACTCCCTGGCATGCTGACGCGATTATCGTACTGCCCCTCCAATCAAGTTGAATGGGTTCTATCTATTGCACAGTAATACACTGGGTGCTTCCTGCGTTTTTCCCTGCCGGGCAGACGCGCAAAACTGCCTCATGGGCGCGGCCATTCAGCAACCGGCAAATCACACAACTGCCGTGGCGGCCCTCCTCTCTCCCCAGATCGTTGTCTTCAATGTCTATTCAGACACAAGCCGCTAGGACCAAGCACATTGTCCCACCGCGCCATGGCGAAGCTCGTCTCCACACCGCATGCGCGTGCCGTCCACTCGCCCAATTGCAACAGCGTCGCCAGATCAAGGTGTCGCAGGATCATCACCGGCCCTACGTGAATACTTCACAACCTAGGGCGGCACTATGCCCACGAACTGATTCCTCCCAGCCCATATAAATGGGCCGTGGCTTGCAGTGCATGACCACGTCTATTTGACTCTAATCTCTAATACGGAGGAACAGAACCATGTCTGTTAAAAATCTGTTAACGACTGTGACCATCCTGCTGCTCGGTTTGGTCAGCTATTCCGCCCACGCCGACCGGGCGAACTACCCCGGTTCGGTTTGTGTGAAGTGGAACGCCAGCGATCCCGAGCCGGAACTCAGCTCCAGTAAGATCCGCAATCCTTCCAGCAGCCGTTGGCTGCGATTGGATTGTCCCGCCCTGCGTACGGACTTCGACGGGCTGTTTCATGACGCCGGCGTAGATGGCAGTTGGGTCCGCATGGTGGACCGCCACTATTCCAGCAACGCGCGCTGCCGCCTGGTCAGCTTCTCGCACAATACCAGCGGCAGCACTTCCTTCTGGGGCACCGGCAATCGTTACACCTCCGGGTCCGGCAACCAGGCTCAACACCTCAATACGGGTAGTTTAGGGGGAGAGAACAGCGCGTCCCACCTCTATTTCAGCTGCCACCTCCCGCCCACATATTCGGGCAACCGTTCCGCGTTGGTGACCTATCAGGTTAATCAATGACACCCACCGCCTCACGGGCCTTCCCGGCCCGTGAGGCGCACCTACAGGGAGCGCTTAACCATGAAAGCACGTCACTTATTGGTCAGTACTGCCATCGCAGGTACTTTGCTAGCCGGTGCGGTGGTGACTATGACACTGGAGCACCCGCCAACAACACAGTTAGGCAAAGACATCGACGCCTTCCAGCGCAAGCTCGATCAAGCGCAGCGCCTGGCGACGAGCCTGCAGGCCAAACAACAGGACATTGAGGCCCGCACCCAGTACTTGGAAGGTCACGTCGGTACGGGCCAGTCAGGCTCAGGGGAAAATCACGATGCTCGCCTGGTGGCCGGTCTGCGCCAAGCCCACCAGGAACTGGCCGAGTTACGCGCAGAGTTGGCGGCCCTGCGTGGCGGCGCAGACGCATTATCCCGGTTACCCACCGCCGCCACGCTGGAACCGACGGCGGAGCAGCTGGCCGCCCGGTCGGATGAACGGATGACGGCGCAACTGGCACTCTTCGAGACGACTTTCCACGCTGAAGCCCCGGACCCGAACTGGAGCTACAGCGCCGAAGCACAAGTTCGCGACGGCCTACAGCAAGCCATGAACAACACCCTCACCGTGCAAGATTTGGCCTGTAACGCCAGTCTCTGTCGCTTGGAAGCCAGCCTCGCCGTCGGCACGGATCCGACTGAGGTGTTTCGCAGCCTCGACGAGATAGTCGCCTGGGACGGAGAAATATTCTTGAACGTAGACCAAGATACCGGTGACACCCAGGCCTACTTCGGCCGCCCTGGCATGCCGCTGCCACGCATGCAGAGTGATGCGCTCTAATTGCATAGCCTACGCTACGCACATGAATAGGAAGTGTGCCGCATCTTACAGATAGCCGGGATGGTTAAGGCAGGTCGCACTCTGACTGATGAGTGCGACAGGTTGCATACGCAGAACGCTTTGCCTCGAACGCCCTAATTCGCCGCCACACCCATAGCTCATAGCGCCTCTTGCACGGCCGTTTCCAACATTCGACTAATGACTGTTAGCAGCACCAATTTCGCGAAACCGGACTCGGAGGACAGCGTTGCCACAAGACACCTCCTGCCCAGGCCAAGACGTCATATTTCTGTCAAATCCGTGTCATTTTTGCCTGTTATGCTCTCTACGTAGCAACATTTTGGCTGTATGCGCTCGTGACGCCGATACTGAAGAAAGCTCGACAACACGTCAAATACGTGGCCTTCGTCTTTCCCCAAGGAAATATTCCGTCGCATTATTTATAGCGCCCTTGTGTGCGACGCAGAATAGCGGTAAACGCCCGCGTAGATCAGCCGTGGACCGACAATTTTAGGATCAAACATGAGCATTCGCTACGACACTGATAAAGAACGCACACTCCATATGAGCGTGATCCATGCACTCGCCGAACATTACCATCTTGACGAAGTGATGATACGCGAGATCTACGAGAACAGACTAAAAAACCTCATGGACGGTGCCCGCGTCCGATACTTTCTTTCACTCTTAGCGGAGCGTTACGTAAAGAACCTTGTTTATCATACTCAAACGCCGCTAAGCGGACCGGTGCATTTCGACAGTCTCCACTAGGCGCTCTTTATGAGCAGGGCGGATGCCCTGAGCGAGGCCTTACCCAGCGCGCCTGGTGTTGCACTTGTTTACTGCAGGGACAACGCTTACATTGAGGGTCACACCCACATCAGAGGCATGCAAACGCCCCTCTGCGTAGGCCCATATGTGAGACCAGTGATGCGAAACTTAATCCTGCTGCGCCACGCCAAGTCGGACTGGACATGGCAGGTACCTGAAGATTTCGATCGCCCATTGAACAAGCGGGGCCGTGCCGCCGCCAGCCATGTCGGCCAGTGGATGAAACGGCACCACCTGCAGCCGGATTGGGTAATCTCTTCCCCCGCGGCGCGCACCCGCGAGACCTTGGTGCAGCTGCGTACCCATTTGCCCATTGCGGACACCTTGATCGACCTTGACGACCGAGTCTATCTCGCCGATATGTCGACGCTATTGGTGGTTTTAGCAGACTGCCCTCAAGGCACCAGTCAGGTTCTCTTGCTAGGCCACGATCCAGGCTTGGAGGAACTTCTCATCCATTTGTGCGGCGACGGGCTGCCGCTGTCGAATAAGGGCAAACTCATGCCTACCGCCACCTTGGCGCAGATCGCTTTGCCTGAAGATTGGCATGCGCTGGCGGTCGGCTCGGGGAAGATAGTACACCTAGTACGGCCAAACGACCCCGGCGAGGGTGTATTGTAATAAAATCGTCACCCTGGCGCCGCGCCCTGCAGATATATAATGCAGTCTTATTCAATGCCACATGACCATGAAACCGCTCTGCTTTCTATTGGACAGTGCTGTACCGAACCGGACGCCCAAGGCGATGCTGAATGGCGAATGGAATTGTCGGCGCAGCGCCGATGCTGGGCACTTTCGGCGTAGCTATCTCGACAGCTTGGATTGGCGCTTGTTGAGAAACGGCCTTTATCTCGTCGCCGACCATTTCGACGACCACATTCAATTGCGACTCATCGATTTGAGCACTCGTCAGCTACGGGTGAAAACGGCCTGCGATCAGGTGCCGGTGTTCGCACCATGGCCACCGGCGAAAGAATTGAGCGCCGCCCTCGCGCCTATCCTGGGCCGCCGCGCCCTCGTCACGCACATCACGGTCGCGGTGACGCGCCACGCGCTAACGGTCCACGATGCTCACGGTCAGTCGGTCGCGCATCTCGATCTCGAGCTCAGTGCGCCGACAGAAAGCGTAGACGCAGCGTCGCTGCTGGATAGGAGGCTATGTTTCACCCCTATAGAGGGGCACGACGGAACAAACAGCGCGATCGTCAATATCCTATGTCAGCATGGTGTACCAGTGACCGCCTCGGTGACTCCGGTCACCGAGCTGATCACCGCCTTAAATATCGATACCTCCCGTTTTGACACCAGGCCCAATATGGCATTTGATGACGAGGCTCGTTCCGACACTGCCGTCAAACACTTGCTGGCATTTTTTCTGTCGCTGATGGAAACCAATCATCCCACTGTCATCGCAGATACCGACAGCGTTTGTCTGCACGATTTTCGCGTCGCGACACGCCGCTGCCGTTCCCTGCTCAAACAAGCGCGTGGTGTCATCACTCAGCGGCAGATCAAACGAGCCAGGATGTTTTTCGCGCGCCTCAGCTCAGTCACCAGCCGTCAACGCGATCTCGATGTCATGCTGGTCAATTTCGCTCTTTACCGCTCCCTATTGCCGGCGCAAATGCAGGAACAGCTCGATGCCGTCTATGCCCATGTTGCGGCCCAGCGTCGCACCGCATATGCTGCCACCGTGCAATTTCTGCGTTCTGCGGAATATCGCCGTTTCGTCAATAGCTGGCGCGCATATCTCGCTGCCACGCCGCCACGTCGCACCGTACTGGCGAGCGCAGCACTCCCCGTCAAGGTCATGGCCGATACGCGCATTTGGAAAGCCTACAAACGCGCACTCGCCGAAGGCGGCACCATCGAGAATGACTCACCGCCGGAGGCGCATCATGGCCTGAGAAAACGCTGCAAAACGTTGCGCTACCTCATTGAGTGCTACGCCCCACTGTATCCTCCTGCAAAGATCCAGCGCGTCTTAGGTATACTGAAACGCCTGCAAGACAATCTCGGTGACTACCAAGATCTACAGGTGCATGGTGAATTGCTGGTCGGCACGCGTGCCTCGTTGACAGAGCGCGGCCAGCTCACGCCGGGGCTCGATACAGTCATTGCTCGGTTGACCCAGTCCTTAGCAGCGCGGGGCGACGAGAACAGAGCGCGGTTTAGAAAAAGCTACACGGCGTTCACAACCCAAGCGACTCAGCGCCTGTTTAGGCGTCTATTCAAACCATGACACCCAGGACTAGTCTCGGCGCAGACTGTTCACGCTACAAAGAAGGCAAGTCTCGTATCGACCGGAACACCGTTCAGCTATTTTCTCCTCATATCAGGGCCACACGGAATGTAGTAGTTAGAGATAAGTCGTCGCAGTTACCGTTAGATCATTGATGTGTAATCAATTAATCGCATCAGTTTCTGTTAAGACTATTAGGTCAGGCAATCAAATCGGTGGTGGAGATGGATCAGTCAAGCAAGTTTTGGGACAGAATTGCAGAACGCTATTCAAAACAACCTATTGCTGATGAAGCGGCTTATCAGAAGAAACTACAGGTCACACGCGAATACTTTCAGCCGGATATGAAGGTATTGGAGTTTGGCTGCGGAACAGGGTCGACCGCGATCGCCCATGCGCCTTATGTGAAACATATCCACGCAATTGATATCTCATCGAAAATGATTGAAATCGCCCAAGCCAAAGCTGACGCAATCAATGTCGAAAACGTCACTTTTGAACAAGCGAGCATAGAGGAAATCAGCGCTTCCGATCAAACCTTGGATGCCGTGTTGGGACTCAGTATTTTGCACTTAGTGGAGAACAAGGAACAGGTAATCGCCAAGGTTTATAAGATGCTCAAACCGGGCGGCCTATTTGTCACCAGTACGGCATGCATTGGAGATACGATGAAGTCATTTAAGGTGATCGTGCCGATAGCAAAGTTCTTAGGTCTTATGCCGTTGGTCAAGGTCTTTACCACGAAAGAATTGGAGGACAGTTTGACCGATGCCGGTTTTGTAATTGACTACCAATGGCAACCGGGAAAGGGCAAAGCTGTGTTTGTTGTGGCGAAAAAGGCTGAATAGGCGCAGTTACGTGTCCGCTGGTAAGCTGCGGTTCTACAGTTAATGCGAAATGGTTCCGCGGGGTCGGGCTGAGCCGTCAGCGCACACCTAACGATTCGGTGTGTTTCGGCCAGTCAGTGTCAGCGGCCAAATGCCGGTGAACGGCTGGTTGATACAAAGGCGACATTTGGATTCAGAAGAAAATCGGCCGCCATCGCCTCATGGCGGTCAAAGTCGCGCGGAAGAGCCTGTGGCACTTGTAAAGCAATGAAAGGGGCTAGATCTAGAGTTTCTCCGCGACAGCGAAGGCCTCAAGATTGCGCCTTGATCCCGCCCCTTGTGTTGCGATCACCGACCAACCCGGACCAATGTACCCAGGTAAATCCGCACTCGTGCACGATGACAACCATGGCTCCCCAATCAAGCGCAACATTGCGTTTGCGAAGCGATGTTCTTTGATCATGACCCCATGTGAAAATGCAACCCAGGTGCCTGCTCCCGTACACGCGGCGACTTCACGGAATACTTGAAGCACCACCTCCTCCGTCAGGTAGATAAAAAGTCCTTCAGCGACGACAACCGACTGAGCGCTGGTGTCCCAGCGCCCAGCCTTCTTCATAAGTACCGACAAGGGAGTTTCGTTGAGGTCGGCTGCTAATAGGGTCATGTTTTCCGGCTGTCCCTCCTGCGTGATCCCCATTGCTTTAGCTGCGGACGTTGCTGGATGATCCACCTCGCAAAACTCGACGCGCGGAAACTGTGGTGCAAGCCGGAGGCAAAGCGTGTCAAAGCCAGCACCCAGGACCAGAACCTGTTTTGCTCCTGCCTTGATCGCAGCTAATACCTGCTCATTCATAAAGATCTTTCGTTCCCCTATCCCTTCGAACGTGCCCGGCGTCTTGGTTTCGAAGTATTCATAGAGACGGATCGACCAGCGTTTCTTGTTCAGGCTGATCATGCGACGACCGTAACCGAGGACGCCCGCCGCCAGGATCAAACGCTCAGTGAGCTCTGCCAGCCTCTGGGGCAGTCGAGTCTTCCACTCCACCTTCTCGTTGAGTGCAATAACGATGAGGCCGACCTTGAGGGCAGTCTGGCTGACGCGTCCGGATTTCATAACGTCAATGTTAGAGCATGCTGATTGATAACGCACGAGGGAGCGATTGATAAATACGGATTATGGACTTTCTGCTAGGATCGGTGTCGAGCTACATAGACAGCGATATATTTCAAGTTCCGCCTCGATGTTTCAGGTAACACTACTGAGCATATATTTGTGCACCGACTATAGAATCACGTTTTTCTGTCAGCTCCAGAATGTATTCAAGGAGAAACAGGGTGATTTCACCGTGCATAGAGCGCAATAGACGTAGCGCAATACGCTTCAAGCATGTCATACCCGTTGCGCAAGCAACGGCGAGCAGCATATATCGAATCATCGTAGCTCTAAAGACTCGATGGCAGGCGCGGCATTATCTGTCGTAGTCGTACGGGGTGATAGCCTTCGCAACAGCGCTGGTAACAGCCAAAGGTCTAGTAAAAGAGCAAGCACAACTGCCAGAGAAACCAGCGCGCCGAACTGCGCGCTGGGAAGAAAACTCGATGCTGCCAGGCATGCGAAGCCACCTACGATGATGATGGTCGTGTACACGACGCTGGGGCCGACTTCGCCGACGGCGATTCGAATCGCCTCATCCCAACCAAGATCTAGATTATCGCGAAAGCGCTGTAATAGATGCAGGGTGTCATCGACCACGATACCCAGAGTGATACCGCCGATCAATGCTGTGGCGATATTGATGTGCAAGTCTAGCCAACCCATTGCGCCCAATACGACGGCCAGCGGCAAACCATTGATTAGTAGAGCCAGTGCGGCCAAGCGCACGGAACGAAAGATGAGCAACAGAAACACAGTCAAGAACAGCGCCATGCCGAGCAGTGACCATAACTGGGTGGCGCTGACCTGTTGATCCATGTTGGCCCACAGCGCCGTCGTGCCGGTGACATAGACCTGCACTTGTGACGGCAGGTAGGTGGCGGCTAAGGTGGCGATTTTCTGTCGAAATCTACCCAGTTCGCTAGAACTCAGGTATGGGGTAAGCACGATGAGTTGAGCCTTACTCCTATCGCGCAGCAGCAGGTCATCTATGTCATCGTTATCACTCAACTCGCCGAGGAACAGTAGCTGGTTGATCTGGGTTTCAGAGTAAGAGGACAAGCGCGAATCTGGCGCATTACCATTGAAAGCGCGGTCTAGCTCCCCCAAAAGACCATTGGGTGACAGAACTTTGATCACCTGAGGGAGCTTGGCGACGGCCTGTTCGAAAGCCAGCACGGCAGTGAAATTTTTAATCGTAGTAAAAGTCGTCCCCGCAGTGTACTCCAAGCCTATAGTCAAAGGATTTTGGGCAAAACCGGCCTGATCGATTTTTTCATAGGCTCGCGAGAGTGTCATGTCATCAGCGAAAAACTCACTGTAATTGGTGTCCGTTTGCAACATTGGCAAACCGGTCAATGGCAAGGTGAAGACCAGCGCCCCAACGCTGCGAGTCCACGGTGATTCGGTGAACTTGCTGGTGAACGGCAGTTGACGGCGCTCACGCGCAGCCCTACGTTTCTTCCGCCACAGCATGACCAGTAACACCGGAACAACGCTGACCGCCAGAATCCAAGCCAGCGAGATCCCCAGTGCGGCAAACAGGCCCAATTGAAAAACTGGAGCCACACTACTTAGGGTCAACGAACTAAAACCCGCCACCGTGGTGCAGGCGGCATACAGTCCTGGGCGTACGACTCTACGCAGCGTCTTGCGCATGGCTTCCTCGGCGGGATGGTCACTACGCAGTTGATGGAAACTGTTGATGACATGCACCACGCCGGCGACACCCAGCGCGACCAAAATAGTCGGCAACATCACCGTAATCATATTGTACGGTATGCCGGCGTAGGCGATCAGGGCCATCGTAGGAAGGACGGTGCCGACCACTACAGCCAGAAGCGCCACTAGATCGCGCCAATTACCAAACACCAGGACAGTGAATAGCACCAGAAACAGCGAGATCAACAAATAGAAGATCATGACGTCGTGACGGGCCGCCCGGTTAAGCTCCGCATTGACTACCGTCGTCCCGGCGATGGCATAGCTAGACACGCTGGCGTAGTCACTGATGATCTCCGTCATACCATCGACCAAGCGGATGCGGTACGGCGCCGGCTCCTGTAATAGATTGGTGTTCTGCACCAAGACGACACAGAACTTGTCGCTGTCGGCGCGCAACAGGTTGCGCTCGAATAGCGGATTGGCGTAAAGGCGATCACGCAAGACCGCCACTTCTGCCGCTGTGGCGCGTTCACCGGAAGCCGGGGCGTAGAGTCGGGCATAATCGATCTCGCCATCGCCTCCAAGCAGGTTGTCGCGCACGTTGGTCAGCGAGGTCACTTTGACGACATCATCCAGCGCCTGCACGCGTCGGGTGATGTCAGCGAGATCGCGAAGAAATTTCGGTTCTAGAATAGACGTCCGCGCTTCCAGTAGGATCAAGGTCCATTCCCGCTCACCGAAGGCGATATTGTGATCCGTGTAACGCAACAATTCTGGGTCGTCACCCTGAAACCATACACCCACGGAATTGTCGATCCAGGTATGGTCCTCGCCATACCGAAAAGCGAAGACGGCAAGGGCGACGATGACTACGCTGCACCACGCAAGCAACACACCCCAGCGCCAACGCAGCAATCGTTCGGTATACATTTCCCGCTCCTCAACGGCTGCGCTTGAGCGCAGTGACGTTGAAATCCACCTCATTGTAACCGTTACGATAGGCAATTTGGCGCCATGTCATGGCTGTTTCTCGCTGATTCTGGTGATTGACCATAAGCATGGCGCGCGCCCGCCAGTACTGTCCTAGATAGCGCGCGTAGTCGCGCAGTGATAGCGATTTTAGCAAGCGATCAGTGGCATCATAGTAGTCGACACGGCGGAACACATAGTCTTCTCGATCCACATATCCGACTTGGCGTCTATAGCCGGAGCCGTCGAACGTGGGCACCATCTCCACGACATAGCAGGGTCTGGAATCCACCGTCTGTACGCCGATTAGACGGTAGGTATACTTGTCCAACTCCACGGACGTCATGTCTTCGAAACTAAATTCACTGGATACGAACGGACTGGCCTTGTTGTTGGCCGCGATGCGTTTGACGCGCTTGAAGGCGGGCAGATAAATCCATTGGGCATCTGCGCCGTCACGCGTGTGTGACAGCACTGCAGTGCCCTTGATATCGTGCGGCTGGTCGAACACGAATAGACGTTTCTCGCCGCGCTCGCCGTCTTCGAGACTCTTCACCTCCATGTGCCGGTTATATTCCGCACCGCCACTCTCACGTATCAATAGGGTAACCTCGGCGCGAAAGTCACCAAAACCGTTATCGCGATCGATCAATGTCTTGATGATCTCCCTGCCCTCCTCTTGCGGGGAGCCAGCGCTAGCGACGACGATCGTGGCCAGCATAAAATAGACACTAATGGCCCTTACTAAATAGTTCAATTTCACGGCTGCTCTCCTTATCATGTGTCGTCAGGCCGTGGCGCTGCTGATATAGACCACCAGTGCGTCCATGGTGCGTAATTCCAACGCAAACATTTCCGGTGGAATTTCCAGGCCGTAGTGTTCGCTGATCATTTCCTGCAGATAGACCGTGCCCATCGAATCGATCAGGCCGTGCTCAACCAAATCTACACTGCCATAAACCTCCGGTGTCGCTTCACCAAAGACTTCATATTCGGCGCACAACGCCATCAATTGCACTTTGAGGGCCTGTGGTGTGCTCATTTCGCCGACTCCTTTCCACTCCACCTCAGATGGATCGCGCCTCGTGCAAGCGCTGCAGCTCGAAAATGAATTTGATCTTGTGCGTAGGCGTGCGCTCGAGTTTCCTCGGCAATATATAGATGATATCTTTGCTCAGACGTGGCGTGATATCTGCAACCGATTCGGCATATTCGATGGCACCCTCCATGCGCCGACGTAGCGCTGTATCCTCGCTCACGCCGGTAGCGATCTCGGTGCGCCATGAAGGGTCTTTCCTGATGCGAGGGTAATCGGGAAAGAGGTAGACACTGAGATAATCATCATCCGCGCGGCGTCGAGTGACCAGCGCGTCCTTGACGAAGATGCTACGCACCATCAAGTTGGATAGGTACTGCGGGTCGATATAGGTGCCATCATCCCATTTCGTCAGTTCTTTCTTGCGCCCCACCAGATGCAAGAAACCATCGTCATCGATCCAGGCCAGATCGCCCGTTTTATAATAGCCGTCCGCAGTGAGTTCCGCGCCATGCTCGACACCCAAATAGGAATGCATCACCGTCGGACCCTTGACCTCTAGCATGCCCACTTTCTTGGGTATCCCGGGTATACACTCGACGTCGCTGAAGCGGTAATCGAGCAGGCTGATCATGCGTCCACACGAGCCCGGTTTGAGATCATTGAGACGGTTCCTGGCGATGATGCCGCTGCACTCGGTAGCACCGTAGATATCGATCACGGTGACGCCCAGCTTGCCGAACACATCGACCAAAGCGCCATCGAGCTTCATAGACGATGAAATGCCGTAGCTGAAGTAACCACCCAGTTTATTGCGCAGCAGTATGCGCATGGCGGTAAGTTTAGCCTTGTCCAGTGTGCCGATGTCGTAAAGCTTTTCGTTCTTCTCGATACTAATCAGATGCTCGTAGAGGTTTTTCAGCACCGGCTTGTTTTTCATCTCTTCCAGCACTTCTTTGAGCAAGTAAATCCAGAATTTCGGAACCGCCATGAGCACTTTGATACGTACATCTAGGCTCTTCAATTTCTTTATTTCATCCTCCAGCACATCATCATCATCCGGCTCGCGGGTAAAATAGGTCACTGAAAATCCCTTGGATTTGGTCACCAAGAATTCGACCAGCGTCGCAATATGTGTATAGGGACCGATATTGAGCAGCTCTTCATTGGCGCGCAGATTGATCACATCCATGGCCTCGTTGACCTCTGCGACGATGTTACGATGGGTGATCTGTACGATCTTCGGCAAACTCGTCGTTCCCGAAGTCGCGTAGTGCCCGAGGATACAGTTGGAATCGTTCAGCAGCGCACTCGCTGCGATTTCGCTGGCGGTGGCAGGCAGCACGTCGCGCAGACTGAGCTCCGTGTCCGTGCGCTGCTCGTTCTCATGACCCAGATCCTCGAACACATCGTCTATGTCAGCCACGACTATTCGTGTACCTAGATTCAGCGCTTGCAACAAACGCCGTATGCGCGTCAGCTGTGCTCGCGATACCAATATGTAATCCGGCGGGTTCATTTTCAGCAGGTGCCGTAGCTCGACCTCGTTCATCTTGGTGTCCAAGGGAAACAGCGTATTGCCGCGATAGAACGTCGCCATGGCTACCATATCCCACTCCAAGCGATTTTTGCAGAAGGTGGCGATCACCTTGCCCTCGATAGCCTGCGCGGTGAAATAGCCAATCATGCGGCGGAGGTAGTCGAGATAGTCCACGAAGTTGATCGAAGCGTAGCTATCACCGTTATCGATGCGTATCGCCGAACGGAGACCGTAGGCGGGAAGCTGTTTGTCCACGATGTCGGCGACACTATCAATGCCGGCAAATGCCTTGAACACATCGTTTCTCTTCTCGGTCTTGAGCATGAACATCGTCGTGTCTCCTTGCTTTTCGCTGGCGGTTGCTAGGCGGTCATGCCCAACCTGGCGCTGATATCTACGCGATGCTCGTTGAGCTTGAGCTCACCGAGCTCGAAACCATGAATGCGCGCCAGCTCGATGGTGTGGTAGACCTGATCGGTGGTCAGAGTGCCCTTGCAAAAAGAGTGATTTCGACCGTCGAACCCCATCAGCAGAGTCTCGGCCATACAGCCGTAGGACAGACCGGCGGCCGGCATGCCGACGAAGTCGATGTGCGAGTCTTCGGGCAAACGGGCCAGTCCGCCGTCGAAAACAATGTGGCGCCCGCGGCCTTGCTCGAATCGGGCGCTGAGATTGGACGGCACCGAGGTACAACAAACTATGGCGCCGGGTTTGATCATTTCCGGGCGAATCAGCTCACGATCGGAGGAGTTGGTAGCGATGATAATCACCTCGCACACCTCAAGGTGTGCGAGGTCGCTCTCCAAGGGCAATATCTCGCCGAGAAAATCGGTGGGTAGCGCCGCTGCCAAGCGTTTGCCGAAATCCGCAGACGGCGCACTTTTCTCCAACTCCGCTAATAGCGCCATCAGCCCGGTATCAGCACGCGAGCTAGCCGAACGCAGTCGCCCTAAGACGCGTGCTCCCACACCCGTGAGCTGAGTCTGCGCAAGCGATGACCCGCTGCTCAGCTCGTGGCGTATCGCACGTGCAATCTCCAGCAGACATTGTTGCCGAACATAACCCAAGCGGCCCATGGCGCGTGCGCCAGGACGTCCGACCAGGTACACACGACCGACATTCAAACTCATGATTTGGGCGATCACCATGCCGATATTTCCGGTCGCCCCGACCACGGCCGCCGCGGCTTGGGACAGATCGAGCGTTTGAGCGTCGGCGGCATGGGCGATGCCTTGCACGGTCAAGGCCGTCGTGTAGGCATTACCGGTGGTCACCGGCACTTCATAATCGTTGAGGGAGAGTCCATTCTGCGTCGCAATGGACGTGTAGGCGCCCAAGCCGACCATGGTGATAGGAATGTTGTCATCGCCCAACTCGCGGGCGACCGTCACCGCATCTTGAACCTTGTCTTGCAGCTCTCGGCTCAGCGTCGGGGTCTTATCTTGGGTGATGTACTCGGGCAGATACGGGACGAACACCAGATTGTTCTCAATCACGAAGTCGTTAGAATGGACGTAAGTGCGCTTTACGTGTACGGGCTCGAGGAATCGGCTGATCAACAGCCACCACTCGCGTAGCCCTTGCGCTGACCAGTCGTGATCGTGAAAAGACGGGAAGTAATAGTCGACCAGATTTTCCAAAGTGGTGGGATGGACGACGAAGCCCACTCGAGAATCGATATGTCGTTCCTCCTCCACCACCGGCCACTGTACCGCGATTTCCTGGGGCGCGCGGCGTAGCGCTGCGCTCAGCGGGTGTCCGATCAGATGGCCGATGAGACAATATTCATTGTTAGCCCGAATGACGGTCAACACTTCATCCAACGCCACGATCAAACGATCCAGCTCGGCGGGGCTCACAGTGCCAGGAGGCTGGATACGCAGGATGGACAAACGCTGCTTGCCCGGATTGCCCTTGAGCATGGTGGTCAATGGGGCCAGCACGCGGATGTGGTGGTATTCGAGTAAATAGCTTGCCACCAACAGAGACAGCACGCCCTGCTTACCGCTGGCGCGGAAGAAAGGCGATTTGTCACTCAGAGACGTGAACTCCACCCCCAGCATCAATCCCTTCCCGCGCACTTCTTTGATGAGTTCGGGGAATTTATCCTTCAGCTCATTCAGGCGAGCACGCAGATAATTGCTGCGGTCCTTGACAGTAGCCAGCATGGCGCCGTCATTGCGGGTCAGTATCTCCAAGGCTTTGTTGGCGATACGCGCCGAGTAGTCGTCTTCGGCGAAGGTGGAGGTATGCAGGATACTGAAATCGGCATCATAAATATCACGCCTGATTAGGGTAGCGCCGATTTTGGTGATACCGCCGCCGAGGGCTTTACTGAGGGTGATATATTCGGGATCGATGGCCGCGAGCGGCGTATCGCGATAGGCATAGACCGCTCCAGTACGTCCGCAACCGGTCTGTATCTCGTCGACGATCAGTGGCACCGCCCGTGTTGCGTTCAACTCCGCCAGATACTTTAGTGTCGCCTCTGGCTGAGGCCGCATCCCGCCTTCGCCCAACACGACCTCGAGAATCACCGCGATTACCCGCGTCATACTCAGCGGGCGCAGTTCAATACGACCGTCAGACAGCACGGGATAATAAAACGTGCTGACCTGCTCAGCCAGCACTTCGGCAATGCGTTCAGGACGGTGAATATCCACGTACACCGGACGCAGTGAAGACAAACCTTCGAATGCCTCGCGATAGGACTTGTTAAAAGTCACTTTCAAGGCCGAGGAGGTTTTTCCGTGAAATGATCCTTTGAAGGCGACCATCACCGGATGGTTCTGGAAGTCTTCAAACTGAGCCAGATTGTATTCGTCCAAATCGTCGCGAAAGTCGATCAGGTCGCTGTTATTACCCGGCAGCTGAACCGCCAGCCGTTCACGCTCGATCTTGTAGTACACATCGTTCAGGATACGGGTGATGCGCTCGTATTCACGACGCACCTTGTCGAACTGCACCTTATAGGCGTGCTTGATCGCCGCTTCGACGCTCTCGGCACCGCTGTTCGAGAAGTTGACGCAATAACCCTGGTCCGCACCGGTCAAATCACTGAGCTTTTCCGCCAAACGCGCCGCTTCACCGCGGATGGAGCCTTGCGCGTTGACGACCACATGCTTGCGCAGTGCCGTGACCGCAACCTCCACCACCTCCGGATGATTGTGTCCCAGTAAGCTGCAACCGAAACCGCCAACGAGATCCAGAATACCGGTGCCATCTACGTCATACAAATAATTGCCTCGGGCGCTGGCATACTCTCGGTCCAGTTTGAGAGCCTGCAGCAACTCCGTCAATTTCGGTCGACAGTAGTCCTTATACCGCTGCACGTTTTTCATGGCACGCCTCGCTAATATTTATGAGCCCCTGGAGTAGTCGATCACGGACGACTTTTCTGCGTTTCTTACCGCTGGAGGTCTTTTCAACGGTGCCGCGTTCGCAAAAGACGATGTGATTGATGATCAGATCAGCAGCTTCGAGCGCGCGCGCCTGTAGCGCGTGCCGATAAGTGGCGAGTTGCTGAGACGAGCTGGATCGGCTTATTTCCACCAGCAACGCCACATCAGTACAGCCTGTTTCGCTGTTTTCATAGCCGATCAGAATACTGGCGCCGGGACGCACGAAATCCAGGTCCTCGACCGCCATCTCCACGTCATCCGGAATCACGTTGCGGCCGGCAACGACGATCATGTCGTCCTGGCGGGCATAGAAATACAGCTCACCGGCATAGAAGAATCCCAGGTCTCCGGTACGTAAGCGCCCCGCAACGAGCTTGTCGCGCGTTGTCGTCGTATCGCCGTAATAGCCCGGTGTCACACACGGGCTTTCGATATTTATCTCGCCCAGGCTCAATTCGGGAAGGATGCGGTCTCCACGATCACGGACCGTGATCCGATGCCGCCAGTCAGGTGACCCCACCGCCACCAGATCAAATCCAATGCTGAGATGTTCATCGCATGGCTGCACACGATTGGGGGCTACGAAGCGAAAATGTTGCACGCTCACAGTCGGCCTCTTGGTACATGCCGCTCCGAGTGCGTTCTCTGCCATGCCGTAACCGATGTGTATGGATTCCGCTGCCACGCCCAATGGACCAAGCATCTCATGACAACGACGCACGATAAGCGGACTGACCTTTTCAGCGCCTATGTAGAGGTGCAGCTGAGGTAGCACCACTTGACCAAGACGATGCAGTCGACGCAAGGTATGCAAGGTGGAGGCGAGTACGGAATTGGTGCTGAAATTCATATCGACTTGATACTTTGCCATCAGCTCGAACCACCGAGGCGGATTACGCATATAAAAGCCTGGTGGAGCGAGCAGGTTATCGCAACCGGTGTAGATCGGTGTCAACACTCCAATGAACAACCCCATGTCGTGATTGAATGGCATCCAGGAGGCCAAAGACTCGATCGGGCAACCGCGCCGCGACACGATATGGTTATAGAGAATGTTTTGCAGCTGCTGCATCAGCATACCGTGGGTGACGATGACACCCTTGGGCGCACCGGTGCTGCCGGATGAGAACTGCAACACCGCTACATCATGTGGGCTGATGTTGGTCTCCCCTGCGGCAATATCACCATTGCTCGAGCCCTTGGCCAACACCTGCAATGTAAGCATGGTCTTAGGAATTGTGCCGCATGGCTCCATATTGTCGTCATGGATACACAGTGAAAAGTCACACACTGCATCACACTGACGGACGTAGTCCGCGTAATTCGTTTGACGACTACCCTGCGGCCGCAGCGGTACGGCAATCGCGTTTAATCTCCAGATCGCCAATAAGGCGGCGACATAGTCTGAAGAGTTGCCCAGCATCAAGGCGACCCGATCTCCCCCCCCCACGCCATGCTTCTGCAGCACAGAGGCCATGTTCAATGACGCCAGGCGTATTTCCCTCAATGATTGCGTCGTTGATTCTGCGGGAAAGTACCAAGTACCCTTTCCGTGAGCGGCATTGGTGTCCAGCTTGTCGATGATATGCTCCATTGCCTATCTCCCAGGGTGTATGGGTAGGCAATGTAATCAAATCGTATCTCAAGGCCTGTTAAGGATTACGCTAACGCGAGGTGAATATTCCCATTTCTCAAACGCAGCCAGACTAGACTTGAATCACACAAGCAGGATTGCTTCTACTCTGAATAACTATCGAACTCTGCGACTATAATGGCTAAGCCACAGGTGATGCCGGCGGCTGTATCTCATTGCGGCAACATGGTTGCTCGACTATGTTTATATTTATTGACGCTCGTAGAGCGGTGTCGGCGATGCTGATTATGGATAATGAAGCCAGCTAGCTATCGCACGCCGGACGGGCAAGCACGAAATTTTGGAGAGATACACCATGAATCAGAACCATTTGATACTTTTGCAGGCCATGCCTATCTTCGGTGCGACGACTGCAGCCACCCTGGAGTTTTTGTGCTCGGCCTCATCCGAGGTCGAGGTGCCTAAAGGACAGTATTTTTTTCACGAAAACGACGAGGCCCAATCCATGTTCGTATTGGAGACAGGCGAGATTTCCATATTGAAAGACTGGCAAGGCAGTGATTTCGTACTGCGCTACCTAGGGGCCGGCGATTGCTTCGGAGAAATGTCCTTGGTGGAACCGGGGCGGCGCAGCGCCTCCGCGCTGGCCGTGGCGCACTGCACGGCCTTGGAAATCACGGCGCAAGATCTCTTTGAGCTGTACAGCCGGGACTTAGAGCAATTCACCCTTATATATATGAATATCGCCCGCGAACTCAGCCGGCGACTGCGCGACTCGGATCGGCGATATTTTGAGATGAAAGTCGAACCACGTCACGCAGAACAAGAATGGACATATCACTCCGTATAGGACCCAGCATGCCCCGGCGTTGCCACCACGGCGTGTCTTGCATGCACCAGGCATCCGCTGTAACAGGCCACATTGCGTCGCCACACGCCCACCGATCAGCGCTAGCCAGAGCAACCACCATTCACCGCTCACTCATTCAGACGAAGCGCCACTATGGTCGCGATTTCGGTCTTTAACTATATGCCATTGGGCTTAGTCGCACACATACCCCCTACGTCGACAACGTGAATATGTCACATATACCTGGGCAATAGCACACTGCCCACCTCGCTTCAGATCTCTAACATGGTCCTTGAGCTCGCTGCTTTACTAGCGTCCTCATAAATACTCTCAACGGCTCACGATCAAATACGACAAAGGAGATAGACCATGAAACACGTAATCATCAGCACGCTTGTGGGTAGTCTTGTCATGTCCGCTGCGGCTTTCGCCGGCTCAACCGTCAAAGACGACGTGGAGATCGAACTCAAGGCGAAAAACCGCAACGCCGTCACCTTGTCGACCGGCAGGAATTCTATGGCCAACACCGGCGGTGTATCGCTGCAGAATTCCACGATGAAGGACGACGTGGAGATCAACGTAAAATCCAAGAACCAAAACTCCAGCACGCGTTCCAGCGGGAGCAACTCCATGGCCACCACCGGCGGCATGGCGGTTAAGAATTCCACCATCAAAGATGACGTGGAGGTCAACATCAAGTCCAAGAACCGCAATGCTACTACGGTCTCCGGCGGCAGGAACTCGGTCGCCACTACCGGCGGCTTGGCGGCCAAGAACTCCACGATCAAAGATGATGTGGAAATCAACATCAAGTCTAAGAACCAAAACGCCTTCACCTCCTCCAGTGGGAGCTCGTCCAGCGCCAACACCGGTGGCGTAGTGCTCAAGTAAACCTCTAGATTGGCCGGGGACACTGCGCCCCGGCCTCCCTCTTTTTACGTGCGACATCCGTCCAAGGCTTTATTGGGTCATCAACACGCCACGGTTTAGGAAGGCGCTACCAAATTAGCGCGCCAAGTCATCCCCCCCTCAGCTGGCCTTACTCCTGAGCGAGCGGCAGCGACGGCATGGTGTTTGACAGCGCATAGCACATGGGATACTCGAGCGGAGCTGACGTTCAAGTGCTGGTGGGGCATTGAAACATACGCCCAGGAGCGGACATGACCCGTAGAACTATCACGGCCACAAATGCCATTTTTTAGACAACCATAGTAAGCGTAATGAGTCTGTCTATCGGCCATTTGCGCGCACTCGCTCGGTCTGGTCCCGCTACGCATCGACAGGAGATAACACCAAGCCGGCCGCCCCAGGGCCTTAACCCTTCTATCCGCCACAACTCGGGCTTGCTCAACTCAATCTGAGATATCCTGCGACACGCATTCGCTTCTTGCGGCTATACTCAACGCATAAGCGTGGAAAATGAGCTTAGGGTTTGTCGTTGCAGTCTATGAACACACCTCTAACCGGTCTGATTAAGAAAGAAAACCAAGGGCCGGATTAGGCGATATCATGAGATGCGTAATTCAATGTCATCGAATAATGGGCAACTGGCCGGCATCGAGGTAGTGTAGTCCCACAGACATCTATTCATCATGCAGCGCGCAACGTATAGATGCTTAAATTTCAGGAATCATAGGAGAGGGCACGAGAATGTTCAAAATCATGCGTACAGTTCTGCTCTTGAGTCTGCTCGTGAACATAGGGGTACCGGCTTGGGCTGATAATGGCGGCTGGGAGTATAGAGTTGTCATATTGCAAGGCATTATGGGCGGCACCGCCTTTGAAAAACAGGCTAGGGGCATCTATGTCGATACCAAGCGGACACGATTGCTTAATGAACTTGCTGTTGATGGTTGGGAAGTCGTATCGGTGATTGGAGTGCCGGCAGCCGATCATACGGTCTACCTGCGACGCACGTTGACGAAATGACGCCTAACCAGGCCGTCGCGGGTAACCGGGTGGGATCTCGCCATCAAACATGGCGGGATTTCAGCAATCAATCGCTCTGCTCTGCTACTTGCTTCACAGCTCTGCTCACTGACGCATGACGTACTCCAAGTGGACTGCAACCTCGCTAATGGTTAATTCGTCGGTAAGATAAGCTTGCGCCATTCTTGCCTTGCGAGCATCAAACTCTTCACGGCAGTAGACGCTAGGCTCCGCTTGGTTGCGACGCTGTGTGCGATACACTTCTATCTAATTACCCTCTGGCGCTATCTGTTAATGTTGGATTGCAAGCCCCAATCTTATCCTTACTGATCAACCGCGAGGGTCTCCACCACCTGCCGTAAACCCAAAGTCGCTGCCGCCATTTCAGGATAGGCCAGATTTTCGGGGAGGTCCCGGGCCGTATGATAGTGGGCATATCTAAACGGCGCGGTGTCGGTGACCATGATGGCGGGGTAACCCTGATCCCAGAATGATGAGTGATCCGAACGGCGTATGTCCGGCACCCAGTTCTCCGGGGCTGCTACGCCCTCACTAGGAATCCTTGCGTGGGCCCGAAATGTGGCAATGGTCTGACGTGCCAATGCGCGTGATGCGAGATTGGCGACGAAGGCGACGAAATTTCCGGTGTTAGGATAAAACCAAGATAACGGTGGCGGATAGCCCTGTGATCCCGTCCTATCGCTATATATACCAAGGCTCTCCAAGGAGATCATGGCAACGATAGGGTCATTGCTGTTCTTGGCGCGCTTGGCATAAACGCGACTCCCCATGAGTTCTGTTTCTGCATGAGGATGCTCTTCATTGGTGAATGCCACGAAGTGGATGGTGCGCGGTAAATCGGCGTCCTGCAATAGTCTCGACAGCTCCAATAAAACAGCCACCCCGGAGGCATTATCATCGGCCCCGGGTGAGCCACGGAGCGTATCGTAGTGCGCGCCGATGACAACGATCTCCTCGGGCAAGCGCGTGCCTTTTTTGATCACCTCTATATTCTTATATGAGTGTTCATCATTGCCGAAGGATTGAATCAGTGGCTCATAACCCTGTGCAGCGAACGCGGATTGAATGTAATCCGCGGCCTCCTCTAGCTCTGATGGTAGTAGATGATTGCGCTCCCCGATCTCCTCGGACAGGGTGTTAACGTGCTGTGCAAGTTGGCGCTCCAGGGGGGACAGGTCCTCGGTGGCAGGCAGGGATTGCACCGGCTGAGCAGGCCCCGGCATCCAGATCATTAGGGCATAAACGGACAAAGATGCGATCAAAAGCAAGGCGCAGAGCAGTGCAAGGGCGATCCATAATATCTTCACTTTCTCGGAATTCCTTGTTCAGCCTATGATCGATCGAATTATCAGCACTGCCTCCGCCAATCCTGTTCTGAACAGCCTGGCCATGCGCACTTTTCCGATGGTCAAACCGCAACTAAGTTATACCCATGACATTATGCCAATTATCATCCCAGACCCTGCAACTTACTACCACGTCTCAACGGCGAAATCGGAACATGTTGCGCAGTGTCGTATGCCCCGTGTAGTGGTGAAGCACTGCCATACCCCCGTGACCCACCCAATAGGCCCACATGACACCGCTCAGGGTCTCATGGATTTCAGCTAACAGCTCCGCCCAGGGACCAGGTTTTCCCGTCTCCGGCAGTAACACAAACAACATCCCACCGGTTACGGCCATGCCGCTCACGACTAATAATCCCAAGCCGTGAATGAATCCGGGCAAGCCGCCTCTTGCCCCACCCTCGGGCAAGCGGCCGCCGAGCAGTGCCTTGAGCTCGTCGATCACCTCGGCGCGAGCCTCCCCGAACCAGGGGAACAGATGCCTCCAACCACCGTCTGCCTGCTTAATGACCGTCCACAGCCAGTGTAAAAGAACTATCATCAGCGCTACTATTCCCAAGACTTCATGAATTTCAAACGTAGCCGAGCCTATGGCCGAGGGTTGCTTTTCATCCGGCGGCGTCATGACCAGACTCAGCAGGAGTTGCCCGGTCACCGCGACCACCAAGCCTAGATGCAACAAGCGAGTCGGTAGGCTCCAGCTATCCTCGCTCGTCGGTACAGTCTCTCGCACCATGTTAGTCTGACTCTCCATTCGGGTTCTCCCTTGCCTATGTTTATTCTGTGTGCCGGGACGGCGAGATGATTTGTTAACTAGTCATCTATTGGAATCAGAACCTACACACCTGCTAATCAATAATTCGTCAAGAAGATGTCAAATCTATGTTCGGCGATGAAAGGCAATCCAATAGCACAACAGCGCCACCAGCCAGCAAATCGCCAAGGCCCACAGGTCGTGTGATAAGAAATGTGCCCCCCTAAGCTGTTGGTCCACCCCATAGATCACGCCCATGGCGAGCCCGACAGACAAACCTAACCACTTCCAACGCAGCCCGTAATGCAAGAAGAAAAAATAGAGCGCGACCAGTCCATAGCCAGCGCCGGCGTGACCGGAAGGAAAGCAGCGACCTTCTGGATATTCACCGGGATGAGGCGCGAATATCGGCAAGTAGGGCCGGCTGCCGCCGTAGCGCAGTAAATCCCAGGGGCAGTCGACATGCGAAAGGGCTTTGATGATCGAAACGATGATCGCGGAACCGGCCGCCGCGGCGAACAACAGCCAGAAGCCACGCCCATAAGGGGCGAGACGCCGACTGCAGCGACTGCCTATCGCCAGCGCTAGAAATACTACGCCGATGATCCGGCTCAGATTCTGGGCGGCGTCGTGCAATACGCTCGAGGTGACGAAATGATTCTTCAACGCCCATTGCCCGCCTTCAAGGGCATATAGCCCGTCGGCGACCACGAGATCGAACTGGCCGCGTTCCAGCGCAAGCGCCACAGCGATAAATAGCACCAAAGGCCATAGCAGATGCCGTCGCCAGAACCGCACAACTAACACCCGCTATTATTTCCCGGCCCTGGCCAATGCCGGCGCATTAGCGTCGTTACCGTTCCAGGCATTCAAACGATGGTGATAAATATGGTCCGCACCTTGATAGTAGGCTAAATCCCGGCGCATATGAGGGTCATCCGCGCTCACCTCGACGATTTGGGGGTCGCGGCTCTCCGGATTATGTTGTTGACTCAAGTGCCGCCGCGGACTGATCACCGACAAGGTGCCCGGTGTGTACAGGCCCAGGTGCTGGTAATTGCCAATCAGGGCCCGCTCATCTTGCGGCGCCATATGCAAGATGTCCTTGCCGAAGGCGGACGATTCATAATTCATGTTCAACATGCCCAGCAGCGTCGGTGCGATATCGATCTGGCTGGCGAGTTTGTCGATCCGTTGCGGCGCAAGATGAGCGGGGCTGTAGATCAACATGGGAACGTGGTAGCGGTCTAGCGGTAAGTCAGTTTTTCCGGCACTGCCGGACGTGTGATCGGCGACGAAAACAAACAACGTATCAGCAAACCAGGGCTTGTCTCGCACGCGCGCGAGGAAATCGCCGATGGCCCAGTCAGTATATTTAACCGCCCCGTCACGGCCACTCCCAGAAGGGATGTCAATCCGACCGACAGGATAAGTATACGGACGGTGATTGGAGGTGGTCATGAGGTGAAAGAAAAAAGGCCGGCCCTGGCGATGGGCATCGTCGGCCGACTTGATCGCCTGAGTATAGAGATACTCATCGGCCATGCCCCAGGCGTTTTTGAAACCGATCTCCTTATCGGCAACGCTGGTTTGATCCACGATGTCATAGCCATTTCCAGAGAAAAAGGCGTTCATGTTGTCGAAATAACCACGCCCGCCGTAAAGAAAGCGGGTGTCGTATCCCTTGGATTTCAAGACATTGCCCAGCGACCACATGCCCGATTCATGCCCCAGGCGCTTGACGATGGAGCGCCCCGGCGTCGGCGGTATGGAAAGCGTCACCGCCTCCAGCCCGCGGGTAGTGCGGGTACCAGTAGAATAGAGGCGACTGAACAGCAGCGACTGGTCAGCCAAGTTATCCAGGTTGGGGGTCAGGCTCTTGTCGTTGCCGAAGACGCCCAAATTCTCGGCGCCGAGGCTTTCGATCATCACCAACATGATATTGCGTTGTTGTTCCCCGCCCTCGGCTTTGATCTGGCGCCGGATACTGTATGGCGCATTATCAACGAACTCACTGTTGGCCTCTTTTACTTCCTGGCGCAGGGTTGCAGAGGCAAGTTCGTCGTCAATGGTGGTGTAGAAACGGCCGTAATCGAGTTCGTTATTGCGGAAAGCAGCAAAGAACTGATAAGGCCCGTCGCCTGCCAACTCATTTTGGTAGGCGTTGCCGGAGAAGTGCATCAAGCGCTGATCGAGGGCGGCATAGGCGCCGGCCGGCAGCAGGAGCAATGCCAGGGTAATCAACGTGCGACCACGCAACGTCTCCACCTGCCCAAGCGCCCTGTGTATAGGGCGCGCAAGCCGCCAATAGATCAGCGCAGTCACCACAAAGATGCCAGTCAGTATCAGCCCGATGGGATAGGACTGGGCGATGTTGTCAGTCACTTCGCGCCGATAAACGAGGTAGTCCACCGAGATGAAATTGAAACGCACCTGGAACTCTAGCCAGAAAAGTATCTCCGCCACGACGATAAACAACAAGCCGTAAACCGCGGCGAAACAGGCCAGATGCACCAGCAACCTGTTAAGGCGCGAGCGCCACAACCGGTTTGGCATCAACCACAGATAAAGGCAGACCGGGATCAGGGCATAGGCGAAGAAGGCAAAGTCATAGAGGGCGCCGATGCCGTAGATCTCCACCAGCGAGCCTATGGATAGCTCCGCTTGGTCAGGACTGAGCGCGATCAAAACGGCGCGGGTCAGAGCGAAAGTCAACATCGCAGCGAGAAAAATCACCGCTACGACCAAGTAGCGGGATTTGCTGATGGCGGCTGGCACAATGCTATGCATATTTGTCTCACCACGGTTGGTACACGGCAATTCCGAGAACCGGAGTTGCTCACCCGCAATGCTGCCCTCGCGCTTGTCAAGACAACGTCAAGATTTCGTAAAGATTGTGTAAGTACCGTCAAGTTGACGAGGGCGCCAGTGGTATCTCGAGGTTGGCCGGCGTTAGGCCAACAAGCGTCGGCGCCAGGTGACAACTTGATTAGGACTTCATCATAATCAACGGTGTGCGTCAGTTTTTATGCCGTGCCGTGCATTAACATGGCGAGGGTTTGGGAATGCTCGTTCAGAATCGGTGGGGGAAAATTCCGGCTAGCGCTTATTTCGCAAGCTCCGGTTCTAAATAGTCTCTCCTGCATCCCCCGTAAGACCGGTACCCCGGGTGCGCAGCGACGCTCTAGGCGCCATTTGACCGATTTATTCAATGGCCCGGTAATCATTGGAACGACGTCTCAGCGGACTAGAAGCTCACCGGAACCGCCTATCTCCGCACTAGTGATGCGCGCACCGCCGTAGAGTTCGACATCTCCGCTGCCGTCCAACACCAAAGCGACGCGCTCGCGGACGTGGATCCGCAGGTCACCCGAACCGGTGATCTCGACTTCCGCCTCATCTGCAATCAAGTCCTGCAATGCCATGTCCCCGCTGCCGTCGCTGATGACGACCAGGCGCCCCACCGTGCCGCTGGCGCGCATGTCCGCCGACCCTTCCACTGTCAGCGCTAAACCAGCACCGCGCACATCGTCCAGGCTGACCGCGCCGGCACCGTGATGGGCCACCGCCCGCAGCTGCGGCACAGTGATCGTGACCTTCAAGGGCGATAGCGCTATATAGGAGCGGTCGGAGGACAACACCGCCACGCCGTCCTCCACGCGCAATTGGAGATGTGGCAGGAGGTTGTCGTCTCCGCTCAAGACCAAACTCGGCGCCGCCCCGAAACGCACCTGCACATCGGCCGCTAGCTGGATTTCCAAATCAGCGAAGGAAGATGGTGTACGCGTCACGCTGGCGATGCGGCCGGAGCCGCGCACCACACCCGGATCCGCTGCGGATGTACTGATCTCCACGCCGTCGATAACGATTCCGCCCTGTACGGCCACACCGCCCCAGCCCTGCTCACCGTGCTGAACGGGCTGAATAGGGTCCGTTCGGATAGCGGGATCACCGGCACACGGTACGGTGAACACTGCCAGCTGGCACCCGACGAGCAATATCCGCACCCAGCCGGCTTTCATAAGTCTCTCCCATAGGACATAGAATCACCTTCCCTTAACCATGACTCAATCAGTGCCGATGCAAAACCTCTGTCACTGCGCCGGAGCGGCGCACACCGCATCATTCCTGCATGGGCCGCAATACATAATGATTGCCGCGCCGATCATAGGCACTGATCACACCGCCGCGCTCTTCATGCCCGTATAGATAAATCTGCTTACCGTCGCGGGTGTAAATGTACCCTTCGAGATCCGACCGCCCTATATATGTCATCTCACCGTGAACATAGGTCTGATCCCGGTATCCCTCTACGTTGATCAAGAACATCCCTGTAGAAGGCGCCGACTCGAAGCGGGGCAGGCCCACCGGAACGTCTATGCGGAGAATGATGGTGTCTATCTTCGGCGGCTCTGGGCGGGGCTCCGACGAGCTGCTTTCGTCCCCTGCCGGCGCCACCGCCCGCGGCGTATCTGGCTCGTCGGCGGGGTGCGGCGTGGTCGTGGTGATCCCCGCCGACACCGCAGCCGCGCTCAGACTTATCATCCCCGCGACACCCCATCCAGACAGAAGTATCGCAACGCGTAATCTCTTAGAGCAAGCCATAAGACGCTCCCCGCGTGGCGGTTATTTGATGCCGATAGGGAGGTCCACATGGGTATCGAAACGCGCCAACACTTCATCAGAAAAATCTTGGCTATGCGTTTGGCTTGCGGGCAGGTTCGATAGCGGTTTGTCCGCCGCCAAGGCGACGACTCTGTCCTCACCCTTGGGGCCTATCACTTGCAGCACGTAGCCTGCGCTTTGCGGCGGCACCGTGTAGCTCTTGCCCGGCGTCAACAGCATGCCTTCCTCGTTTTCCATGGGAAACAGATCCCATACTTCACCGGTGGAACTGATATTGAAGATCTTCACATACAGGGGGCGTGCGACTTCGACGACGAGTTCTATTTCATCGCCGATGCGATAACTGGACGCACTGCTGGTGAGCCGCAGCAATCCGTCTTGACTGAGTGTGCTGTGGCGCGCCCCGTCGGCGGCAAGCATGTTGGCCAACATGCGCCGTTTGGCCAAGCTGGCGTGACTGATATCCACCGACTCATACAAGCCTAGAAAGGTTTCCAAATCCACTCGCCCGGTGGTGCCGGCATGAGCGGTGGCGAACTCGCTCAAGGCGCGTTGCGTTTCCGCATCCAAGCGGGCGCTAAGCTGCACGGCATAGCCATTGAGGATCAAATACTCTTGCATGCGTTTAACCCGCTCGGCATTGGTCATGGCGAAGAACTCGGCGGTCATCTGCTCTATCACCACCGGATCGCGCTCTGCGCCGGGCAACAATCGCCAGTATGGCAGCTTCATATGCTTACCCAGCAGCTGGATCAGACTGGCATGCACCATGACCCGGACGGCGGCATGGCGACCTTGTACCTTTTTGACCGTGCCCTGAAAACCGATGGTATTGCCTATGATGGAAAATGCGATGGCGTTTTCCGCCGTGCCCTTGTGCACCTTGACCGTATTCACCGCCTGCATACGCGAGACACCGGCCAAGGTTTCAAAATCGACGAGGTTGAAATCCAGGGTGATACTGGCCACCGAGGTTTTGCTCGCGCCGGAAAACTCCGCGCCCAAGGCATTGCCGTCCAGAGACCCTTCCAGGCTCAAGTCGGTATTCTTCCCTCGGGTTTCCAAGCCTCGGTCGAACTCCGTAATCCCCCCCGACACCACCACATGCGGCGTCAACTTCGCTTGGAAACCGGAGTAGCCGGTGTTGGCCGAATTGAGCATGAATTCCGGATCGTAAGGGATGTACACCACTTTTCCACCGATCGCGTTGAGCGTGCTCTTGACCATTTCAGTCACGTCACGGGGAATTTCCGCGCTGGTGGCCACCGAGGTGCCGGTGTTGTCGAAGATATCCCGCGCCATGTAGTGCGTCTTGGGCGCCGCATAGATTTCCGACATCCGGCCGAAGCGGGACAGCGCATCGCTGTAACTCGTTGTTGTGGCTCGCGGCAATTCATCCTGCAGCGAGACATCGACGTTATGCGAATGGTAGGCGCACCCTGATACCAGCCATAGCGCAGCCACAATGGCGCCGTAACGCGACCGGGGCGTGCGGCGCATGCGGCGCAAGTGACGTGAACTCGTCCGGTCTTGAGTGATCATGTGCATGGCGATTCCCTTCCGCTCACTTGGCGATGACGGTGCTGTCTTCGTTATTGGATAGATTAATGATGGTGGCGCCCGACAAATCGGCGCCTGCGCCGATGTTGATATTGCCGAGCCCGTTTTCGGAGTTGATGACCGTATTCCCAGACGAACCGGACGCCTTGGCCCGAGCCTTGGTTTCCGCGTCGACCACGATGAAGGTGAAGTTGGTATCTACTTTCACGCCATCGTCAACGGGCTCGTCCACGGGGATGCCGTCATCCAGATCATTGGCCCAGACCGGCCCCAACGCGACACCAGAAACGATGACGGCGCCCAATAACATCTGCATCAGCATCTTTCTCATTTTGTTCATGAAGGCCACCTCGATCACTCCACCATCCCACATGGGTATCACGGTGTGTTTACAACTCGATGTGGACAGGATAAAGCGCGCAATACCCAGGGGCTGTGTCGTAGTGACGTTGCTGAGGGTGAATATTCACCTTGGGGCGGGGCGCGTGGCGCGACGAAACAGCGCGGCGCTCACCTTCGGCGGCGTCGTAGTCGCTGGCAAGCCGCGCGGAATGAATTGACCCACCCTGCGTTCGGGTGAGGCTTAGCGAATGCGCTGAATAGTTCTCGGGTCGGCTTCTACTCATACCCTCCCCCTTACAGGGGGTGGGGGGGAGGTTACCGGGACAACAAGCGGCGCGGCTAAACCCTGCCCGATCAGAACTCCATGCGGTATCCCAACTCTATCGTGGAGTTGGTGACATGACTTTGGCCTAACAGCGCTTCGTAGCTGATGAATACCGCCCGCCCTCGTTCCATCACCGCCGAGACATTGGCACCGACGTTGAAATAATCCCGGTCCGGATCATCGGTGGTGATGGTAAACGTGCCCGCGCCGGGCGCGTCAGCGAAGCGGGCGTTGATGGCGCGGCTGTTGTCTTTGAACTCATGCTCCCACTCGGCGTGGGCGGCGGGCACCAACACCCCCCAGCGCATGCTGTAGGTTTTGGAGACTCTTAGTGCCAAAGCCGTGGTGAGTGATTCGATGGCTTGTTCGTCCACCGCCAAGGCGAAGCCGGAACCGCCGGTCTCCGTATACGCATCCACCTCGGCGTCGATGTATTCGACCCGGGCATAGGGACTGATCATCACGCCCCCCCAAAGATAATCCGAACCGAAGTTCAGCGCTAGCCCGTATTGGGTACCGTCGGGCGCGCCGCTGGCGACTGTGTCCACCCCTGCGAACACGATGCGACGGTCCAGTTCATAATCACTGGCAGCGACATTCAAAATCCAGTCCATGTAAAAACGCTCGGACTGGAAATAGCTACCGTAAACGGAAAAGCTGGTCGCTTGGGTGTCCAACTCACCGACATTTCGATCGAAATCGGCTTCCCCCGAGGAGTATCCCAGCGCGCCCCCTAAGAACAAGCGATCACTGAAACGATAGTCCATACCCACCGTCAACCCTTGGACACTGAAATCAAAACCCGTTTCACGGCGGGTAGTCTCCTTATCGCCGAGATTAATCCGCCCGTTTACAAACATGCCGAAACGCGGGCTAGGCGCGAGTGCGGCATCGGCATCATCATTAGCCCGGTTCCGGTTCCCTGCGGCCTGCAGCAGCGTACCGAACGGCAGGCTGCTGCCATTGATGGCCAAGCGCAATTGACTCAATGACATCGGGCCTAGGCCGCCGCCGCGCAGCTCCAACACCCGGGCTTTCACATTGGTGAGTTGGGTGGCGGTCGCTTCCATCGATTCAGTGCCCATGGAATGCAATTGTTCCGGCACCATCTGATTGAGTGCATTCACCTGATTCGAGTTAGACATCCCGGCAATGGCCGCGCAATGCGTGCTCAAATCGCCGCTAGCCACCGTGGCGCAGGCTTGATCCATGACCGTAGCGTAGGCGCGTTGATTCTCCGTCAGACCCGCCAAACCCGCTAAATTGGTCGGCGTGACGGCCGTGGGCGCCGGGACTTCTTGCGCCAGACTCACCGTCACTCTCACCGTGCCTGTCGCTTCCTGTTCATTAGTGTCGATCAAAGTGTAGACAAACTGGTCTTGGCCCTCGAAACCGGGGTTGGGGCTGTAGCTGATCACCCCCAACTCGAGGTCGAAGTCGACGCGCCCGTTTTGCGCCGCACCCACCGCCTTGAGGCTCACACCCGAACCGTTCGAGCCGCTGTCGTTAGCCAGCACATTAATCACGATCGTCTCGCCGGATTTGGCGTCGACACTGTCATCCGCCGCCGTCGCCGTGCTGAACACCGCCATGTTCACCGTCGCCGTGCCGGTCTGACCTGCGCTGTCGGCCATGGTGTATTGAAAGGAATCACTGCCGACGAAGCCCGCCGTCGGCGTATAGCTCAAAGTCCCGTCATTGTTGATCACTACAACACCTTGCGCCGGCGTGGTGGTCGACTGCACACTTATTGTCAGGCCTCTGGCGCCCACGTCATTGGCCAAGACATCCATCACCACGGTGCTATCCTGCGCCGACTCGACCTGATCGTCGCGCGCCACGGTAGTCAGTGACTCGTACACCGTGACGGTGACTGTGGCTGTCGCCGTGCTGCCATTTGAATTACTGATCTGATAGACGAAGTTATCGACGCCGGTGAATCCGGCGACGGACGTATAGTTGATACCGCCTGCGACGACCACAGCCGTCCCGTTGCTGGGCGAGATCACGCCGTCCAAAGTCAAGGGAAGTTGTTGCGGATCGCGATCATTCCCCAACACGGGCACGAGGACCGTCACACTCGACTCCGCCTCGGCGTTGTCATTCGCAGCCAGGGGCGGATCCCCCACCACCGTCCGGATTCGCGCGGCGTCTCCCGCACAATTCGACGAACATTGCACGTCGAAGGTCAAATCGCGCGTACCCGCCGCAGGCGTCCAGGTAAATTGGTAAGTGACCGGCTGCCCTGGACTCACGAAGCTGCAAAACCATAGACCGTCCCAATTGCAGCCACTGGACTGCATTTGCGACGGCGGCACACTCGCACCACTCGCATCCAGCACATCCACGGCAACAAATTCATTACCTGAAGTCGAGTTCGTCGACACCGTGAGATCGTAGCTCACCGGCTCACCGACCCCAACCACATTGGCTGGGGTTTGGGTGAGACCGTCGACGATCAAATCCGCCTGCGCGCCCCCGGCCAAGAGCATCAGCACCCCAAACAGCCCCATGAGCCACGCGTCCCGCACTGAGCCGGCACGTAAAGCTGATAAGAAATTCTGTGGCAATTGTCTCGGAGCGTCACGCGAGACGGCTCGGTCACTCATCAGCCGATGTCCTGGAGTGCGCGTTTGAGTCTGGCGTATTTTCATGATGATCTTCCCCCAATAACCTAGCGTGTAGTCGCTGGTGCCCTAGACATCGCCGGCGTGTACTAGTCTGCATACCACCTGCATCGCTGCCACGATGACGGCACCCGATAACCACTCAGTTGCAGGAAAGCCTATGAGCACTGACATTTTCTGTCACGGGAATTTTCACGTTCTGATTAGCGAAAAAATACGCAGGCCGGCGAGAACAATCCAGACACGGGGCCATGCTAGTTACTCTGCTCTGGCCTGCGGCTAGACTATCTATAAGCAGCCTACTTGGGGCGCTGCAGCAGCACAAAGTGTGCACATCTTCCGGGTTAAAGTTAATTGGTGATTAGTAATATGTTTATTAACCAAATTACTACCCTTGCGCGCATGCCTAAGGATTAAGAATAGTATTTTGTACAGAATTGCGGAGAACAGCGGTTGTCAGACAGTAACGTGGAGTGCGCGAGACTGCCCGCACGGCCACTCCCGGGTGCACTGCATCCCGACGCCAGCATGTCACTACACCGCATTCCCTAGCCAATGACCCAGGTAGTGGCGGCCGTGCAAGGTGAATATGTCACATTGAATTCCGTAAAACGTCATAACCGCCCGCTGAGCGGATGCGTTTAAATGACCCCAACATGCAGTAGGTTGGGGCCTGTCTCCCCTAGAACACGGCGTTACGATAGCTACGGCGGCGCCAGGCCCGACAGGACCGGTCGCGAATAGAGAGGAGATCCGACGATGAACAGCACACCCAGAACAACAGCGTTCTTGCTCACGCTCCTGCTGGCCTGGTCGAGCCACGGTGTTAGCGAGGAAACCCATTTTGGCGCAAGAATTCCCACTGTGGATGAATTCGTGAACGGGCTCAAACCCGAGCAGCGCCCCTTGCGTTTTCGCGGTATACGTCCGGTAGTCGCTACCGGCCAACTCGACCCCGCCGAAACTCAGGCAGCCGCGGTAGACTCCCTCTCGTCACCCACGGTGACCATGGAGCTGACTTTTGCATTCGATTCTTATCAACTAAGCCCGGCAGCCAAACGCGTATTGGATACCTTGAGCGCGGCCCTGCAGCGCGATGAACTGGCCGACTACACTTTCCTGGTGGAAGGACACACGGACGCGGTCGGTCATGCGGCCTACAATCTCAGCTTGTCGGAAAAACGCGCCATGGCGGTACAGAGCTACTTAGTGTTGGAGCACGGCATCGCCTTGGACCGCATCAAAATGCAGGGCAAGGGGGAATCGGAGTTGTTGGACAGCGAGCATCCGGAGAGCGGCGCAAATCGCCGCGTGGCCATCGTCAACCTCGGCGAGCAAGCCCGCTGAGCGCGGACTTGAGCAGGTGTTACCTCGCTGCCGGCGAGGCAACACCTCACTCGAGCGCCCGTGCATCCGTCATGCATAAGCACAGCGCACGGCGTCAGCGCAGTAAGGACAGGCAAATGAACATGCACATAGTCGACTCAAAGACTTCGAGAATGCGCGGTATACGACCGGCGTGGCTGGCCTTGGTCGGACTGGCGCTGGCCGCCTGCAGCAGCAATCCGACCCTGGACGACAGCATGGCGATGGCGGCCAACACACCGGTCGCTCAAGACGACGCCACCTTGATCGTCGATTGCCTGTTACCGGGCGTGGTAAAAAAACTCGGTTCCTCGTTCACCTTTCTGTCGCCGCGGCGGCCGATCAAAACTTCCGCGCTGGAATGTGAGATCCGCGGCGGCGAATACGCGGCTTATGATCGCGCCAATTTCGAGACGGCCTTGAAGGTTTGGTTGCCATTGGCCCAGCAAGGAGACCCCCAGGCCCAAACTTATGTCGGTGCTATCCATGAAAAAGGTTTGGGTGTGCCGCCAGATTATTTCGAGGCCGCCCATTGGTACCAAAAAGCGGCGGACCAGGGTTATGCCGAGGCGCAATTTGCCCTGGGCCATTTGCATGAACTGGGCTTGGGCGTGGAGAAAAAGCCCCAAATCGCCTACCAATTGTACCGCGCCGCCTCCGGGCTATCGGAAAACACCCTGCCCACCACCGAGATCAGCTTGGGTGTGCAACAACAAGTGCAATTGCGTGAAGCGCTGGAACAAGAGCAAGCCAAACTCACCCAGGTAGAGCATGAAATCGCCGACAAACGGCTGCAACTCGGCAGCGTGGAGTCCGACCTCGACCGCGCCCAAACGCGACTGGCACAACGTCAAAAAGCGGTGAAGGAATGGGACGACAAGGCCCAACGCGCCGCCGCGCGCCATCGAGCCCTGCAAAACGAATTGGCGAATTCCCAACTCGAAGCCAGCCGCTTGCAGCAACAGCTACAGGCGCAGCAGAACGCCCTGGCCGCAACGGAACTCGCGATCGCGCGTCAACCTCAGGCCGGTGACCAAAAACGACAGGAGCCGGACCCAGGCCCGGCGCTAAACGAATTACGTGCTCAGCGTGATGCGATGAGCGCGGAACTCAAGCAACTGCGTGCGAAAAGACTCGCCCTGGAGCACGACATCGCCCGCGCCTCCACCCAACAAAACAATACCGCGGCCCTGCGCAGCGAGTCTCAGGCTGTCGAGGGCGCCATCGCCACCCAACTCGCTCAACTCTCGGCGACCGAAGCGGCACTGGCACGCCAGCAAGCCTTAGCGGCCTCTCAGGGTCGGTCCCTCAATGTACTACTAACGGACATGCAGCAGCGCAAGCGCGCCTTACAATCTTCACTGGCCGAACTACAGAACGCCCAGACAGCGCTCGAGCAACGTCGTCGCAGCATCGAACAAGAACGCCAACGACTGAACGGCGATTTGTCCGCCGAGCAACAAAGTCTGATCGCCGACCTGTCCCGGCAACAAGACATCATCCGTCATTTGCAGCAAACCAAGCGCAGCAATGACAATCGCATCGCCACCTTGGAGCGCGCCAAGACACAACATCAAGTGGCCTTGGTGGCGCCCTTGATCGAAATATTGGATCCCAATCTACCGACGGTGCGCAGCGCCGCCACCACCGTGCCGGTACTGCGCCTGCGTTCGGCGCTACAGGAACGGGAGATCGTCGGCAAGGTCACCTCGGAAACCAATTTGTTGTTGGTCACCCTCAACGATCAAACCATGGCGATCTCCAGCACCGGCGTATTCAAGCACAAAGTTCCGATCCGCAGTGCGGATACGCTGGTGGACGTGGTGGCGGTGGACCAGGAAGGGAACCGCTCGCAGAAGAAGTTCGTGCTGGCGCTCGCCGCGCCGTCGCCCGCGGTGGACGCCGCAGTGGAACGAACCGTCGCCGTCACGCCAACTATTCCTGATATCGAATTCGGCGAGTATCATGCTTTGCTGATCGGCAACAATGAGTACCACCATTTACCTGACTTACTCACGCCGACACGCGACGTCGAGGCCATCAAAGAGGTTCTGCTGCAGCGCTATAAATTTAAGAATGTCGTCACCCTCACCAATGCCACGCGCTACGACATCATCACCCAAATGAACAAGCTGCGCCGCGACCTCACCGAAAAAGACAATCTGGTGATTTACTATGCTGGCCACGGCGAATTGGACCGCGTCAACTTGAAGGGGCAATGGCTGCCGGTGGACGCCGAACCCCAGAGCACGGCGAATTGGATCTCCAACAGCGCCTTGACGGAATTGGTCAATGCGATCCCCGCCAAACATGTGCTGGTGGTGGCGGACTCATGTTACTCCGGCATCATGACCCGCTCCGCTCTGACTAATTTGGAAGTCGGACAGAGCACCAAAACACGCCATACCTGGCTGAAGAAAATGGTCATCAAGCGTTCGCGTACCGTGCTCACTTCCGGCGGCGTCGCGCCGGTGCTGGACGAAGGCGGCGGCGAACACTCGATCTTCGCCAAAGCTTTCTTGCGCGTACTGCGCGAAAACAACACGGTACTTGAGGGTCAAAGTCTGTTTCGGCGTGTCTCTGCCGCGGTGGCGGTGGTTGCGGATAGCTTTCAAGTGGATCAAGTACCCGAGTACGCGCCTATCCAACATGCCGGTCACGAAGCGGGCGACTTCTTTTGGGTGCCGCGCGTGTAGTCCTTACTGACAGTAACTAACCCCTGGCCGCGCAGCGCAGGCCGCCAACCGGCGATGACCACCAAAACCATCATGCAGATAGAACGCCTTGCCAAATATGCTATCCAAGCCACCCTGGGCCGGGGCGCCATGGGCGTCGTGTACCAAGCCTACGATCCCGACATGGAGCGTCTGGTGGCCATCAAGACTTTGCGCAGCGAGTTACTCGCAGGCGACGACGAGGCCGAGCTGCTGAGACGTTTCCGCGCCGAGGCCAAAGCCTACGGCCGCTTACTCCATCCCAACATCGTCACCTGCTACAGCTGTGATCGCGACGATGATGTGATCTACATCGTCATGGAATACGTCGAAGGTGAGTCGCTGAAAGAGAAGTTGGCGCAAGGTGAGTCTTTCCCGCCGCACGCCGCTTGCGACATCGCCACACAATTGCTGTCCGCGCTGGCCTATTCTCACGCCAACGGCGTGATCCACCGCGACGTCAAACCCGCCAACATCATGATGATGCCCAGCGGGCAAATCAAAGTGACCGATTTCGGCGTTGCCAAGATCGATACCAGCGCCATGACCCAAGCGGGCTATGTGATCGGCTCCCCCAGCTACATGTCACCCGAGCAACTATTGGGTCAGTCCACCGATCATCGCACCGATGTGTATTCCGCCGGCATCATACTTTATGAATTGTTGACCGGAGAAAATCCCTACGCAGGCGCGGATCTCGGCGCGGTCGTGCATAACGTCTTGCAGAACACGCCGGAGCCCCCCTCATACTGGCAACCGGCCGTGAGCGCCGCCATCGACGGCGTGGTAATGAAAGCCTTGAACAAAGACCCAGGCGAGCGATTCCAAAGCGCCGATGAGTTCGCCAGTGCGCTCCAGGAGGCCTTGCAACAGGCGCCCGATATCGAGACCGAGGATGTTGCCCCCTCCGCAGATGCGGAAACCGTCATCATCGCCGGGGACGAACACAACGTCAGGCTCGCCGCCTCACCCGCGCGGCCTGCCCCGCGCCCTGCCACCTTGGGCGCCATTGCCGCCGTGGTCCTAGCAGTGGGTCTAGGGGGGTATGTCTTCCTCGCACCCAGCGAACAAGCACCTCACAACGCTCCATCTGATGGTACGGGCTTGGTTAACATGACGAACACAGTGAGCATGCCCAACAGCGCGACGGCGACGGCGCTCACCAACCAAACCGAGACTGCTCTGGACGGTTTGCTCGCCCGCTACCCTTGCGCCGATCTCACTTACCGGCTGGAGGCCGACAAGGTGATACTGCACGGCTACGTGGCCACCCCGGATGACGCAGAAGCGTTGCAACGGGCTGCGGCCGCGCTCCCAGGCGTCACCTCGCTGGAGGTGAAAATCAACGTACAACCCTGGCCTTACTGCGAACTGCTCGCACTGCTCAAACCCCATCTCGATCCAGCCATGGGGCCGCTCACCTCCCCCACGGCGACCATCGAGGGCGAGCGCCTGCACTTTCAGGAAGGGGATAAGCTGGAATTCAGTCTGGCCACGCCCGCCTTTCCCGCCAATGTGTACGCCGACTATTTTCTGCTGGACGGCAGTGTGGCCCATTTGCTCCCCGACCCCACGCAAAGCCTCACGCCGACGCCGCCCGGCACGCCGATCCATATCGGCGCCGGTCAGCGCCGCTGGGAAATCGCCCCGCCCTTCGGCCGTGAGATGATCGCCGTGATCAGTAGCGACCAGGCGCTATGGAACGGCACACGCCCGGAATTCGAAGATACCAAGACCTACTTGGAAGCTTTGAGTAACGCCCTCAAACTCGGCGACGCCAAGCGGGTGTCGGCCCAATACGCTTTCATCGTTACGCGTCAAGCGCCGCGGAAGTGACCTTGCATGCCGCCCCGCCCTGACACGCCGCACGCCGCCGCCATCACCCATGTCGGCATGCGGCGCCAGCACAACGAAGACTGCTATAGCATTGATGAGGCGTTGGGCTTGTTCATCGTCGCCGACGGCCTGGGCGGCCATACGGCCGGAGAAGTGGCCAGCCGCACGGTGGTGACGGTCATGCGCGACACGTTGCACGAACAACTTAGCGACTCACCCGTGCCTGCTGACGACACCAGCGCCACCTCACGACACGCCATCCGGCTAGCCGTCGCGGCCGCGAACGAAAACGTCTTCAAGCTGAACCAAGCCCGCGCCATCAAGCAAGGCCAGGGCATGGGCGCCACCCTCGCCGGCGTGTATTTACCGCCATCCGCCACGGATGGCATCGTGTTCCATGTCGGCGACTGTCGCGTATACTTATGGCGCGGACAACGCCTGCAGGCGCTCACCCAAGATCACAGCCTATATCAAAAATGGCGCAGTTCCGGCCAAGACGGGCCAGCGCCGAACAAGAATGTCGTCTTGCGCGCGGTGGGGCCGTGGGATCGCATCGAAGTGGAAACGCAGACCTATCAGCCGCACAGCGATGATTTACTGTTGATCTGCTCCGACGGCTTGACCGACATGGTGAGTCACGCGGCGCTGGAACAGGCATTGCGCAATAGCGCCGGCGACGCGCTGAAGACCCGCTGCGCCGACTTGGTAGAACTGGCCAACGCCAACGGTGGCCGCGACAACATCACGGCGATGTTAGTGCACTGGCAGAGCCTTGAGGTGCAAACATGATGATCAATCGCGCAGATTACGCCACCCTTCGAATGAGCTACATAGCTGGCCTGCACCACCCGTCGCACGCTGTGCATCCTAAGCCACTGAGTCATAGATGATGAACCAAAATGAGCCCTCCGTCTTCGAGCAAGTCGCGCTGTTCCAGGACCTGCAGCCCGCCGAGTGGGAACAACTCACCGCCCATGCGCAGTTGCGCAGCTTCCCCAAGAACGCCGTGTTGGTGACCGAAGGCGACGACACCGATAGCCTGTTCATCGTCAAAACCGGGCGCGTCAAGATCTATCTCAGCGACGAGGAAGGCCGCGAGGTGATACTCAACATCCTCGGCCCCGGCGATTACTTCGGTGAAGTCGCCTTATTGGACGGCGCACCACGCTCCTCCTCCGTCATGGCCTTAACCAACTGCGCCCTGCATATCATCAGGAAACGCGACTTCGAAGCGTTCTTGTTGAACAATCCTCAGGTCGCGCTGCATGTCATCAAGGGACTCACACAACGCCTGCGCACGCTGACCGACAACGTTAAAAACATCGCCTTGATGGACGTCTATGGGCGCATCGTCGCCTTGCTGAACAAACTCGCCGATGAAGAAGACGGGCAACTCATCGTCAAACAACGCATGACCCACAAAGACATCGCCGCCATGGTGGGTTCGTCGCGCGAGATGGTAAGCCGCATCTTCAAGGAACTCAGCGCCGGGGGTTACATCACCACCGACAAACAAGCCATCGTCATCAAGCAAAAGCTACCCACCCGATGGTAACGCCGCCGTTCCTACGACCATGTACCCTAGAATAAATTGGCTGGATGAGGCAGGCCTAGGCCATTCCGTCGCCATCCGCGATCGAGTCTACCTCGGCCGCACCTGCCACGGCGTCCCGGCCGCCAAACGCATCCTCATCGACGACCCCGATATCTCGCGTGATCACGCCGTCATCACCTGGAATCAAGGTGTGCTGACCATCATGGACGCCAGTCGCAACGGCACCCGCATCAACGGCGTGCGCGCCACCCCCGGCGTCGAGCAACCCCTGAGCGACCGCGACGTCATCAGCCTAGGCACCCACTGCTACACCGTCAAACTCACCCAGCGCGCCACCGTCGCCCCGAACCCAGAAGAAGTGGCCGAGACCCACACCTTGGCCATAGACGAAGTCGTCACCCACCTGGTCGCCGATGTGCGCAACTACTCCACCCTGGCACAAAACAGCAGCCCCTCCCAAGTGTGCACCTTGGTCACACAACTTTTCGACACCCTCAGCCCCATCGTGCACGACCATCACGGCACGATCAAAGACTATGCCGGTGACGCCATCTTCGCTTACTGGGAACACGGCCCCACGGCGCACACGGAGCCCGCCCTCAACGCCTGCCACGCCGCCCGCGCGCAACTCGCCGCCTGCCAAGAACTGGCCGCACTGGCCCACCAGCGCGGCGATCAAGAACTCGCCGCCGTCCGGATCGGCTGGGGCATCGCCACCGGCACCGTCACGCTATCCCATTACGGCGTGCGGCAAGATAATGTCGCCATCGTCGGCGATGCCACCAATCTGGCATTCAGACTCTCCGGCTTGGCCAACAAAGACGTGCCAGTGCCCATCGTGCTCTGCCACCACACCGCGCGACTATTGGGTGACGCCCTGGCCTTGAACGACCTTGGCACCGTGCACACCAAAGGGCGCCAAGGAAAGGAACGCGTGTTTGGTATTGAAGGCGCAATCAGCGATTAAGACGACGACAGTAGCGAGGAATGGTATTTGCGTTAGGTCTGCGAGCCGAAAGCGTTGAGGACAGGGACCACTTCTGTCTCGGCGTAGTTACGTCATCAGTCATTTATCTTGCTCTGGAATAGATTATAAATCATCATCTAACATTCACTTAAAAATCGACTGACCTAGCGCGACATTCTTCATTGTAAGTGATATATGCCAAATATGTGTTCTATTAGAGTGAATACCACCAGCCATTAGAGTGAGCGTTAGCCGTATTGAATTTCGCAACCTAGTTGGGTTACTTTCAATGAAAGAGATTGCCGGAATCAACCACATAGGCATAAGAGTTACGAATCTTGAGCAAGCGAGAAAGTTTTACGAGCAACTAGGATTTCGAATTCATAGTTGGGCCCATCGGGCTGGAGCCGGTAGCGATAATCGAGCATCCGTCTGGTGCAAATATCAACTTTAATTCTCAATGCAAATTCGAAATCAAATGAGAATTTACTTATGGATTTGCCAGAAAAACACACCGGGTACACAACGTGGCATTGAACGTGAACGAGTTATTGTCCAATCTGGTGTTTAGCGGTTTGAATCAAGCGGCGGCCTGATCGACTGCTTGCACCTCGATACCGTCTTTGAATTTCACTCCAGTGATCACCTTGGCGAGGTAATCGAAT
>CALZJG010000061.1 GCA_945787555.1 uncultured Chromatiaceae bacterium | reverse complement strand
GAGGGAGTTGTCAGCTTGTTGAAGTGGGTTGTTAGGTTTGGAGCCCACAACCCGAGCCTATAGTTCAAAAAACTGATTGGTAATAATCCGGCCTAATTAGTCAAAGAGGAATACGACCATGATTAAGGTTGAACAGAGTTACTTGCTGCCTATGCCCATCGAGGTAGTGTTCGCGTACATCAGCGATGCACGCAATGAGCTGCACTGGCAGTCCTCGTGCAAGAAGGTGGAAACAGTATCGCCTTCAAACACTGGAGTGGGGACACGTTACCGCATTTATTTTGAATTTCTCGGTCGCGAGATGGAGTTCGAGGTCGAAGTCACAGCGCTAGTCGTGCCGCATCATTATGCCTATAACACCCTCAGCGGGCCGATGTACTATGAGGGAGAGTATCGTTTCACACCGATAGGTAACGGCACCCAGATCGATTGGACGTTCGCCGCCGAGCCGGGCGGGTTCTTCGGTATCCTGCCGCGCACGCTGCTCAAGAAAGTGCTGAGTAAGCAGGTGGAAACCGACATCGGGCGGTTGCGGCAAATTCTTGGCGCGCAGCACGCCGTGACCAACCGCGGGTCGGCGCTGGCCAGCGGATGACATGTCATGTGCGCGGTGCCCGCAGTGGATTGGGGTGCGGTATCGTCCCCGATCTTGTGTTGTGATGCCGATGACGTGCACGTGTGGCAAGTGGCGCTGGATGCGACGGCGTCACAATTAACGGGCTTATGGTCGCTGTTGTCACCGGATGAGCGCGAGCGCGCACGGCAATTTCACCTTGCTAGACACAGCACCCGATACATAGTCTCGCGCGGTGTCCTGCGACGTCTGCTCGCCGCCTACTTGGGTGTTGGCGCGGATCGCTTACAGTTTCGTTACGATGCTCACGGCAAGCCGCTATTGGTTGCCTCTGCAGGATGGCACTTTAATATCAGTCATGCCGATGACAGAGCATTGATCGCGGTGACGCAGCTAGGCCCTTTGGGGGTGGATATAGAACGTGTGCGTGACATGCCGAGTCTGGAACAACTGGCACGTCTGGTATGCTCGCCACAGGAAACAGCGTTGTTTCAACACTTGTCGCCCAGTGTGCGTTCCCGCGCCTTTTTTAGTCTGTGGACGCGTAAGGAGGCCTATCTCAAAGCCACCGGTGAGGGACTGGCGCGACCACCGCGCGATGTCACGGTAAGTTTTCTTTCCGAGGAGGTGCCCGTTTTGCATGGCGTGCGCGGTGATGCGTTGGCGAGCTTGAAATGGCGGTTGGAGGATGTCGTGGTGCCGCGGGGGTATTGCGCTGCCTTGGCAGTGGCCAAGCAGATGCGGCAGATTTGTTACCATCAGTATCTGGATGTTGCCAGTCCCACTCACTTGATCTAATGTTGTTGCAGGTGCCGCGGAGCAAACAGTGATGATGTGCAGGCGCTGTATCGTAACCGGTCGCGTGCAAGGGGTTTTTTATCGGGCATCGACGCGCAATCTGGCCAAGGAATTGGGTGTTAGCGGTTACGCACGCAATTTGCCTGACGGAAGTGTGGAAGTGCTGGCCTGCGGTGATCAAAATGAGGTCGAAGTACTATGTGCCTGGCTATGGCAAGGGCCACAGCAGGCGGAAGTGACGCAGGTAGAGTGTGTGTCGGTCACTGAATGTGTGCCGCAAGAGTTCGAAGCTCGCTGAGCGCGGCCAGACCACGTTCGTGACTATGGCTTGTCTTCCCGCCGTCATGTCTGGCAGCACTTTCATTGATAGGTTATTCAATCTATATTGTCAAACCGATATTATCTAATCAGGAGCGACACTATGAATAGATTTACGACCATGGCCGCCGCCGTTGTGGCGGCGATAATGATGCAAGGCCCCGTATATGCCGAAGACAAGAGTGATGGCGATGATATGGGTGGCATGATGACGCAGATGCGCGAGATGCGTAGTCAGCAGCATCAGGGCATGATGGATATGATGGACATGGTCAAGGAAACCATGACCATCGTTAAGAATCTGGACCATCGGCCTTCGGATGCCGAGCGCCAGCGTTTGGATGAGATGATTACACGCTTGGATGAGATCATCGCCCAGCGCCAAGAAATGATGGAAATGCATAAGGAAATGCACGGCAAGAGCGGCAAGCACGGTGCGATGCCCGGAGGAAAAGGGCCGCACGGCAAGATGAAGAAAGACGGTATGTAACAGCGCTGTCGCTAGTCATGCCTGCTGCGAGTCAGATTGCTCGGCTCTCTTACCCGAGCCTTCTGGCCTTGGCTGCGCCCCTCCCGCCTCTAAGAGAGGGGATCCTGGGCAACACCCGGTCAAGCCACATGGCTTAGCGAAAGTAGTCTCTTGTCACGGCCTGGTTGACGATGAGAAATGGCCGCAGCACTCTTTCATTGTCGATACCAGCGCGTGCGCAGCGCACGCAGCACGCGGTCGGAATACCAGCGCTTCCCCAGGCTGCCGTTGTAGCGTGCCAGTCCGCGCACCAGGTCGCCGCGCTCCTTGTCCAGGTAGTAGCGCAATATCGTGCAGCCCATGCGCAGATTGGTGAGCGGGTCGAACAGATTGTCCTCGGCGCGGCCGATTTCCTTGAGCCACATCGGCATCACCTGCATCAAGCCTTGCGCGCCGGCAGATGAGATCGCCCAACGGTCGAAATTGCTTTCTACGTCGATCACCGCCAACACCAATTCGGGATGCAACTCGCTGCGTTTGGCTTCGTAATGCACCATCTTGAGGAGCTGTAGGCGTGCGCTTTCATTAGGCACTTTGCGCTTAAGGCGGTTGGACATATCGGACAGCCACACCTCGGCATCGAAACGATCGGCGAAGCTGTCGTTGGCATTGATCGCGGTGCGCAGTTGTGCGTGTAACTCAGGATCGGGCGTAACCGGCGCGGAGGCCTGCGCGAGTCCTGCCGTGCAAGCTGCGACCAGCAGTATTATTGTCTGCCAATTTCGTTGGCTCATGGCTCGTCGTCGCTGTTCCGGTTCCCGATGTCGCGATATTCCGCGCTTCTAAGTCCTATGTTGAGCTCCCTTAACCGGCCTCTAGAGGCTGTTCTTCCGCTGACAGGAGCCAGGCAGAGCTGCGGTTTTGGGGGGAGGGCTCGCTAGATTAGTCGGCGGAGCGCACCCGGGACTTGAGGAAGCCGATTAAATCATCCAGCGGCACCATTTGACTGTCGGCATCGCGACGGGCTTTGTACTCGATCTGCCCGGCGTCCAAGCCACGCTCGCCGACCACCAGGCGATGCGGTATGCCGATCAAGTCGCTGTCGGCGAACATGACGCCGGCGCGTTCCTTGCGGTCATCGAACAGCACGTCGAAGCCGGCGGCGACGAGATCATCGTAGAGGCCCGCCGCCGCTTCTTGCAGGCGTTGCGATTTGTGCATGGCGATGGGCACCAGCGCGATGTGAAAGGGCGCGATGGCGTCGGGGCAGATGATGCCGTTCTCATCGTGATTCTGCTCGATGGCCGCCGCCACCACGCGCGAAACGCCGATGCCGTAGCAGCCCATGGTCAACACCACCGATTCACCGCTTTCGTTCAGGCAGGTGACATTCATGGCGGTACTGTATTTATTGCCGAGTTGGAAAATGTGGCCGACTTCGATGCCGCGTTTGATCGACAAGACGCCCTGCCCGTCCGGGCTGGGGTCTCCCTCGACGACATTGCGTATATCTTGCACTTGCGGCTCGGGTAAATCGCGGCCCCAGTTAACGCCGGTCAAATGTTTGCCGTCTTGATTGGCGCCACACACGAAATCGGCGAGTTGCGCGGCGGCGCGATCCACGTAGGTGGGGATGCCCAATCCCACCGGCCCGAGCGAGCCCGGTTCGCAGCCGGCCACGGTTTTCACTTGCGCCGCCTCGGCGAAGGTGATTGGCACGGCAACATTGGGCAGTTTCTCGGCTTTGACCTTGTTCAACTCATGGTCGCCGCGCAACACCAGGGCGATAACGCCGCCGTCCGCGCTGTCGACCAGCAGGGTTTTCACGCAAGATTTCGCCGCGATGTGGAGGAATTTGCTGACCTCTTCGATACTATGGCGGCCGGGAGTGTCGACCGCGGTCATTTGCGCGTTCGCCGTCGCACGCGGCGCGGTCGGCGCCAGCGCTTCGGCCATTTCCACGTTGGCGGCGTAGTCACTGGCGCTGGAGAAGGCGATGGCGTCTTCGCCCGAATCGGCCAGCACGTGGAATTCATGTGAGTAACTGCCGCCAATGGCGCCGGTGTCGGCGCGCACGGCGCGGAACGCCAGCCCCAGACGCGTGAAGATGCGCGTGTAAGTGGCATGCATGATGTCGTAGGTTGCTTGCAAGGAGTCCGTGTCCAGGTGAAAGGAGTAGGCATCCTTCATCAAGAATTCGCGCGCGCGCATCACGCCGAAACGGGGGCGTATTTCGTCACGGAACTTGGTTTGGATTTGATAGAAGTTGGCCGGCAGTTGTTTGTAGCTGCGAATTTCGCGGCGGATGAGATCGGTGATGACTTCCTCGTGCGTTGGCCCGTAGCAGAACTCGCGTTGATGACGATCTTGCAGGCGCAATAACTCGGGACCATATAATTCCCAGCGCCCCGATTCCTGCCACAGTTCAGCCGGCTGGACCGCCGGCATCAGTACTTCCTGCGCCCCGGCGCGATTCATTTCCTCGCGCACGATCGCTTCCACCTTGCGCAATACGCGCAGTCCCAGCGGCAGCCAAGTGTACAAGCCGGCGGCAAGTTTGCGGATCATGCCCGCACGCAACATCAGTTTGTGGCTGATGACCTCGGCGTCGGCGGGGGTCTCCTTGACGGTGGCGAGCAGCAGTTGGGAAGCGCGCATAATCCTCTCTCGTGATGATAGGGCGGGAACGGGTCGCATTGTAGCCCTTGATGGCGTGGTGCGACAGTGCGGTGTGTTTCAATCTTGCAGGGTGAAGCGCATCGACAAATCGACCGCGCTGACATCCTTGGTGAGGCCGCCCACGGATATGTAATCCACGCCGGT
>CALZJG010000060.1 GCA_945787555.1 uncultured Chromatiaceae bacterium | reverse complement strand
CAACGTGCTTGTAGGCACGGCGCATCATTTGTGTATGCTCGCCCGCCCCGGCATTCTCGTCGGACTCAAAGTAATGGCGAATTACCTGTGTCATCGAAGCGCCATCTGGTGCGGGCGTCGGCTGAACGGGCTCCGGTAAGGCAAGGCGCAGAGTGGGTCCACTGGCCCCGAAGCGCAGGGTCGCATGAGGCGGCAGATGCGCCTCCTGAACACGTTGACCGTCTAAATAAATACCATTGGTGCTATCTAAATCCTGAACCTGCCAGGTGTCTAGCTGGGGGTAGATACGCGCATGATGACGGCTCACGGCGTTATCGGCGAGCTGGACATCAGAAGACTCGTGCCGACCAATCGTGAATTCACGGGTAAACTGCACGCACTGCTCGCGGCCGTCCAGGTCGCGGAAACAGACCGTGATCGGACTCACAGCATGCGGCTGATGCGCCCGCTTCTTAGGCAGTATGACGGTGTTGTCGCTCTCCTCCATCCCTGAAGCCTGCGATTAAGTGCCTTCAGTCTAGCATAGCTATCAGGGGGCATGCCTCAGCGAAGACTAGACGGTTTTCTTGTTTTCCGAAACGTTAGGATCTACGCTTAAACTAGAGTCAGTCCAGGGAAGCGACTACATGCTACAGCTATCTACCATGGGGTCTAGCTTACAGCGTCAAATACGCTGCCTCATCCATAGTCACCGTAACACTGACATACAATCCGAGTGGCGTCGCCATGGACGCCATTCCGATGTGCAACTATTTTTCACGTTACGCACAGAATGCATGAATGTTAAGCCAAACGTCGGGCCCCTGTCCGCCTCCGCCTGAACAAGGAACTCTAACACTGCATGGCCATTGTCCCTATCCACAAGCAAGTCACCAAGACAGTATTGGCCGAGTTCGGCTTCTCGGAAAACATGCAGGAAGCAGCAGCCCGGGCGAACGCTGCCGTCGATGAAAAACAGAATAATATTGCGACTGAAACCAACCTACACGCGATGCGGGGCTATGTCGGATCAGGGATTCAAAGTCGCATGCAGACGACTCCTGAAACCCGTGTAGCCGTTCGTGCGCTACTCAAGAAAGCCGAAGCGGATATTATGCGTGCGATCCGCGAAGGAAGTCGTGAACGGGCCGTTCTGCTGATCGGTGCAGCGCTGCACACCATACAAGACCGAGAAATTCACCATTACGAGCCGTGGCCGTACGAAGGAATCGCGAACGCCGTCACTCTGGACCCGGGCTACATGATAATGCACGGAGTCCGCGACCTGTGCCTGATCCGCTACGTCAGCGGAGGGTACGCGGCCACACCCCAGGCGGGCGCCCTCACCATGGAGACAGGATTGCGCCTTCCTGTATCCACGCCCGTATCCATGGGTCTTCGTGGCACCTATCGACAACACTATGGCGGACGCCCGGAATGGATCGGCTTGCTGTCGGTCTGCATCGGCGATTGCCACCAGGGCAGGCCGGCCACCCGACGCGCCATCGACCCGCCTGTCCCTTTGGGTAGCGCGCACGCCTCTCCGTCGCTTGCTCAACCGCTGTGGACATATCGCATCCGCGTGAAACCTCAGGAGCTACAACAGGCAACCGAACAGTCTCGGTCGTTCGTCAGGCGACTACAAAACGCAGCAGGACCTTCCGACTGGCGTCGCCTCATCGGTCACTAAATGTCAGCATCGTGAGTGCTCAAGCGAAAAGCGCCTTAAAGAAACATTGGTATGACAAATTGCGGTAAAAGCGCTTTGGATAACACCAGTCCGTGATGCCTCTGGACTGTTGCTACCAAACTCAATCTTCTAATCAGCCTCCGCAAACATTCGCAGCTGTTTGAAGCCCGGCGCACAGGTGTTAATGACAGGGGCGTCCGGTTGACGCAGGGCCAACTCCAAGGCAGCCGCCCACCGCTGACGCTGATAGCCGCTAGCCAACACGCGCCGACATTGTTCTACGCTGATAGGTTGGCCGCAAAGATAACGTACGCCAGAACGGAATTGATTCTTGTTCTTCTCCCACCACGCCTGGATACGTGCAGGCTCCGGCCAAGGTAGATCCTCATCCGAATCCATGGCAACGTCCTCGTCTTCGGGATTTTCACTGGGCCCCGCCTCAAAACCTTCCGGCCACTCGCCTTCCAGGTCCTCATAAGCGATATCCACCCCGGTGATCATGCTGAAGGCCTCTCCCGCCACGCGTGCCTGTTCCGGCACTGCCATCTGCTGTATCAGCCAGGGCACCACCACCGGATCCCCGGCTATGCCTGTGCCGATGATCGTCAGCCGGAAAGCGTCGGGCGATTTCGAGAGGCCGTTCAAGCAAGCTTGCGCGTCTTTGCTGTCCATGATTCTCAGTAAAATCTGCAAAGCCTGTTCGCGAAACATGGGGTCGGCTAGCGCGAACGTTCTCAAAATCTCCAACGCGCTTCGGTCACCCAGCAGTGCCGCGGACCATGACGCCCAAAACCGGACAGCAGAGTCCTGGCTTGTCAATCGCTCATGCAAGGCGGGCAACAAGTCCCTGCGCTTGAGTTCCCCGACTGCCCGTAGCGCGCGCACCTGAATATTCGCGTCGGGATCCCCTAGCGCGGCGTCCAAGGCTTTCCCCGGATCCTGTCGATGTATGGAAGCAGCGGCAAGGCCCAGTCGACGATACTCAGGTGAATTAGCAGACAACATGCTCGGAATCCAGCGGCCGTACTGCTCCTGCGACAACCAACCCAACGCAGAGACCAGTCCGCGAAAAGTGTCATCCGACGCACAGCCTGCATTCAATACCATGTTGACCCGTTCGCCGTCCCCACTCTCAAAGGCCAATACTGCCGCGGCGAAGACCTCGCCCGGACCCTCCAGTTCCAAAGCCTGCCGACATATTTCCCAGCCTTCATCACCCGCAATACGTAGCCCATCGATGTTCGCCTCCACACGCTCGTCGAGCGCGGCGAGATCAGCGAGATCGTAGTGGGACTGACGAGCGGCTGCGTCACGCAAAAACCATAAGAATGCCGCTTCTTCAGCGTGCTGGGTGACGATGTGTTCGATAATCATCTCTCGGTCTTACGCCTTATCTCGCCCGCCCGGGACGTCGGGCCACGCTGTCAAATAGACTATAAAGCACTCGCCCGGCCCGCGACAGCAAACGGCGACAGTGAAAAGATCGATCTTTCACCTCACCACCTACTAAGCCCTATAACGGATCCCCTGATTCTGTTGTGGCTTCACGAATGTCACCGGTAATCGCCACAACGCGATCGATGCGTTTCACGCCACAATTGCGCAAGCTGAATTCGCTTAATTTGCCCAAATCATTGCGAACGACCGCAAACTTGCGCGGGTCTTGGAATATGCGCATGAGTTCATCAGTCTGATCCACGACGTAAACGATTTTGTCTATCTTATAAGGTGTACATTTAACGTACACTTTCTCTTCGACACGTGACGCATCGTCGGTGACGAAAACCACTTCATCTGCTTCCAGCGGATTGTGGGTGACAAACACGATGCTCATGGAAAATCCCTCTCAACCACAGCGATGGCGTTTTCCGGAATAGCCGTCTGAATATTATCCCCGTACCTGTCTGGTCTTACACACTTAGGACTACGGAAACCATGCCCCACATTGAGAGAGCCTTGCAAGTACGTTCCCTCTCCCGCGGCGGGGAGCGCGCAGCGAGGGGGCAGAGCCGACAGGGCGAGGGACTGAGAGCATGCGCTACAATGACAGCCTCCTCTGACCGCAGGAACCCATCAAATTCTTAACAAATAACCGCTCCTCTAGCCAATGCGCCTAAATCTGTTAATAGCACAAAGGAATGAAATCCGCCAACCCACCGAACGGCCATGTTGTTACCATAATTTCAGCAGACTTAAGGAAACCAGATTGGATCCTCTCTTAACAGGGCCGAATTATTGACCTACATTACATCACTGCTGTCCCGTTAACAGGAATAAAAAAGGCTTAAACCTCAATGGACTGTTACAATGTAAGTGCGAGCAAACACTGTAATAGAAGGAGATTTAAGCCTTGTCCCATCATAACACCGT
>CALZJG010000059.1 GCA_945787555.1 uncultured Chromatiaceae bacterium | reverse complement strand
TCGACAAGCGGATTTGCGTGGCGTCGACTTCACCAACGCCAAGCTGGAAGGGGCGAGCCTCCACAGCGCCAAGATTGCCGGGGCCTATTTTCCCCGACAACTCACCGCCGCCGAAGTCACCCTATCGCTGATGCACGGTACACGCCTGCGCTATCGCGACGGCTGAGCCGCCTCCAAACCCGGTAACACCTGCTCGATGATCAAGGTACGCAGCGCGGCCAATTCGGGATAGGCCGCGCCCGCTTCCACGACATATCCCAGGGTGCGCGGAACATCGCCCAAGTAACCCGGCTTACCATCGCGATGATAAAGGCGGGCGAATATACCCGCCGCCTTGAGATGGCGTTGGATACCCATCAAGTCGAACCAACGCCGGAACTGGGCGCGATCCACCGCCGCCAAGGCGGGCAAGTCGGCGGCGCGGCTATGATAGTCGTCCACCCATGCCATGACCTGCTCTAACGGCCAGCGGATGTAGCAATCTCGCAGCAAGGACACCAGATCATAGGTCAACGGCCCCCATACCGCGTCCTGAAAATCCAGCACGCCGGGATTGTCCGCTTCGGTCACCATCAGATTGCGTGAATGGTAATCGCGGTGTACCCACACCAGCGGCTGCTCGAGCGCGCTGGCGGCGAGAAATTCACAGCTACGCATCAACGCCTCATCATCCGCCTCAGCGTGCAAACCCAAATGCCGCGTCAGCAGCCAGGCGCGGAACAGCCCCATCTCATTCATGAGCAGCGTGCGATCGTAGGACGGCAATTCCACCTCATCGACCGGTGCGCCCTGCAAACGTCGCAACGCCCGGCACGCGTCACCGTACAAACGCTGTACGCTCTCGCCGTTCAAGGCCGGCAGATAAGGCCGATCGCCCAAATCGCTGAGCAACAAAAAGCCCTGGCGCAAATCCGTTTCCAAAATACGCGGCACATTGAGTCCGCGCGCGGACATGGCGCGCGCCACCTTAACGAATGGTCGGCAATCTTCCTTGTCGGGCGGCGCATCCATCACAATGTGACTGGCGCCGCGATGCGCCAAGCGAAAATAACGCCGAAAACTGGCGTCGCTGGATGCCGGGGCGAGATGATACTCTTTGAATCCCAGTTGCTCGCGCACCCAGGATTCCAACAATTGATAGCGCGGGTCCATGCCGTCTCGTTGCGTAGGGCGGTGCGGGCTAAGCGCGACCGCGATTGAAAGCCGGCGTCATTCTATGCGATTTTGTGATCCCCATGCCATTGACCCGATGTCAGGTACCATGACGGTACAGCCGCCCGGCCTGCTGCCCCGCCTCGTGGCAATGCTGTTGACGTCCAGTCTCATCGGCGTCGCGCACGCCGACCTCACGGAAGATCCCTGGGCGCTATGTCACGACCATGACACCCCGCTCAGCGCCGAAAGCGACGGCGCGCTCTCTGCGCAAGAGTCCCCCACGCATATCCTCAGCGATTACGCTGAAATGCTGGGTAGTCGCTTGCTCAAGTTGCACGGCGACGTGCTGATCCGGCGCGGCGCACAAACCCTGCGCGCCGACAGCGTGTTATACGATGACCTTAGCGCGCGCTTAAGCGCCAGCGGCGCGGTGTCATACACCCAAGGCGGTTTTCTGATAGACGGCGACAGCGCTGATATGAATCTGGATAGCGAAATCGGCGCCCTCACCCAGGCGCGTTATCGCTACCTGCCGCGCCATGCCCACGGCAACGCCCGCCTGTTGCTGCGTGACGGCCCCGCTCTTACCCGCCTCGCCTACGCCAGCTACACCACCTGCGACCGTGGCGATTTGGACTGGGAATTGCGCGCCCGCCGCGTCAATCTCAACCACGATACTGCGGTGGGCAGCGCCTGGCATGTCACGCTGCGTTTTCAGGACGTGCCGTTCTTTTATTTCCCCTACGTCAACTTCCCGCTCAATGATGAACGCAAGACCGGCCTGTTGGTGCCCAGCATCGGCCACTCCGACGAGACCGGGCTGGATTTCGGCGCGCCGTTCTATTGGAACATCGCGCCCAACTATGACGCTACGATTACCCCGCGCGTCATCGAACGACGTGGCCTCATGGCGATGGGCGAATTCCGCTATTTGACAGCGCGCAGCGGCGGTACGCTGAATCTGGAATTCCTGCCCGACGATAGTGTCTACGGCGACGATCGCGGCCTGTTCGCCTATCGCCACGGTGCGCACCTGGCACCGCGCTGGCGTTTGGACGTGGACGCCAATTACGTCTCCGACGAGCGTTATCTCGCCGAACTGGGCGGCAGCCTCAGCGCCGCCAGTACCACGCACATGGAACGACGCGCCGATGTGCGCTACGACGGGGAGTACGCCACGCTGCTCACGCGCGTGCAAGGCTTTCAAACCGTGGACCGCGATTTGCCGAGTGCCGCGCGCCCTTATCAACGCTTGCCGCAACTGTTGTTCAACGGCCTGGCACCCACCCATCCGCTGGGCACCGACTGGCAACTCGACGGCGAATGGGTGCGCTTCGAGCGCGACGGCTCGGTGACCGGCGCCCGCTTGGACTTGGAGCCTGCCATCGCGCTCCCGATCTCATCCGCCGGCTATTTCTTCACCCCCAGGATCGCCCTGCGCTACACCCAGTACCAGTTGGACAACCAAGCCGTGGGCGCGCCGAACAGTCCCGAACGCAGCGTCCCTCTCTACAGCCTGGACAGCGGCCTCTATTTGGAACGCGACACCCAGCTGGGGGGACAGGACTATGTGCACACGCTGGAGCCGCGCTTGTTCTATTTGCGCGTACCACGCCGCGACCAAGACGCGCTGCCGGTATTCGATACGAGCGCTTTTGATTTCAGCTACGCGCAACTGTTTCGCGACAATCGTTACACCAGCGCCGATCGCCAGGGCGACACCGATCAGCTGAGCGCCGCCGTCACCACGCGCTTGCTCGACCGGCGCGGCGCTGAACGTCTGCGCGCCGCCCTGGGGCAGATTTTTTATTTCCGTGATCGCGAGGTCACCCTGCCCGGCGAAATGACCGACACGCGCAACTACTCAGACATGGTGGGTGAAATCAGCCTGCGCCCGGGTGGGGCCTGGACCACCACCGCCACGCTGCAGTGGAATCCCGCCGCGGATCGCATCGAACGCGGCGGCATGCAATTTCACTGGCAACCCCATGCTCGGCAGATCTTCAATGCCGGCTACCGCTATCGTCGCGATCAACTCGAGCAGGCCGACCTATCCGTGTTGTGGCCACTCACACCGCACTGGCACGTGGTGGGTCGCTGGAACTATTCCCTACGCGAACGGCGCCCGCTGGAAACCCTGGCCGGCGTGCAGTACGAAAGCTGCTGCTGGGCGCTACGCCTGAGTACCCGCCGCTACGTCAACGACGCCGCGGGCGATAGCAACCAATCGTTCTATCTGCAACTGGAACTCAAAGGCCTGGCCAACATCGGCAACTCGGTCGAAGACGCACTGGAACGTGGTATCCTTGGCTACCGCGGCCGCTAGTGGGCCGAGGCCAGTGGGTGAACCGCGCCTCTACCATTCGGCTCAACCTTAGCTATTGCATGCTATTGCATGCTATTGAATGTTGCCTCTCATGAAGCTGATGACCATCGCCGACCTTAGGTTCGCCATACTCTGTCTGTGCGTGGGCCTGTTAGCCAGCGCCGACTTAAGATTCACGGCCGCAAACGCCGCCACGGAAAGTCCGGCGCGGGAAACCCTGGAGCAGATCGTCGCCGTGGTCAACGACGATGTCATCACCCGCACTGAACTCAATGCGCGGGTCAAGACCATCAAGCAACAGATTGCCGGCCAGCGCGCTGCCCTGCCGCCCGACAGCATCCTGGAAAAACAAGTGTTGGAGCGCATGATCCTCGCCACGCTGGAGCTGCAACTGGCGGAACGCAGCGGTGTGCGCGTCGACGACGAGACCCTCAATCGCACTATTCGCCGCATCGCCGAGGAAAATCGCCTCAGTCTGAGTGAATTCCGCGACCTGTTGGAACAGGACGGCTACGACTTCGCACGATTTCGCGAGGACATCCGCAAGGAAATCATCATCAGCCGCTTGCGCCAACGTCAAGTGAACGACCGACTCAACATCACCGAGCAGGAGATCGATAATTTTCTCGCCAACCAGCGCGCCCAGGGCAACACCAACGAAGAGTTCCGTATCGCCCACATCCTCCTCAGCGTGCCGGACGCCGCCGCGCCGGAACGCATCCGCGCGGCCCGCGAACGCGCCGCGAGTGTGCTCACCGAGCTGAGCGCAGGCGCCGATTTCACCCGCACCGCCATGGCGATGTCCGACGGCCAACAGGCCTTGGAAGGCGGCGACCTGGGCTGGCGGCGCATGGCCGAACTGCCGACGCCGTTTCTCGAGCCGGTCTCGCGCATGCAGGTGGGCGCGGTCAGTGAAGCGATCCGTTCTCCCAGCGGCTTTCACATCATCAAACTAGTGGATCGCCGCGAGGGTGAGCGTCACATCGTCACCCAGACCCACGCCCGCCACATACTCATGAAACCCAACGAATTGACTAGCGAGGACGAGGTGCGCGAAGGCTTGAGCGCGTTGCGCGCGCGCATCTTGGCCGGTGAAGACTTCGCCGCTCTGGCCAAGACCCACTCCGCCGACAGCGTCAGCGCCGCCGAGGGCGGCGAGCTGGGCTGGGTCGGCCCCGGCGAGACCGTACCGCCCTTCGAGGCGGCCATGAATGAGTTGACGGAGGGCGGTATCAGCGCCCCCTTCCAGAGCGGCTTCGGCTGGCACATCGTGCAAGTGCTGGAACGCCGTCGCCACGACAATACCACCACCTTCATGCGCTCGCGGGCACGCGAGGTCATCCGCCAGCGCAAGCTGGAAGAAGAACTCCCTGCCTGGCTGGGACGCCTGCGCGACGAAGCCTACGTGGAAAACCGCCTGGGCGAGTAAGCGCCCGTCACATCCCTCCTCATCTCTAATGCCTCAGAGCGGCGACAGCAGCATTGCGCCGCATTAAAGTTCACGCCCCCAACTACCGAAAACCTACTGGAACTTGGGTCAGGTAATCGTGCGCAAACCAAACACTTATGGTGCCAGGGCGGCTCAAAAAATTCATCGCCAACTCAGCCGAGACGATCATAGCGATCGTCCTGGTGCTGGCGTTTTTTCTTATCATCCTGGGAATGCTGGAAAAATTCTTCCCCAGCGGCACCAGCTTTCAGGACTTGATGCGCCGCGACGGCGGCTCCCAGGCGGGTGCGCACAGCGGCGAACGCGATTTATTGGTGTCCGCGCAAGGCCAGGACGCCCGTCTCACGGACTCCAAATCGGTCGTCGCCATGTTGGCGAGCACGCATAACACCGTAAAAAGCAAGGACGCCAACGCCATCGCCTGGCGAACGGCGAAATCTGGCACGGCACTGCGCGACCGCGACGCCGTGCAAACCTTCAGTGGCGCCGAAGCCGTGATCCAGTTTGACGCCGAAAACCAACTGCGCATCAGCGAAAACTCTTTGGTCATTATTCGCCGCATGGAAAGCGACCCCATCTTGCGCGAGCGACGCGCCTTCTCGCTAGTGGTGGACGGCGCGCTGAGCGCGCGCCTGGCCTCCTCGGACGAACAAGCCGTGCAACTGGAAATCAGCACCCCCACCGCAACCACGCGCATCGCCCCTGCCCGCGACGCGCGCGGCGACACGGAAGTGCAAATCCGCGTCAATCCCGATCAAACCACCACTCTGGCGGTGTTGAGCGGCATCGCCGAATTGTTGGCCGATGACGGCAGCAGTCTGCGCATCGAAACCAACGAGGCCGCCACACTCGGCAAAAAGGGGGCGCACATCGCACCCATCACCCTCTCCAAACCGCCGCGCCTCGCCGCCCCCCCGAACGGCACGCAATATGTTTTCCGCGACCTGCCACCCCAGGTACATTTGAGCTGGAAAAAGAGCGACAGTAGCCAATACCGCCTGGTGCTCGCGCGAAACAAAGATTTCACTGATATTGTGCTGGATGAAACACTGCCGCATCCAGGCTTCACACATGGCAATTTGAAACCTGGCACGTATTACTGGCGCGTCAGCGGCATCAAGAATTGGGTGGAGGGCAAGCCCAGCGCAGTACGCTCCTTCCGCTTGCGCCAAGATCGGCAGCCGCCCGTCTTGGAAGTCTCCTTCCCGCCCCTGGTCACCGAGCAAGCCCTACACCAGCTCAGCGGCCGCACCGAGGCGGGCAGCACGGTAATGGTAGACGGCACGCCCATAGCCATCGGCGCGGACGGCAGCTTCGCTCATCCCCTGCAACTGCAAGCGGGTGTCAATGTCATCGTGGTCGAGGCCATCGACCCCGCCGGCAACGCCAACTTCAGCTCGCAACTGGTCACGGGTAGATTCTAATGGACGCCGCGACCAAACAACGACGCGGCCTGCGCATCCCCATCCGCATTAAAATCCTGGTGATCCTATTGGTGGTCATCACGGCGGTGGTGAGCGTCATCACCTTCACCATGGCAAATCTGTTCCATACCGACAAAAAAGCCTATATCCACGACCTCACCTCGCTCATGGCGCTGCACACCGCCGAGGAGACCGATTCGCTGTTGCGCAGCTATAACGAACGACTGCAGGTGTTCGGGCGCGTGATGTATGACCCCCTGCTCAAGCAACAAGAGAAAGCCAAGTTACTGCAAGGACTGTTCGAAGACTTTCCCGAATTCATCGCCGTATCGCTATATCAACACGGCACCGAGCTGGCCACGGTGTACGACTCTAAATCCTTGGGTCGCGCCCAGATCAGTAAGCAGGCGTTGTTACAACCGCGCGCGGAATTGCCGGCATTGTTAGATGCCATCGCGGCGGGAGCGCTCTTCGTGGCCAACACCAGCAGCGTGGCGGCGCTGCCGAATTTCACCATGGTCACCCCCATCAACAGCGGCAAGGACCGCGGTGGCGACATCGTGGTGGTCGCAGTGATACGCCTGGACAACATTCTCGGGATCGCCGATCGCTCCAGTATTTTCGACATCTACCTGCTGGACAACGCCAACCACGTCACCTCTCACAGCGACAGCGAGCTGATTTTGAAACGCGCCGGCGCCGATTGGCTGCCAGCGGCCACCCAACAACAACTCGAACCCCTGATGTCACGACGCACACGCGGCACGACCTTGGAATTTCTCATCGGCGATACGGAAATGGTCGGCGGCTACGCCAGCGTCGATCTCACCGGCATGATCCTCGGGGTGCAAATTCCCAAAAGCGCGGCCTATCTCACTGCGCGTGAACTGCTCAACAACTTGACCGGCGTCTCCCTGCTGTTGCTGCTGGTCTCGGCTTTGCTCAGTCTGTTTTGGTCACGGCAGATCACCCGGCCGGTGGAAAAACTCACCGCCGCCGCGCGCGATGTCGGTCAAGGTAACTTCCACATCAAACTCGACATGCACAGCGGTGATGAAATGGGCGAGCTGGCGCAGTCATTCAACCATATGGCGGGGGAATTGGACGCTCGCGAGCAAGCGCTCGAACAAGCGCAGGCCGCACTGGTGCAATCGGAGAAGATGTCCGCCTTCGGTCAGCTCAGCGCCGGCATCGCCCACGAAGTGAAGAATCCCTTGGCCGGTATCCTCGGTTACGCGCAACTGTCGATGCGCAAGGCGGACAAAGAGAGCCCCATCTACCGCCATCTCTCGCTGATCGAGAAGGAAACCAAGCGTTGTAAAAACATCATCGATAACCTGATGAAGTTCGCGCGTCAGGAGAAATTGGCAATGGAGCCCACCGACCTCAATCAAGTGGTCGAGGAAGCCATGGCCATCGTCGACCATCAGCTCACCCTCAATAGAGTGAAGCTGGAAAAAGTACTCACGCCTGATCTACCGCTCATCGACGGCAATGGCAATCAAATCCAGCAAGTGCTAATGAACTTCATGATCAATGCGCAACAGGCACTGAACGGCGAACCGGGCACGGTTACGGTCAGCACCTGCGCGGTTGGCGAACAGCATGTGGAAGTGCGCGTCACCGACACCGGCCCCGGCATCCCCAAAGATATCCAAGCCAAGATCTTCGAGCCCTTCTTCACCACCAAGGCGGTGGGCAAGGGCACCGGCTTAGGACTGTCGGTGACTTTCGGCATTATCCGCGACCACAAGGGCGAGATCCGCTTGGAAAGCGAACCGGGCCAGGGCGCCAGCTTCATCGTCAGCTTTCCCATCCCAGCCACCCCCGGCACAGGCGCCGTTCCAGAACCTGTTCCAGAACCTGTTCCAGAACCTGTTCCTGAGCCTGTTCCTGAGCCTGTTCCTGAGCCTGTTCCTGAGCCTGTTCCTGAGCCTGTTC
>CALZJG010000058.1 GCA_945787555.1 uncultured Chromatiaceae bacterium | reverse complement strand
GGTGTTATGATGGGACAAGGCTTAAATCTCCTTCTATTACAGTGTTTGCTCGCACTTACATTGTAACAGTCCATTGAGGTTTAAGCCTTTTTTATTCCTGTTAACGGGACAGCAGTGATATGCATAATATATTTGTTGAACTCGAAAATATGCTTATAGTCACATATTCAACTGCCAGGATGTTCGTTTTCATCTTTAAAGATAGCGCAAATAGCGCAATTTCAGCGCAGTGGGGCGTACCTCATCGATAGTCGAATAGCTCATGGTTCACCCACACAGCCATCGCATAATAATACGCCAGTAACGAGCAACCAAGCAGGAGGGATTAGGGGCATCCCTCGGCGTGGGTTCCAGCCTACTCAATTCCAGTTCATCATGGAGGTGCGGCATGCATCAAAAGCTCGCAATGTTGTTCATTCTGCTGTTCGCCTGGTCCTGCCAAAGCCTGGCGGCGCGGGTCATCGGTCTCGATGATCCGAATCGGGTGCCCGATCAGTATATTGTGGTCTTGAAAGCCGACCAGCAACAAGCAGGCAAGCATAAAGCAGGCAAGCAAAAAGGGTCCAAAAAGCACTCCGGTATCGCAGAGGCTATCGCAATCAAACACCAGGCCCGCATAGAGCGTAAATTCCGGCGTACATTAGACGGCTTCGTAGCCAAAGTGCCTAAGGGTCGTCTGGCGGACTTGGCCAATGATCCGCAGGTCGAGTACATTGAAGCGGACCGCATCATTCAGCTCGAGGCCACCCAAGCATCCGCGACCAGGGGCTTGGACCGTATCGATCAACGCGACCTGCCCCTGGACAATAGTTATACCTACAATACCACCGCCGATGCGGTGAACGTGTACATCATCGACACGGGCATACGCTTGAGTCATACCGAGTTTGCTGGTCGCGCCCAACCTGGTTATACCGTCGTCAATGACGGCCGTGGCACCAATGATTGCAATGGCCATGGCACGCATGTGGCCGGCACCGTGGGTGGCGCCAGATATGGCGTGGCCAAGGAAGTCAATCTCTACGCCGTGCGGGTCTTGGACTGTCGAGGGAGGGGTCTCTTGTCGGCCGTCATCGCCGGTGTTGATTGGGTCGCGGAAAATCACATGGCGCCAGCCGTGGCCAACGTGAGTCTCGGCGGCGGAGCGTCATTCTCACTAGATTCCGCCGTGCGTAATGCAGTCAGTGATGGCGTGACCTTCGTGGTGGCGGCGGGTAACAGCAACGCCAATGCGTGCAATAGCTCTCCGGCGCGTGTCGACCAGGCCATCACGGTGGGGGCTACGACTGTTAATGACGCGCGCGCTTCCTATTCCAATTGGGGATCCTGTGTCGACGTGTTCGCGCCGGGTTCGAGCATTACCTCGGCTTGGGTCTGGGGTGATAGCTCGTCCAGAACCATCAGCGGCACTTCCATGGCCGCGCCACATGTCGCAGGCGTTGCGGCGCTCTACTTGGCCGACCATCCAAACGCCACGCCGGCGCAGGTGTTCGATAACGTCGTCAACACCGCCACCGAGGGTCAGCTGAGCGGTCTAGGCAGTGGCTCGCCCAACAAGCTCGTCTATTCATTGTTCATTGCTGATAGTGGGGGTAATAGTGAGAGTGCCGCCACCTGCCCGGCTGGATCCGAAGTCTTTGCCGGCACTCTGGCATTTTCGGGTGACTATGAGTACCAAGCCAATGGTACTTATTACTTCTCCGCCAGCGGCACTCACGATGGACGACTCATCGGCGCAGGCGCCAGCAACTTCGATTTGTATCTATGGCGATGGAACGGTCGCTGGTGGCAGACCGTGGCCAGCTCGACCGGCTCGGGGTCTGATGAGACGATTAGCTATAACGGTTCGAGCGGCTACTACGTCTGGCGTATCTTGTCCGCCAGCGGCAGTGGTGACTACAGCTTCTGCTTGCAACGACCCTAAGGCGCTGTAGGACAGCTTGCATGGCTATAGGTAACCCGACATTTATTACATGGCACTGAAAACCCTTCCCCCTTGAAAGGGGAGGGGTATGTTCAAGTGCTGAATTGTCCATTTTTCATAGTATCTTTGACAGGCATGCGCAGCCCGCATGAATTGAATTGAAATGGAACCCGGTGAATGACGACGATTTCAATAACGTCTGAGATGGACGCAAGGGCTATTCTGTTTCGATGAGTGTATCCCCGGATTTCGCTACGCTGTATCCGGGCTACATTCGGCTGCATCCAGTCACTACTCGTTGAGCAGTCGGGTCTGTAGTGCCCGAGCATTGATTAACATGCACTAGAAACAAAAAGGGAAGGCCTTGGCCTTCCCTTTTCTTTTGCGCCGTCTTGCAGCGCTTATTTGCTCAACGCCTGCCGCAACACGTAAGGCAGGATGCCACCGTGTTTGACGTATTCGACTTCGTTGGCGGTGTCGATGCGCGAATGCACGGTGAAGGTCTTCACTGTGCCATCCGCGGTTGTGGATTTGACTTGCAGTTGTTGGCCTGGGGTGAGCGTGCCCAGACCCTCAATGTCGAAAGTTTCCTCGCCGGTCAGGCCCAAGCTGGCAGCGCTTTCGCCCGCCAGGAATTGCAGCGGCAACACGCCCATGCCGACCAAGTTGGAGCGATGGATGCGTTCGAAACTCTCGACGATCACCGCACGCACGCCCAGCAGGCGCGGGCCTTTGGCGGCCCAGTCACGCGAAGAGCCGGTGCCGTATTCCTTGCCTGCGATGACGATGAGCGGCTCATTATCTTGCCCGTATTGCATCGCCGCGTCATAGATACTCATTTGTGCGCCGTCGGGCAGGTGTTTGGTTTCGCCGCCTTCCACACCCGGCACCATCTTGTTACGGATGCGGATGTTGGCGAAGGTGCCGCGCATCATGACTTCGTGGTTGCCGCGACGCGCGCCGTAGGAGTTGAAGTCTTTCACATCCACGCCTTTCTCGATGAGGTAACGGCCCGCCGGACTTTGTCGACCGATGCTGCCGGCCGGCGAGATGTGGTCGGTGGTTACCGAATCGCCCAGCAGCGCCAGTACGCGCGCGCGCTTGATGTCGGTAAATGGCGCGGGTTGCAGCCCCATGTCCTTGAAGAAGGGCGGTTCCTTGATATAGGTGGAATCGCCGCGCCATTGATACAGCTCGCCGGTGGGCACCGGCAGATTGCGCCATTCCTCATCGCCGGCGAACACGTCGGCGTATTGGCGCTGGAACTGAGCGGCGGTGACATGCGTTTCCACCAAGTCGTGGATTTCTTCGTTAGTCGGCCAGATGTCTTTCAAATAGACATGTTCGCCGTTGGGGTCGGTGCCCAGCGGGTCGCGGGTGAGATCGAGATTGAGATTGCCCGCCAAGGCATAGGCCACCACCAGCGGCGGCGAGGCCAGGTAATTGGCGCGCACTAGCGCGTTGACGCGGCCTTCGAAATTGCGATTGCCCGACAGCACCGCAGCGGCGGCCAGGTCGCCCTCGGTGATGGCCTTGGCAATGTGTTCCGGCAACGGGCCGCTGTTGCCGATGCAGGTGGTGCAACCATAGCCCACCAGGTGAAAGCCCAGCGCTTCCATGAACGGCATCAAGTCGGCGTCTTTCATGTATTCGGTGACGACCTTGGAGCCGGGCGCGAAGCTGGTCTTCACCCACGGCTTCACGTGCAGGCCGCGGCGCACAGCGTTGCGCGCCAGTAAGCCGGCGGCGACCAACACCGAAGGATTGGAGGTGTTGGTGCAGCTGGTAATCGCTGCGATCACTACCGAGCCATGGCACAAACTATAGGCCAAGCCGTTGGGCTGACGCACTGGCACACACTTGCCGAAGATGTCCATGCCGTTGTCGGGATGGGTGTCCATGTATTCGGGCGCGATCAGCATGGGCTGGCCGCCTTCTTCCAACCAGCGGGTGACGTCTTCTTTCTCGAGGTGCGCGGTCTCGTCCTGATATTGCTTAACCAGCGCCTTGCGGAAGGATTTGCGCACCTCGGGCAGGGTGACGCGGTCTTGTGGGCGCGACGGGCCGGCCAAACTGGGCTCGACGCTGCCGAGATCGAATTCGACCACGCTGGTGTACTCGGCGTCCGCTTGGGTGCCGTCATGCCACAAACCTTGGGCCTTGTAGTAAGCCTCCACCATGGGCACGGTTTGGTCGCGGCCGGTTAAATTCAAATAGGCGATGGTCTTGTCATCGACGGGGAAGATGCCGCAGGTCGCGCCGTATTCGGGTGCCATGTTGGCAATGGTGGCGCGGTCGGCCATCGCAAGGTGCGTCAAGCCGGGGCCGAAGAATTCCACGAACTTGCCTACCACGCCGTGCTGGCGCAGCACCTGGGTGATGGTGAGCACGATGTCAGTGGCGGTGACGCCGGGTTTGGGCCGTCCGCTGAGTTTAAAGCCTACCACTTGCGGCACCAGCATCGAACTCGGTTGGCCGAGCATCGCCGCCTCGGCCTCGATGCCGCCCACGCCCCAGCCCAACACACCCAGACCGTTGATCATAGTGGTATGCGAGTCGGTACCGATGACGGTGTCGGGATAGACGCAGGTCTTGCCGTCTTGCGCGGCGGTCATCGCCACGCGCGCCAAGTGTTCCAGATTGATTTGATGCACGATGCCGCTGCCCGGCGGTACGACGCTGAAGTTATCGAACGCGTTTTGACCCCAACGCAAGAATTCATAGCGCTCCTGGTTGCGTTCGAATTCTTTTTGCACGTTGTTCTTGAACGCATTGGCGCTACCGTATTGATCGACTTGCACCGAGTGGTCAATGACCAGCTCCGCCGGGGTGTAGGGATTAATGCGTTCGGGGTCGCCGCCTAACTGTTTTAGCGCGGCGCGCATGGCGGCGAGATCGGCCACCGCCGGTACGCCGGTGAAGTCTTGCAAGAGCACGCGTGCCGGCATGAAAAAGATTTCCTTTTCTGGCTCGGCTGTGGCGTCCCAGTCGGCGACCGCGGCGATATCCTCTTTCTTCACCGTCACACCGTCTTCATGACGTAACAGATTTTCCAGCAGAATACGGATGGAGAACGGCAGCGTAGCGATGTTTTTGTACCCCGCTGCGGTCAGTGCCGGCAGCGAGTAGTAATCATAGGTTTGGCCGGATGCTTGCAGCGTCTGGCGGGTTTTGTAACTGTCGAGATTCTGCTTGGTCGCCATGGGTAATACTCACAATCAAAGGATTCGAATGGCTGGCCGCGACATGATCCGTCGCCGCGCCGGCTCCCGCGGGAGCTATGCTGGAGTGGCGCGCGAGGCCGCGCGATGGGCGGCGAGGCGGGTTATGGAGCGGCGTCCGAGGGCGGACTACCACTTGCATAATTGCGGCTTAAGCCTTGGTTGTCAACGATTTTCCCCTCGCGAAATGCGCGTGATAACGGCATCGAGGGCGGCATAGGGTAACACACGCCGTAAGGCAGCGAACAGATAGGTGGGGAAGGTGACGTAATAGCGCCGCCGCGGCCTGGGGCTATCCAGGGCGTGGATGACTTTCTTCAACACCGCCTCGGGCGGCAAAGTAAAGGGCGCCGCCGGACCGACTTTTTCCAGGCGCCGCAGCACGCCTTCGTAAATAGGTCGGTTTACGCTGGCCTCGATGTCGATGTTGCGGCGGAAGGCCTCCAAGGCGTTGACGCGGAAGCGGCTTATGACCGGGCCGGGCTCGATGAGTGAAACGTGGATGCCACTACCGGAGAGTTCCAAACGCAGGGTGTCGGTTAGTCCTTCCAGGGCGAACTTACTTGCCACATAGGCGCCGCGGTAGTGTAGCGTCACCAAGCCGAGCAACGAACTGTTCATGACGATGCGGCCATGACCTTGGCGACGCATCACAGGAATCAGCCGATTAGTCAGTTCCACAAGCCCGAACAGATTGGTTTCGAATTGCGCGCGCAATACATCGCGAGTTAAGTCCTCCACCGCGCCGGGTTGGCCGTAGCCGGCGTTGTTGAACAGCGCATCAAGCGTGCCGCCGGTGCGCTGCAAGATCTCGTCCACGGCGCCGCGTATCGAATCACTGTTATCCATGTCGAGCGGCAGACTTTCCATGCCGGCCGCTTGCAAGGCGGCGACATCGTCTGCTTTGCGCGCCGTGGCGAACACGCGGTAACCGCGGGCTTGTAAGCCCAAGGCCACACTGCGGCCGATACCGCTGGAGCAGCCGGTGATGAGTATGTTTTTGGATGACATAAGGAATGCTGTGATGTGCGGGTTGCTGTGTGACGGTGCAGTTTAAGGAGGTCGGCCGGCGCAAGCAACGACCTCCTCGATATAGCAAGGGCGGGCGTCAACTCGGTTAGGCTGTGGGCTAGGTAGTCTAACGGGTGATTGCCGGTTAAATCGGAGCGACTTAGATGAGGGGAATGTCATTGTGCGTTGGGGTCGCCTTGCAGCATGCCGAAGTTCAATCCTCCCGGTTCCTCGCAGGTCGCATACCAACCGATGTCGGGGATTGCCATTTGCTGCTCCACTACATTGCCGCCGTGCGATAACACGGGCGATGAAGGCGCCCAGATCGACGACGGGTATAGTGACTAAGGTCACTGGCGTGCCCTCACAAATCCTGGCGTGCTGGATCGCCCCCATCCCGCCATCGATCCCCGCTTCGTCAGGTGCTCGCGCTTGGATGCGGTGAGTCATACGGCGGAGGCGCAACGCTACTTCGAAGCGCCATGTGAATACCGCTTCGAAGTAGCGTTTCGCCTCCGCCGGTTATGTGCGCTGAAATTGAAGTAGATGGAGTGCATACGATTCCTGCCCTGCATAGACCGCTTTGAGTATGTCAAGCGGCCGTCAGGTGGAGGCATGAATCTGGTGGGTAGGCGTGGTGTTCGTGGTGTTGTGAAATTGCGTTTGGATTTGCTTAACCTTGTCACTGTTGTGGATCAAGGCCTGTACGCAGTCCGGGTCCAATTTGTTGGCGGCGAGTACGCGCAATAGCATGAAGGCTTCTTCGTTGCTCCACGCCATTTTGTAGGGGCGTACGCTGGTGAGCGCATCGAATATATCGGCCACTGCGACGATCCGCGCCTCGAGCGGAATGTCATTGCCGCCTAGACCGTGAGGATAACCGCTGGCGTCCATTTTCTCGTGATGCAGTTCGACGATGTTGCGCAGCACGTCGACATAGGGCAGCCCGCTCAGGCTGAATTCTGCCAAGAGGGTATCGACGATCTCGCGACCCTTGGTCGCGTGATTCTTCATGATTTGGAATTCCTCAGTGGAGAGCTGGTCGCGTTTGAGCAGTATGTTGTCCGGCACGCCGATCTTGCCTACGTCGTGCAATGGAGCGAACAAGAACAAATGTTCGATGTATTCGTCGTCGAGGTCGTGTTGCAGCGCTACCTCTTTGGCGATGAGCCGCGCGTAACGCGACATGCGTTCTAGATGTGCGCCGGTTTCGACGTCACGGTGGGTGGTCATATCGCGGGCGGTTTTTATCGCGCCCAGCATGGTATGGATGACGGTGAGTTCATTGACGACCATGCACGAAATCATATGGCTGTATAGATCCAGCGTCGTCAGTACGGCCTCGGTGAACGCATGTTTCTTATAGGAGTTGAAAAACACGAAGCCGAAGAAGGTGCCGTGCAAAGTCATGGGCAGCGTGTAGCTGGAACCGTAGCCTTGGGCGGTGATTTTGCGGCTGTGCTTGTGCGGTGCGCGATAGAGGGCGCTGATATCGTTGACGAGGCGCGGCAGGCCGCTGCGATGTATCTCTTGTAGCGAGGGAACATCCGCGAGACGGGCTTGATAATTGGAGAGTGGGTCGTCGGCACCGCTGGAATGGATGAAGGTTTTGAGTAGATCGGTCTTGGGGTCGTAAATGACCACCGCGATGCGGTCTAGTATCGGGGTATTTCCATGCAAATAGTGATGTATATGACGCAGTTTTTCGCCGAGTGAAATGTTATGGTGCAGCTCGCTCAGTGCGTAGTGATGATCGACCATGCCGCTCCTCAAACAAACCGCGGCCGTAGGCCGCAGCAATAAGCCCACCCCCTCTCGAGGAAAGTGGCCCATCGGGCCGGATGAGGGAGAGCGTAGTGGGGGTTTAGCGAGCGCTCGATTCTGATTCAGCACCTGCAGGCCTCAGGAAAGGCAGTCTCTCCTGCTGCGCGCACATCCCGTGCAAGTCCAGCCCCCCGTTTCTGAATACTAGCACGATTGGCTCACTGCGACAGCTCGCCAGGTTGGTACCACAGGAGGGTTGTACTCAAGCCAGTAGCACCGCCACGATGCCGGTGATGAAAATACCGTCAAATGTGCCGGCCCCACCGATGGAAGCGATGGGCGCGCCCATCTTACGGATATCGCGCAAACGCAATAAATCGGCACCGATCAGCACCCCCAAGGTGCCACAGATATACGCCAACGGTGCGCTGTGGTCGGGGCTGATGCCCATGGCGGTGAGGGCGGCGGCGATGGGCGCCACGAAGATCGGCATGGCGATGCCCAGCCCCGGCACTGGGCGGCTGAAAAGATAACAGACCAGCGACACGATGGTGATAGCGATGAGGGCGTCCGTGATGGGCAGCGGATGGTTGACGAGTAGGTAATAGGAAAACAGGAGTGGTATCAGACAACCGCCGACATTGACGGCGATGAGTGTTTGGCCTTGAAAGCGGGCGAATACTTGTTCGGCCCACTGACGCAGTTGTTCGGGGATGGCTTCGATGGGTGGGCGTTCGGCCGTCACTTTAAACAACGGCAAGTTCACCATGCTGCCGAACAGTGAGGCGAACAGCAAGGTGAAAGCCGATTGGGCGGATAAGCCCAATTTCTCGAAGGCAATGGTGAGCGCGCCGACCTGTATGAACGCGATGATCAGGCCCAGTACGAGTATGAACACCACCAGCTGTGCGGGATTGAAGGGCATGGCGAGTCTCGATGATTTATTCGACGACCGCAGCGGCCAGTAGGGCGGAGAGATCCACCACATTGCTGGCATGCAGCACGCTGTCACTGCTCCACACCTGTGTGACACCGGCGGCGTGCAATGTTTCCACCGCATCACCCACGAACAATGCGTGCGTTACCATACAGTGCACAGTCTGTGCGCCGGCCGCCCGTAGTAAGCGTGCACAGTCCGCCAGCGTTTGCGCGGTGCTGGCTACGTCATCGACGATCACCACCTCGCGACCCGCGACCTCACCCTCGGGCAGAGTGACGTCCACATCGCGATCACCGTGGCGTTGTTTGTCCGCGACGACATAATCCAGACCGGCGAGCGCGGCGATGCGCGCTACCCATTGGCGTGATTCGCTGTCCGGTCCTACCAAGAGTGGCGTGCCCGAGCGCTCGCGTAGAAAGTCCGCCAGCAAAGCACCGGCGCTTAACGTGATTGCGCGGGTGCCGGGCATCACTTCGGCCAATGCGTCGATGCGATGTAGATGCGGATCGACAGTGATGACGGTGTCGAACAAGTCGGCCAACAATCGACCGATGATGCGTTGACTGACCGCCTCGCCAGGCACAAAGGCCATATCCTGACGCATGTAACAAAGATAAGGTGCCACCAGGGTGAGATGGCGTGCGCCGAGTTCTCGGGCGGTATGCGCCGCGAGCAGTAGTTCGATGAGCTTGCCGTTGGGATGATCTAAGCTACGGCAGATCACGACTTGGCCAGGCAAGTCGGCGGGCAGTTGCAGTTTGCTTTCGCCGTCGGGGAAGCGATGAAGTTTTATCGTGGCACAAGGCGCCTCCAGCACAGCCGCCAGTTTGCGCGCCGGAGCTAGGTAATCGGGGCAGGCGAGTATCATCCGTTGCGTCATCAGAACTCCACGTATAGCTTGGGCACTTCATGGGGTTCGCCGAGGCGGTAACCACTGCCGTGTTCCTCACTCAGCGCGCGGGCGAACTTGAAATCGGCTGGGAATTGCGCATGCACGCGGTAGAGCGGCTCGCCGTGTTGCACGGGTTCGCCGAGCTTTTTCAGTAAATCCACACCGGCGCCTTTGTCCATGGGCGCGCCGGCCATGCGCGCCAAACGCGCTAGCAAATAATTGTCGATGCCGGTTACCACACCGTCGCGATCGGCGCTGACTTCAAACGTGATGCGGCCGGGCGTGTAGTCTTCGCTGCGGCGGCCTTGAGCGTCGATCATGGCGTTCATCTTGGCTAATGCGCGGCCCGAATCGAGGATATCGCGGGCGATGGCGTAACCTTCGCCACCGCGCACGTCGGGATCGAATTCCAGGATGCGTCCGGCGAGTCGCAACGATTTTTGGCGCAGATCCGCCGCGGCCTGGGGGTTGTTCTCCAGTACCTGCATCACATCACGCGCCTCCAGCACCGGGCCAATGCCGCGTCCGATGGGTTGCCGCCCGTCGGTGATGATGACTTCGAGATGCAAGCCCAAGCGGTCGCCGACGAACTCGAAAAGTTTGCGCAATTGCAGCGCTTCGCGCATGTGGCGCACTTTGGCGGTGGGGCCGACGGGAATGTCGACGAGTAAATGCGTGGCGCCGGCGGCGAGTTTTTTCGAGAGTATCGAGGCCACCATTTGCCCCGGGGAATCGATGCCCAGGGGGCGCTCGACGGAAATCAATATATCGTCCACCGGTGCGAGACGCGCGGTGCCGCCCCAGGCCAGGCAACCGCGCTGCTGGCGAATGATGTGGCGCAGCGTGTCCGGCGCGAGATTCACGTCGGCCAACACTTCCATGGTGTCGGCGGTCCCGGCCGGCGAGGTGATGGCGCGGCTGGAGGTTTTCGGAATCAACATGCCGTGCGCAGCGACGATGGGCACCACCAGCATGGACGTGCGATTGCCGGGGATGCCGCCGATGCAATGTTTGTCCGCGACCAGTGCTTCTTCCCAATCGAGGCGCTCGCCCGACTCGAGCATGGCGCGGGTGAGGTGCAGGACTTCGTCGCGATCCATGCCCACTTGGCCGGCCGCGACCAAGAAGGCGGCGATCTCCATTTTGGAATAACGATTGTCGCTGATCTCGAAAGCGATGGCACGAAAGTCGTCCAGGTCGAGACGCTCGCCGAAGATCTTGCGCCGCACCGCGTCCATGGAGCGCGGTGGCTCGGCATGGGCGATTTTCACCGCCGCACCTTCGTCGAGATTCAATTGCGCATACGCTTGCTCGGATAAGCCCAATTCGCCTGGCGAGACGATGTTTTCATCATCCACCACATTGAGCACGGCGAAGATACGCACATCATTAGCGCACACTTCGACCTTGGAGAGAGCCTGAAAACCCTCGGCGCGATACACGCCGCAGTCGCGATGCAGATAGGCGACATTCTCGCGGTAGGTGTCTATGGCGACGCGTCGCAAGCGCAGCGGATCGCCGGGCGGAGGGGTGGGCGTGTCCATACGCTCACGTTAGCACAGCTGGGGCTCGCCTAGTATCGACTCGTGGAAGGTGAATAACCGGGATCCGACGACTGAAAACTTGTAGGAGACCGAGCCATGTAGTGCTTGAACCAGGCGGTAGGGTGGGCGCGATTCGTGTGCCCACGCATTCACTCTCCTTACACGCTGTTTTTCGAGATCACATCTTGCCCAGACAAATTCGCGGGGTAATTCCCTGCCACGACATGTCGATGAAATGTAGCGAGTAGCCAGGATGAAGTGAAACGCAATCCGGGGTGTACCGATCGGCAGGTTTTCCCGGATTCCACTGCGTTTCATCCAGGCTACATGGCTCTTCTACTGATTTCACCGCGCAGCGGCATTGTTAATTGACTTGTCTCGCGTGGGCACGAAAGACGTGCCCACCCTACGTGGTTGTGCTCCCCGAGACACAGGTTTTGCTCAGTCGATTAGCTAGGGCGAGGGTGTCTCGACGCTGGCCTTTTTCCGTTCTTCTTGTTGCAAGGCCCACATCTGGGCGTACGAGCCGTCTTGCGAGAGCAGCTCGTGATGGGTACCGCGCTCGATGATATGGCCCTTTTCCATCACCAATATTTCGTCCGCGTCAACGATGGTGGAGAGGCGGTGGGCGATGACTAGCGTGGTGTGGCGCACGGCGATGTTGCGCAGTTCGGCGAGGATGGCTTGCTCGGATTTGGAATCCAGCGCCGAGGTGGCTTCGTCGAACACCAGGATGGGCGGGTTCTTTAAGATTACGCGCGCGATGGCCACGCGCTGTTTCTCGCCGCCGGAGAGTTTGAGACCGCGTTCGCCGACCATGGAATCGTAGCCTTGCGGCAGGGATTCGATGAACTCGTGAATATGCGCGGCTTGCGCGGCGCGGATCACTTCCTCGCGCGAGGCCTCGGGGCGGGCGTATTGGATGTTGTAGTAGATGCTATCGTTGAACAGCACAGTGTCTTGAGGCACGATGCCGATGGCGGCGCGCAGGCTTTGTTGCGTGACGTCGCGGATGTCCTGGCCGTCGATGAGGATGTGGCCGCGGTCCACGTCATAGAAGCGAAACAGCAAGCGCACGAGTGTCGATTTGCCGCTGCCGGAGTGGCCGACGACGGCGACTTTTTTTCCGGGCGGCACCTCGAAGTCCACGCCATCGAGAATTTGCCGTTGTGGCTCGTAACCGAAGTCCACTTGCTCGAAACGGACTGCGCCCGCGCTGACTTCCAGGGCCGCTGCGTCGGGTTGGTTGCGGATGTCCTGGGTTTGTTCGAGCAGGCCGAACATTTTTTCCATGTCGGCCAGCGAGTGTTTGATCTCGCGATAGACGAAGCCGAGGAAGTTCATGGGGATGAATAACTGCAATAAATAAGCGTTGATGAGCACCAGGTCGCCCAAGGTCAGTTCACCCGTCGCGACGCCCTCGGCGGCCAGGTACAACAGCCAAGTGATGCCGAGGGCGATGATGGCGCCTTGGCCGAAGTTGAGTAGTGACAGCGAGGTTTGGCTGCGCACCGCCGCTTGTTCCCACACTTGCAGATTTTCATCATAGCGGCGCGCTTCCCACTCCTCGTTGCCGAAGTACTTGACCGTTTCATAGTTGAGCAGGCTGTCGACGGCGCGGGTGTTGGCCTTGGAGTCCATCTCGTTCATGGTGCGGCGGAACTTCATGCGCCACTCGGTCACACCCAGGGTGAAGGCGATGTAAAGGGCGATGGTAAGGAAAGTAATCACGGCGAAGGAGGCTTGGTAGGCGATCAGTAAGATCACCGCGACCAGGGTGATTTCCACCAGGGTCGGGACGACGTTGAATAACATGAAAGTGAGTAGAAAATTGATGCCGCGCGTGCCGCGCTCGATGTCGCGCGAGACGCCGCCGGTCTGGCGCTCGAGATGGAACTTCAGCGCCAGGCTGTGCAGATGCCGGAATACCTGCAAGGCGACGCGGCGGATGGCGCGTTGCGTCACTTTAGCGAAGATGGCGTCGCGCAATTCCCCGAACAACGAGCTGGTCAGGCGCATCAGGCCGTAGCCCAGCACGAAGCCGATGGGGAGCACGATCAGCGGATTCTGGGTGGCGTCCAAGCTGTCCACGATGCCCTTGAGCATCAGCGGGATAGAGACGTTGGCGACCTTGGCCAGGACCAGGCAGCCTAGTGCCAACAGCACGCGCGCCTTGTATTCCCACAGAAAGGGCAGCAGGGACCGGATCACCTGCCAGTCACGGCGGCCGGTGGGCGTGGGGCTGTCGGAGGGGCGCATGCGGCGGTAGTCCTGGCTGAAAACTCGCTCAGTGTACACGGGCGTGGCGCGAGGGCGTACCCGCCGCGGGCCGGTATCGCCTATAATGCGCGGCCTTGAAATGGGTGGCGGATTGCCCAATTTATCAGTTTTGTCTGGGGGCTGCTGCACAGGCAACAGAGAACCCGATCGAACAAAGTTTGTGAACCGAGGTGAGTCATGCCGATTTACGAATACCAATGCCAACGTTGCGGCCACGAGCTGGAAGCCATGCAGAAAATGAGCGAGGAACCGCTCAAGGTGTGTCCCGAGTGCGGCGAGTCCGCGTTGCAGAAACTTATCTCCGCGGCCGGTTTCCAGCTCAAGGGCAGCGGTTGGTATGTCACCGACTTTCGCGACAAGGGCAAGAAGAAGGACACCAAAACGGAAGATGCCGCCAAGGCCGATAGCAAGTCGGAAACCAAGCCCGACACTAAAGCCGACACCAAGGCCTCGGGTGGTGGCGGAACCGATTAAGCAAAAGGGGTGCGGTCATGCCTGTGTATAGATGCCGTGCCCGAATTGCGGCCATCGCCTGGAAACCATGCCCAAGATGAGTGACGGGCCGTTGCGCGATGCTCCCGCCTGCCGCGAGCCGGGATTGCTGTAGCTCCTGTCCGCGGCCGGGATTCACGTCAAGGGCAGTGACACGCACCCCAATGATTAGCGTCCGCGCAACGAGCTGGCGGGAGAGCCCGGTATGCGGCGCCGGGGCCTGTTCGGCTTGTAAGTTGGATTGACGGTCGATACCTTAGAAGCGACCGAAAAGTGCTCAGAGCGTCCCTGGTTAGGGCCAGGAATCCCGATAATCAAGGCTTTCGTGGTCTCAAGTTGCGCCCAACCGCCCTAAAAAAGTACCATTTCCTCCCTTTTCGTCTTCATCCGACCCTAAAGTTGTAGGAATAATGAGCATGCGTAGCCACTATTGCGGGCAGGTAAACGAGACTTTGATCGATCAAGAGGTCGCGGTATGCGGCTGGGTGCACCGGCGTCGCGACCACGGCGGCGTGATTTTCGTCGACCTGCGTGACCGCGAGGGGCTGGTGCAAGTGGTGTTCGATCCTGACTCGCCCGAGACCTTCGCCCAGGCCGAGCGGGTGCGCAGCGAATTTGTGCTGCGCGTCAGCGGCCGGGTGCGCCGCCGTCCCGCCGGCACCGAGAACGCCAACCTGCCCAGCGGCCAGGTGGAGATTTTGTGCCGGGAGGTGGAGATCCTCAACCGCTCCGAAGCACTGCCCTTCCAAGTGGAGGACGACAGTGAGCTCGGCGAAGAGATCCGCCTGCGCTATCGTTATTTGGATTTGCGCCGCCCCCTGATGCAACGCCGTATACAAATGCGTGCGCAGGCCACGCGCGTGCTGCGCGGTTTTCTCGATGAGCGGGGTTTTCTCGATATCGAGACGCCCATGCTCACTAAGTCCACGCCCGAGGGCGCGCGCGATTACCTGGTGCCCAGCCGCACTCACCCCGGCGAGTTCTTCGCGCTGCCGCAATCGCCGCAGTTGTTCAAACAGATCCTGATGATGGCGGGCATGGATCGTTATTATCAGATCGTGCGCTGCTTCCGCGATGAAGACCTACGCGCCGATCGTCAGCCCGAATTCACTCAGCTCGACGTCGAAATGTCTTTCATCAACGAAGAGCAGATCATGACGCTGATGGAGGACATGATTCGCGAGCTATTCGCGCAGGTATTGGAGGTGGCGCTCCCGCATCCCTTCCCGCGCATGACTTACGCCGAGTCCGTGCAGCGTTTCGGTGTCGATCGTCCCGATCTGCGCATTCCGTTGGAATTGGTGGAATTGAAGGACGTGATGGGCAAGGTGGACTTCAAAGTGTTCTCCGCCCCGGCCAAGGATCCCAATGGCCGCGTCGTCGCGCTGCGCTTGCCCCAGGGCGGCGACCTGACCCGCAAGGAGATTGACGACTACACCGCCTATGTGGCTCGTTACGGTGCCAAAGGCTTGGCCTATATCAAGGTCAATGAGGTTGCCAAGGGGCGCGAAGGCTTGCAATCGCCTATCGTCAAATTCATGCCCGATGAGGTCATCGCTACCGTTCTGCAACGCAGCGGTGCGCAGGACGGCGATTTGATTTTCTTCGGCGCCGACAAAGCCAAGGTCGTCAACGAGTCCATGGCGGCGCTGCGTGTCAAACTCGGCCATGATCGTGGCTTGGTCGAGCGTGGTTGGCGCCCGCTGTGGGTGGTGGACTTCCCCATGTTCGAGCGTGACGACAGGGAAAATCGCTGGGTCGCCTTGCACCATCCTTTCACGGCGCCCAAGGCGGAAAATATCGAACAGTTGACCGATGATCCGGGCAACTGCCTCTCGCGCGCCTACGACATGGTGCTCAACGGCACCGAGTTGGGCGGCGGCTCCATTCGTATTCATCATTCCGACATGCAGCAAGCCGTGTTTGGCTTGCTCGACATCAGCGAGGAAGAAGCGAAACAAAAATTTGGCTTTTTGCTCGATGCGTTGACCTATGGCTGCCCCCCGCACGGCGGTTTGGCCTTCGGTCTCGACCGCTTGGTGATGCTGATGGGTGGCGCCGGATCCATCCGCGACGTGATGGCCTTCCCCAAAACGCAATCCGCCGCCTGCCCCCTGACGTCGGCGCCCTCGCCAGTGCCGGACAAGCTGTTGCGCGACTTAGGGGTGCGTTTGCGCAAGGTGGAAGCCGCCAAGCCGGCACAATAGACCCAGGGTTTGTGCCTTGATAGCACTGAACCTTGGGCATTAGAGTGCATCCATCCTCTTTGCGCTGATCTCACTTTCGCATGTAAAGGGCAGTGAGAATAAGGCGCGACGAGTCGAGATCAAAGATGATCGATCTGCTCTCCCTAGACGAGACCGGGGTAGAGGGTGTAAACGTAGGGTGGGTTAGGACAGCGTAACCGACCGGACTTCATCTAGGAACGATAGGGTGTGAACATGGCCGCTAATGCACTTGCCATACAACAATTCGCCGAGCTAGACGAAGCCGAGATCGAGGCGCGCATACACGCCGCGAAAGTACAGCTCGGCGAGCGCGTGCTGATACTGGGCCATCACTATCAACGCGAGGAAGTATTCCGTCATGCCGACATCTCCGGCGACTCGCTAAAGCTGTCGCGCATGGCCGCGCAATCCAATGCGGAGTACATCGTGTTTTGCGGCGTGCATTTCATGGCCGAGGTCGCAGACATCCTGTCGCGCCCCGAACAAGTCGCCATCCTGCCCGATCTCGCCGCCGGATGTTCCATGGCTGACATGGCCAATCTCGCCAAGGTCGAACGCGCTTGGCGCGAGTTGAACGAGGTCTTGGGCGACGCCGATCAAGTCATCACTCCGGTCACCTACATCAACTCCGCCGCCGATCTGAAAGCCTTTTGCGGCCGTCACGGCGGCATCGTATGCACTTCCAGCAATGCCCAGCAAGTATTGAACTGGTCGTTCGCCCAGCGCGAAAAAATCCTGTTCTTTCCCGATCAGCACCTGGGCCGCAACACCGGTCACGCCATGGGCATCCCGCTAGAAGAAATGGTGACCTGGGACTTCAATCAACCCATGGGCGGACTCAGCGTCGAGCAAATTAAGCAAGCTAGGATGATCCTGTGGAAGGGTTTTTGCTCTGTGCACCAGATGTTCAAGCCGCAGCACATCGATGCCTTTCGCGCCCAATATCCCGACGGCAAGGTCATCTCTCATCCCGAGTGCAGCTTCGCGGTGTGCCAGAAGTCCGATTACGTGGGCTCCACCGAGTTCATCATCAAGACCGTCGCCGCCTCTGCGCCCGGCACCCGTTGGCTGGTGGGTACCGAACTCAATCTCGTCAATCGCCTCCACGAACATAACAAGCATGAAGGCAAACACGCGCACTTCATGTCGCCCACCATCTGCATGTGCTCCACCATGTTTCGCATCGACCCCCAGCACTTGCTGTGGGTCCTGGAAAATCTTCTGGAAGGCAAGGTGGTGAATCAGATCAAAGTGCCGGAAGACGAAGCACGTCAGGCGCGCATCACCTTGGAGCGCATGCTCGAAGTTTCACCTTAGTCCCTCTGATTCCAGTTCACTTCGATTAGCGTCGCCACGCCCCAGTTAAGTTTTCCGCGCCGCACTGTCTAGACGCTAAGCGCGCGGCATGCGCTTGCTCCTCGGCGCGGGTTGATGCTAATTTCTACGGTACAGTCTAGTCCTACTGCGCCCATGGGCGACAAATAAATACTAATAAATCAATAAATTGAGTGTCACTATGCGCTATCCGAGAGCCCCTCTGCTGTCCCTTTTCCTGCTTGTCTTGGCCGCTTGCGGAGGCGGGTCCGATGACTCGGGGGCGGACATCCAGGTGCAGGGCGCCGCCCAAAAAGGTCCCTTCGTCGTCAACTCCACCGTGCTGGTGAACCTATTGACTCCCTTGGGTCAAGCGACCGGCGAGACCCTGGTCACCAAGACCGTCGACAGCCTCGGCAATTTCACCTTCACCGCCAGCCGACCGGGGCCGGTGCAGATCGTCGCCGAAGGCTATCACTATAATGAATTAACCGGCCGCATTTCCGACAGCCCGCTGACCTTGCGCGGCGTGGTCGATGTGACTGCAGACAACCAGCAAACCGCCTATGTCAATGTGCTCACCCATCTCATCAACGACCGCGTGCTGGTCATCATCGCTGCGGGCAATGCGAATGCATCCGAGGCCATCACTCAGGCGCAGCAGGAATTGCTGACCGCCTTGGAAGAGGTCATCAGCCCGGTGCAGATAGAGAAGTTCACCCGCCTGAGCGTCTATGACGTCGAGGGCACCGAAAGCGAAGGCAATGCCTATTTGCTTGCGCTGTCCGCCACACTGTACCAATACGCCACGGACCGCAGCATCAGCAACGGCGGCAGCGTCGATGCGGAATTGACGGCCTTGCTCAACGGCCTCAGCGTCGATATGGCCGAAAACGGCCTCCTCGATGACGCGGGCCATATAGAGGGACTGCGCGTTGCCTCCGCCAGCGTCGATGCCGACACCGTCTCCAGTAATTTAGAATCGCAGAGTCGGGTCGCCATGGGGCAATCACTCAGTGTCCCCCGGATTGACTCGCATCTGAGTCAATTGCTCATCGTCAGTCCAGCCTCCGATGCGTTCCTCAGCACGACCGCGCAAGTCAAATTCCTCGCGCCGCCAAGCAGCGACGATACGGACTATGAACTCCTGGTCGATGCGGAAGTGGTCGCCACCCTAACAGGCGAGCCTTATGAATTCGAATGGAATCCTTATTTCTGGTCCGACAGTGCGCGGCATACCTTGCTGGTGCGGAGAGTCGGCGCCAACGGTTCGGTCATCACCTCGAATCTGGTGCCGGTGTCTGTCGCGGTGAGTAACAGCAGTGAGCTGAAACCACTGGCGCCGGAGTCCGGCGTTTATCTCGACGCGGGTGCACAGGCCGAACTTTCCTGGGAAAGCGTCATTGGCGCCTCGAGCTACGAAGTACAGCTAGGCAAAGACAGAATGTTTACACAGTTGCTTCCTACGCAAGCGACGGTAACAACATCTTATCTCACTGGTGCATTGGAAGCGGGTCCGTATTACTGGCGTTACCGTGCCACCAATGCGCTGAATAAAACGGGATCTTGGAGTGCGCCGGCCGGACTGGGGGTGGGGGTGTTTGCGCGCCGTTATGATACGCCGGAAAGTGAAAGACCCAATGTTGTCATCCAAGCGAGGGACGGGGGATTTGTAACGCTAGGCAGCACAAATCAAGGAATGGACTCTAGACTTCACCTCTTGAAAGTCAATTCTGTTGGAGATGCTCTCTGGTCGCATGAATATGGAGAGAGTACAAGCACGGCTTCCGGTTTACGGGAAACCAAGGACGGAGGGTTTATCGTTGTTGGTTCGATAACCTCGGCAACGGCCGGAAAATGGGATGCCTACATTGTTAAGACAGGCGCGACTGGAAAGCAGGAATGGAACACTGTTCTAGATGATGCTCTGTCCAATAAGGCAGTTGCAGTGGTGGAAGTGAATGAGGGTTACTTGGTCATTAATTCGACGTATGAGTGGGAACCGACCGATGTGGTGGCGCATGAACTTGTAAAGTTAGATCAACAAGGTCACGTTCAGTGGCGTAAGCCACTTTTCGCTGGTCAAGCGCAGTTTAAATTCATTCACTCACTGGAGGTAACCGCTGATGGTGGTTATCTCCTTGGTGGGACATTTGATCCCAGGATTGTCGATCCTGATTTACCACAGGGCGCATTTTTCTTGGGAGGAGCCTTCTTGGCACGGCTCGATGCTGCGGCTGAAGTGGTCTGGGATCGCAGCTTCTCAGCGCTTACCGGTGAAGATTTCGTCGTGTCTGGCGGTCATGCGTTAGAGACCCATGACGGCGGATATATTCTAGAGGGCCATGGTATTCTGGGCGGCTACATCTTCAGGGCAGACAGCACCGGTGGCCAACTTTGGGTTAAAGCATTCGACTATAGAGAGTTGTTTCTTTCATCTTCTTCCAGTCCCCTTTCTTTAACTAGTGAAGGTGATGTTGTTGTTTCAGCTTCAGCAGAGGGTGGCCCCGTTTTGATTTGCATTGACGTAACCGCTGGTAGTGAAAAATGGCGTAAGAAGTATACCGCTCTTACTGGTACGAGAGGTGTCAGTGTCGCTAAAACAGAAGATGGTGGGTATATCTTGGCTGGCGATTATTCATCGGCATTGACGAACCATAATAGTGACATCGTGTTGATCAAGACCAATGTTCAGGGCGAGACGCTGAATATGCGTTAACGCATCAGCATGAGAGAAGCCACCGCTAGTGCGTTGCTCACGCGCAGCCGCCCAACGCTTAGTTGCCTACAACCCCACCGCACTCAAATCGATCCGTCCGTCTTTGATAGGCGGACACCAGTAGTACGCCCCGGTAACGGGGCGGGTGAATTTGAATATCGCATCGCTGATCCCGTCCTCGGCGCCGACCATGCGGCGTAGTTGTGCGGCAAAGGCGCCGAAGGATTGGCCGAAGGCGACGAACACCAGTCCCGCGCCGTGGGCGTCGGTCCAAGGCATGGAGCGACGCAACACGAACGCCTCGGGGTCGAAGCTCTCTTGCGCAGTGCGTTTGACATGGGCGGAGGGCGGCGCGTCGGCGAGTTCTTCGTTGTCACTCTGGCGGCGCCCGACGGCGTTGTCCCGTTCGGTGGTGCTCATTGCCTCCAGGGCGGAGAAGTCATGCAGCCACTGCTGCACGGCGACGAAGCTGGCGCCGTCCAGTCCGCCGCCCTGTCCACTGACCAGGGCGGCGGCGAGGGCGTCGTCGCCCTCGGGATTTTCCGTGCCATCCTCGTAGCCGGAGAGGTCGCGTCCCGTGTCGTGCATGAAGGCGTCCAGGGTCTGCTCCAGACGAAAAGCAGGGGCGAGGGTATGCTCGATGGCGCGAGCGCGATGCAACAGTTCGCCGCGATCCTCGCCACGCAACCAACACCACAAGGCGGCGGGCGTGGAGGGCACGTCTATCCCCGGTCCCACATGACGCGGCGCGGTGACCAGTCCTGCGATCTCATGGCCCAGCGTGCGTACCAGGGAGAGGCCCAGGCCGACGACGGTCTGTTCGCCATCGATCCGCTCGCATAGCGCGCGCAGGGGGGCGCCGGGCGCCGCGCCGGGGGTGAGCGTGAAGGTGAGATATTTGGCGTGGGGCGGTACAGGTGCCAGGATGCCGGGTTGCGCTAAAGTCATGCTGTAATCCCTTTCTTGCTGGTCAAGCCTGAGCCCTGGTCCGCCCCGGGGTCCGGCCAGGCGGACCGTCGTGGCCGCTAAGCGGTGGCTATGCTGCTGATTTTATTCGTACCGCCGCCGGTGGTCGAGTCTGCCCGAGTTGTCAACCTATCCGACAGTGGGCGGCGTGGGTGGCGAGGCGCTACACTGTAGCTCTGCATGGCCTAGCGGCGCGCTTTAGTCGTGTCGAATTACTATACCGAAACACTAGGGGGAGCACACATGCTGAACAAACCTTGGCCACTCATCTGTCTCTTGAGTCTGCTCTACGCGCTGAGCGCCTGTGGCGGGGGAGGCGACAGCAAGCCGGCGGCGGCGACGTCCACTACGACAGCGCACCAGTGGGACGACACGCACTGGGACGAAGGTGAGTGGCAATAGCCGGCAATGTTTGCCTTCCGTATAAAACCGATAAGCTAGGGGGATAATATGAAAATACGCTGTCTGATGGGTTGCGCGGCGGCGCTGTTGTTGGGTGTCCCAGGCGTGCACGCTGGACAGGTCGGAAACCTAACCACCTTCACGGCCCATACACCGGCCAAAGCCGATGAAGTGAACGCCAATTTCAATGCCGTGAAAGCGGCCGTGGACGACAATAATTCCGAGATCGGCAATCATGAAGTGCGTATCAAGGATGTCGAAGACAAGATCAACGGTTCGGCGGGGTTCCTGCCTGGGGCTTTGATGGATCAGTTGAAAGGGAATCGCACCAATGATCACGAGGGCGATCCACTGACAAACGATCCACTGGGCGACAAAACGGGTTATATCGATATCATCTCAAACTACACGCCACCTGCGAATGCGAAAGCTTTTGTGCAAACGCGCTGTTCCTTCGATGCGGATACGGCAAATCAAATATTGCAGCATCGGATTGCCACACGAGGTCCTGCAGGCGTCGTGGTGGGTGAGCAGTTTTACCAGCGGACTGTGACTCCGGCAGCCGATATCAGTGTGCAGAACATCAACTCTGACTATTTCGATTTGACTGCCGGTGTCGAATACGATTTCGGCGCGTACTTCTTTCCAGGGAATAGTTCAGCGACTCCTCCTGCTCCTCCAGTGCCTACGCCTAAGGGTGGCAAGAATAATGACCATTGTTCTGCAGTGGTGATGATCTTCCGGCGCTAACGGTGGGGCCACGGTCGCACCTTTTGCAGCGGGCACGCTAGCCCTTTTGCTATTGGTGGCACACGGTAAGGAATCACCCTTGCATACCTTGTGGCGGCGACTAGGAAATGAGTCGTCCATGTTTGATGCTGTGCTGTGTGGTCGGGCGCGATATCCTTCTCCCGCGGGCGGGGAGAGCGTACCGAGGGGGGGGAGCCGTGGCCCGAAGGGCCGGGTGGCCGCGCCAGGCGTATTAGACGGCACAACATTGGGCAGTGGCGTCCAGACCCTCACCCCAGCCCTCTCCCGCCTGCGGGAGAGGGGGAGTTTGAACAGAGCGAATAAACGTATTCTCACCCCAGCGGCTACGCTCCTCCCGCTTGTCGAGATGGGACGCGCTATCGACGATGCATGCCCGGAATAAAACCGCGCCAGAGTCTCTGTTCCAATAAGCGCTTACGATAGTAACTCCCGTAGAATTCAATGCGCTTTCTTAGACGGCTCATCGCTGATGCGCTGACCCAATTGCTCGCCCAGTTCGGCGGAGAGGCGCTCGAAGACGTTCATCCAGGCGTCGTTGAACAACTGCGTCAGGTGACGTCCGCTGGCGGATTCATGGAGCGCAATATAGTTATCCAGCTCTTCATCGGTCACGCTGCGGTAGGTGTAAAGGTATTGGAGCTTTGTGTACTGGCGGGTGTAGCCGCTGGCTTCACGACGCATTTGTTCCATCATTTGGGCGATCTCTTGCTCCGGTATGCGCTGTTCCACATGCACCAAGTTGTTCATGTTCTCGATCATGGTTTTCGCCATCATGGTTTGCATGTTCAGGATGGTTTTTGAGGTTTGCACGGCATCGTCGAGTCGCTGCACCTGGGCGAGTCGTGCGGGGGTGGCCTGACTGAGCGTGGTCTTGGCGAACCGCATCATCTCCTGTTGGGATTCCGGGGCCATGGCCTGGATCTCGAGGGCGGCCATGTGTTGCGCGAGCGGAGTATTCAGCAGCGCCAGTGATGCGTCGTAAGCGGTAGCGTCGTAATGTCGGTTCAAATAGTCGACCACGATATGACGGATCTTCGTCGCATCGAAGGCTTGCAGGAAGGTCGATTTGAAATTGTCGTAATCTTCACGCTGCAACTGCGGCGGGGGGCGTTGGCCGAAGCCGGCCGCCGCCAAGGCGGCGAGTTGTTCAATCATTTCATTGGCGCCCGAGGCGGCCATCAGTCGTTCGATCGTGCGCGCCTGGTCGGGGGCAGCGTCTTTGCCGGTGGCGCTGAGCTGGGCGCCGATGCCGAGTGGCTGGACGGGGGAAATGTCCGCGGCGGCGGCCTGGATGTCGTTGGCATAGACCGTTGCGATCATGCCTAGGCTGACTGCTATCCCTTTAAACATCTTGTTAAACATTATTCCCTCCAACTCCATGAATCTAGTAGCGTGCTTGGTAATCAATCGGACTTAATAGGATGTCAGGGTGCGCATGAGCGCGCCCTGACATCCTGATGTGTATATCGTCAGCTAGCCGCTTTTTCGGCAGTCTGACCCGCGAGAAGGATTTTTGCCGCTAATCCAGTGCAGTGAAATTGGTTACATCAATTGCATAGGACTTTAGCCGCTGGATGTGGAGTTCGTGGCTGCAAGACCAGTGTTGAATTGACGTGAGATAACACATGTGCCGCGACCGTGAAAGTTGCGCTGTCGATGAGGTCGTCGCTGAGCGACGCCCGTACCCGCTAAGGGGGCCTCTGATTAGTTCGTTCTTGTCATGTCGATCGCAGGGAGACATCTCGTATCTCGCTGACTAGATTGCAGCCTGTCGCAGAAGATTTCTCGCCAAGCTCCTTCGCCAAGCTCCCTCGTGTCACTCGGGACGGGGTTCGGGACCGGTTTCGACATGACAGTTTATTCATAGATTCCTAAGACCTGCCTCCAGGCCACTGCATCCCGTGCCCTCCCACTGTGTAGTCAGTCAGTGAGTCTCAGCTGGCACAGGGCTGGCTTGCCAGACCGATAACAGGTCGAGTTACCATGGGATCACGAGGGAGGGGATAGCATGCAGCCAGATGGCGAGAATGAGACCGTGGTGTTGGTCCACGGCATATGGATGACGGGCGCCGACATGTTTTGGTTGCGCCGGCGCGTGCAGCGCTGTGGCTATCACACCGTGCAATTCCGTTATTACTCATTACGGGCCACGGTGGAGGAGAACGCGGCACGTTTGCACGCCCTGGTGCGCGAACTGGCCGCTGTGCGGGTCCACTTCGTCGCCCATAGCCTGGGCGGCTTGGTGGTGTTGAGATACTTGCACGATGTCGGTTGCGTGCGTCTCGGGCGGGTAGTGTTGCTGGGCTCGCCCTGTCTAGGCAGCGCGGCGGCGCGCGCCGCCGGCGGGCACGGCTGGAGTCGGTGGCTGTTGGGGCGGGCCGCCGAAGATTTGCGGTCCGGCGCGGTGCCGTGGCGGGGGGAAGCGGAACTGGGCGCGATCGCCGGCGATCTGAGTATGGGGATCGGACGATTTCTGCTGCGCGATTTGCCGCGCCCCAACGACGGCACTGTCAGCGCGGCTGAAACACGGGTGGACGGCATGGCCGATCATCTCATCTTGCACACTTCTCACATTGGGTTGCTGTTCTCAGCGCAGGCGGCGCGGCAGGTATGCGCATTTCTCGCTACGGGGCGCTTTTCGCCTTCGTGAAGCCCACGGGCCTCTGTTAGACTGACGCACTTTATCCGGACTGATTTTCGTCGAGGTTTAGGCATGGCAGGTCATAGTAAATGGGCCAATATTCAGCATCGCAAGGGCGCGCAGGATGCCAAGCGCGGCAAGCTGTTCACCAAGTTGATACGCGAAATCACCGTCTCTGCACGTCTGGGCGGGGGGGATGCGGCGTCCAATCCGCGTTTGCGCGCGGCCATCGACAAGGCGCTCGCCGCCAACATGACCAAGGACACCATCGAGCGCGCCACCAAGCGCGGCGCCGGTCAGCTGGATGGGCAGAATTACGAAGAGATACGCTACGAGGGCTACGCTTCCGGCGGGGTGGCGGTGCTGGTCGATTGCATGACCGACAACCGCAATCGCACCGTGTCCGATGTGCGTTACGCCTTCAATAAATGCGGCGGTAATCTGGGCACCGAAGGTTCGGTGGCCTATCTCTTCAGCAAGACCGGCATCCTCAGTTATCCGGCCGGCAGCGACGAAGACCGCATCATGGAAGCGGCCTTGGAAGCGGGCGCGGAGGACATCGTCAACTATGATGATGATTCCGTCGAGGTGTTGACCGCGCCCGACCAATTCGCGGCGGTGAATGAGGTCTTGGTGGGCGCCGACTTGGAGCCGGAGGGCGCGGAAGTCACCCTGCGCGCCGCCACCAGTGTGACCTTGGGCGCTGAAGACGCCGCCAAGATGGTGAAGCTGTTGGAAATGCTCGAAGACCTCGACGACGTCCAGAACGTGTATTCCAACGCAGACATACCCGAAGAGGTGTTGGCGGAGTTATGAGGGGGGCGGTTCGTGGGTGTTCGGGTTTGGAGATTTGCGGGTGCTCGGGTCAAAGAGTTGCTGCCCTTTGGTGTTGGCAGTCGCGGCTTGTTTACTCTGCGACCCATAACCCCATAACCCCATGAACCCGAATACCATGACGCGCATCCTCGGCATCGATCCCGGTTCGCGCATTACCGGCTACGGCATCATCGAGGTGCATGGCGGCCGCCATGTGCATGTGGCCGACGGTTGTCTGCGTGTCGGCGAGGGAGACCTACCGCAACGTTTAGGTGCGATCTTCGCTGGCATCGAGGCGGTGCTGGAGGAATACGCGCCCACGCAAGCGGCCATTGAGCGCGTGTTCGTACAGCGCAACGTCGATTCGGCCTTGAAGCTGGGACAGGCGCGTGGGGCGGCGATTTGCGCCGTGGTCCAGCGCGGTTTGCCGGTGGCGGAATATACCCCGGCGGAAATCAAGAAGGCGCTGGTGGGGCGCGGTGCGGCGGCCAAGGAGCAGGTGCAACATATGGTGAAGGCATTACTGGCCTTGGAAGAAACGCCGGCGGCGGATGCCGCGGACGCGCTGGCCTGTGCGCTGTGCCATGGCCATACCCGCCAAACCTTGTTGCACGTGCCGGCGGGGGGCAAGCTGCGATCGGGAAGAACGAAGCGGGGGGGGTGGCGATGATAGGACGACTCAGCGGCGTGTTGGCGTGGAAGCGCGCGCCGCATACCCTCGTGGATGTGAGCGGCGTCGGCTACGAAGTGGAAGTGCCGCTCACCACCTTCTTCAAGTTGCCGCCCGCCGGCGAGAAAGTCATGCTGCACACCCATCTCGCGGTGCGCGAGGACGCCCATGTGCTATACGGCTTTGGCAGCGAAAGCGAGCGGGCGCTGTTCCGCGAGCTGATCAAGGTGAGCGGGGTCGGCGGCCGCCTGGCGCTGACCATCCTCTCCGGTATCTCCGCCGATGAATTCGTGCGTTGCGTGCGCGACAACGACGTGGCCGGCCTCACCCGCCTGCCCGGCGTGGGCAAAAAAACCGCCGCGCGCCTGGTCATGGAAATGCGCGATCGCCTCGGCGCCAAGGGCGAGGAGGGCAGCAAGGACATCGCTCTGCCGCATCCGACCGCGGCCCTGGCCGCCGATCCGGTCAAGGACGCGGTGAGCGCCCTCATCACCCTGGGCTATAAGCCGCCCGAGGCTAGCCGCATGATTCAGCAAGTGCTCAGCCCCGGTGCCGATTGCGAAGAACTGATCCGCAAGGCCTTGAAACAGCAAGTCTGAGCGGGGCCGGTTGCGGTACCGAGCCCAGCGCGGCATCATGCTCGCTGATCCGCAACCCGTAGCGCCAGTATGTCCGACCGTCTCATCACCACCGTTGCCGATCCCGACGAGGACGTCGCCGACCGCGCCATTCGACCCAAGAGTCTGGCGGATTACGTCGGCCAGCCGGCGGTACGCGAGCAGATGGAAATCTTCATCCTGGCCGCCCGCCGCCGCAGCGAGGCCTTGGATCATACGCTGATCTTCGGCCCGCCCGGCCTGGGCAAGACCACTTTGGCGCATATCATCGCCAACGAAATGGGCGTGACGCTGAAACACACCTCCGGCCCGGTGTTGGAACGGCCTGGCGATCTGGCCGCCATACTCACCAATCTCGAGGCGCGCGATGTGCTGTTCGTGGACGAAATCCACCGCCTTAGCCCGGTGGTCGAGGAAGTGCTGTACCCGGCCATGGAGGATTATCAGCTCGATATCATGATCGGCGAGGGGCCGGCGGCGCGTTCCATCAAGCTCGATCTGCCGCCCTTCACCCTGGTGGGGGCGACCACCCGCGCCGGTTTGCTCACTTCGCCGCTGCGCGACCGCTTCGGCATCGTGCAGCGCCTGGAGTTCTACAGCACCGAGGACTTGATCACCATCGTCGAGCGCTCGGCGCGCATTCTCGGCGTGGCCATCGACCGTGAGGGCGCCGGCCAAATCGCCCGCCGCTCGCGCGGTACGCCGCGCATCGCCAATCGGCTGCTGCGCCGGGTGCGTGATTACGCCGAAGTGAAGGCCGACGGCCACATCAACGGCGCCGTGGCCGATCGGGCGCTGGATTTGCTGGACGTGGACAGCCAGGGCTTCGACATGCTGGACCGCAAGCTGCTGCTGGCGATCATCGAAAAGTTCGACGGCGGGCCGGTGGGCGTGGACAGCCTGGCCGCCGCCATCGGCGAGGAACGCGGCACCATCGAGGACGTGCTGGAGCCCTTTCTGATCCAGCAAGGCTACATGATGCGCACGCCACGCGGGCGGGTAGCGACGCGGCACGCCTATTTGCACTTTGGACTGCCGGCACGGGCCCATCCCGAGGCGGCCGGCAATTTGAGCCTGTTGTCCGACGACGACAGTCGCCACGGCGAATAGCCTCCCAGCCGCGGCTATTCCGTCCCGCCGGGGCAGCGTGTCGCTGCGTGACTTTCACGTTACAATACGCGCCGCGGGGCGGGGCCACCGTCGAAACTGATACTCCAACAGTCGCCCATGGATGATTTGTTTATTTGGCCGGTGCGCGTGTACTACGAGGACACGGATTCCGGTGGCGTGGTTTATTACGCCAATTATTTGAAATTCATGGAGCGCGCCCGCACCGAGTGGTTGCGTGACTGCGGCCTCGAGCAGGATGAACTAATTCGCGACGCCGACGTCCTATTTGCGGTGCGCGCCGCGCAGATCGATTATCTGCGACCGGCGCGTTTTAATGACGGCTTGTTGGTCAGCGTGCGCTGCCGTGAATTACGCAGGGCCAGCCTGAGCTTCGAGCAGTGCATACATCGCGTCACTGACGGATACGACATGGCCGAGCCAGGGCGAAGGATAACCGAACAAGAATATGCCCGGATTACGAATGACGACACCCCGCTGTGCACGGCGCATATTAAGGTCGCCTGTTTGCGCGCGTCCACATTGCGCCCTTGCTCCATACCCGAATTTCTGAAGACGGAGATATTAGGTGTCCGCTGATCTTTCCTTCATACACTTGATCGCCAACGCCAGCGTGTTGGTGCAACTGGTCATGGCGCTGCTGGTGGGTTTGTCGGTGGCGTCCTGGTTCATCATCTTTCAAAAACGCAAAGTGATGAACAGCGCGCTGGCCGCCGCGCAACAATTCGAAGGGCGCTTCTGGTCTGGCGGCGATCTCTCGCAACTCTATCGCGAACTGTCCACGAGCCAGGACACCCCGCGTGGCATGGAGAGCATCTTTCACGCCGGTTTCAAGGAGTTCGTGCGCTTGCGCCAACAGCCGGACGTCGAAAAGCGCGCGTTGGCGGAAGGCGCGCAACGCGCCATGCGGGTAGCGCTCAATCGCGAGACCGATCATCTGGAAATGCATCTGCCGTTCCTTGCCACCGTTGGGTCCACCAGTCCCTACGTCGGGCTGTTTGGCACCGTGTGGGGCATCATGAATTCGTTTCGTGCCTTGGCGAATGTCAATCAAGCCACCTTGGCGATGGTCGCGCCGGGCATTGCCGAGGCGCTCATCGCCACCGCCATGGGCTTGTTTGCCGCCATCCCGGCGGTGATCGCCTATAACCGTTACAACACGCACACCGATCGTCTGATCAATCGCTACGATAACTTCCTCGAAGAGTTCGTCAGCGTATTGCAGCGTCAGGCGCATCACTGAGCGACGGGGGTAGCGGCGTGGCCACGACACGACATCGCAAACGCCTCATGGCCGAGATCAACGTCGTGCCCTACATCGACGTAATGTTGGTGCTGTTGATCATTTTCATGATCACCGCGCCGCTGCTCGCCCAGGGCGTGAAAGTCGAATTGCCGCAAGCCGCTTCCAAGCCGCTGCCGCCCGAATCCAAGGAGCCCTTGGTGGTGACGGTGGATGTCGCGGGGAAGTATTACCTCAATATCGGCGATCGCCAGGAACAGGAAGTGGACGAGGAGACGTTGGTGCAGCGCGTGGCGGCAGTGCTGGGTCGCACTCCCGAGACACCGGTGTTGGTGCGCGGTGATCATGCCGTTGACTATGGTCGCGTAGTGCGTGCTATGAGCTTGCTGCAACAAGCCGGCGCGCCTGGCGTGGGATTGATGACCGATCCTGAACAAAACCCCAAGCGCTGAGGACAGCGCTGATGTGGAAGGAAATCCGCAAGTCTCCCGGCGCGCTCATCGGCGCGATCTTGGTACATGTGGGCTTGGTGGCCTTACTGGTGCTGAGTTTAGAGTGGAAGACTCAGCCGCCGCCCTTGCAGGGGGCGCAGGAAATCGTGCAGGCGGTGGTGATCGACGAATCGAAGCTGCGCGCCGAGGAAGAGAGTAAGCGTCAGGAAGCCTTGCGTCAGCAGAAGGAAGAGGCAGCGCGTCGTCAGCGCGAGGCGGAAGAAAAGCGTCACGCGGAGGAGCAGCGTCAGCAGCAGCGGTTGGCCGAAGCGGAAGCCAAACGTAAGATGCAGGAGCAGCAGCGCCTAGAAACCGAGGCGGAAGCCGCGCGTAAAGCGAAAGCGGAAGCCCAGCGCAAGGCGGAAGTGGCAGCGAAGCTTAAAGCCGAGGCGGAGGCTCAACGCAAGGTGGAGGCCGAAGCCCAGCGTAAAGCCGAAGCGGAGGCCACGCGTAAAGCGGAGCTGGAGGCCAAGCGCAAGGCTGCGGCCGAGGCGGAAGCGAAGCGCAAGGCGGAACAGGAAGTGAAGCGCAAGGCGGAAGCGAAACGCAAGGCCGCAGAGGCGGCCAAGCGTAAAGCCGAGGCCGAGGCGAAACGCAAGGCCGAGGAAGAAGCGCGCCGGCGCAAGGAGGCCGAGGAGTCGCTGAAGCAGGGCTTGCTGGCCGAGCAGCAAGAGCGCGCGGCCTCGTCGGAGATCTCTAAGTATGTTGAGATTATCAAGCAAAAAATTGGGCGCAATTGGATCAAACCACCCAGCGTGCGCAGCGATATGTCATGCACGGTGCGGGTGCGTTTGATACCCGGGGGCGAAGTGGTGGATGCACGGGTGGTCAAAAGCAGCGGCGATCCGTTGTTCGATCGCTCGGTGGAAACGGCGGTATTCAAGGCTTCGCCCTTGCCGTTACCGCCGGATGCATCGTTGTTCGATCGGTTTCGTGATTTGGAATTCGTGTTCAAACCCGAGGGCTGAGCGTTGAAGCGATTATCAAGAATTTTTCTGGGTGGTTTGTTGCTGTGGTGCTGGACGAGCGCCGCCCACGCAGTATTGACCATCGAGATCACCAAGGGTGTGGACAGCGCGCTGCCCATCGCCGTGGTGCCCTTCGGTTGGCAGGGCGCAGGCGCACCGGCGGAGGACGTGGCCCAGGTCATCGCCGCGGATTTGCAGCGCAGCGGACGTTTCGCCCCCGTACCCGAGAAAGACTTGCTATCGCGCCCGGTAGACGCCTCGCAAGTGAATTTTCGCGATTGGCGCTTGCTCAACGTGGAGAATCTGGTGATCGGCAAGGTAACCGCCACCGGCGCTGGTTACAACATTCAGTTTCAATTGTTTGATGTGTTCCGAGGAGTTTCGCTCACCGGTTACAGCATGCGCACCGGGCCCACGGGTCTGCGTTGGGCGGCGCATCAAATCGCCGACATCATTTACGAAACGCTGACCGGCCAGCCGGGTGCCTTCGCGACGCGCATCGCGTATATCACCGCCATCGGGGCGCGCAATGGCGAGCGCACCTACTCGTTGTTGATCGCCGATTCGGACGGCATGAACGAGCAAGCGGTGGTCAGCTCCAAGCAGCCCTTGATGTCGCCGGCCTGGTCGCCGGATGGTAAGCGCTTGGCCTATGTGTCGTTCGAGAATCGCCGCGCGGGCATTTATATCCAAGATGTCACCACCGGCGCTTTCGAGAAAGTCTCCTCCTCGCCGGGCATCAACGGGGCGCCGAACTGGTCGCCGGACGGCAACAGGCTCGCGGTGGTGCTGTCCAAAGGTGGCAACCCGGATATCTATGTACTGGATTTGCGCAGCAAGCGTTTGCAACAACTCACCGACAACCTGGCCATCGACACCGAGCCGGCCTGGTCACCGGACGGCGATACGATAATTTTCACCTCGGATCGCGGTGGGACGCCGCAGTTATATCGCATGGCGGCCGGCGGCGGGCGCGCCGAGCGCTTAACCTTCGAGGGCAATTACAATGCGCGGGCGTCGTTCTCCGGCAGCGGCAAGCGTGTGGCGCTGGTGCATGGCGGTGGCAGGGGGTTTCAAATTGCGGTTTTGGACCTGAAAACCAAGACATTGCAAGTGATCAGCGACGGTAGCCTGGATGAATCGCCGAGTTTCGCGCCGAATGGTAGCATGGTCATCTATGCCAGCGAGGCGAACAATCGCGGCGTGCTCAAGGCAGTGGCGGTTGATGGGGGTGTGACGCAACGGTTGTCGGTGGCGGTGGGAGATGCGCGTGAACCGGCCTGGTCGCCTTTCCTGCCGTGATATTGAATGAGTGGTTATTCCTTTTCCTAACAGGAGTCGATGGACATGAATACGTGGCTTAAGGTGTTGGTGTTGGTGGTGCCTGCGACGCTGATGACCGCCTGTGGTACCACGGGTGGCCTCAAGGGCAAGAGTGGTGTGACGCAACCGGGCACCGGGGCGGGCACGGGCATGGGCACCGGCACGGAAGCGACGACCGACGGTATCAGTCGTGAAGGCTTCGGCGGCCCGGCGACCAGCGGCTCGGAATTCGGCAGTGGTGTCGGTCAGCCGGTGACGCAATTCGATCCTTTGGATGACCCCGACAGCTTATTATCGCAGCGCGTGGTGTATTTCGAGTACGACAGCAGTAACGTTAAGCCCGAGGACCGCCTCGTCATCGAGGCACACGCGCAATACGTCGCCACGAGTGGCGCGCGCGTGACACTGGAAGGTCATGCCGACGAACGGGGCACGCGCGAGTACAACATCGCCTTGGGCGAGCGTCGCGCCAATGCCGTGCGTCAGATGATGAGTCTGCTCGGTGTCAGCAGTGATCAGATCAGCACTGTCAGCTATGGCGAGGAACGTCCGATGATGTTGGGCCATGAAGATCAGTCCTGGCAGCAGAATCGCCGCGTGGAAATCGTTTACGAAGGACGCTAACTCATGATGATGAACAGACTGTGGTGGCTGGTATCGGTCCTGGGCGTGGCGGCGGTGTCCGTCGAGGCGGCGGAGACGCGCGGTGCGCCGGTCATCTCGGTCACCCAGTCTGGTTCGCAATTGGAAGCGCGCGTCACGCAACTCGAGCGCAAGCTAGAGAATCAGTCGTTGATGGATATTTTCGCCACCGTGCAGCGCCTGCAAGAAGAGGTGCAAAAGCTGCGCGGTGATTTGGAAGTGCAGGCGAACGAGCTGGAGGGCATCAAGAAGCGCCAGCGGGATTTGTATCTGGACATCGACCGCCGTCTACAGCAAGGTCAAAGTGGCGGCGCCGCGACGGCCATGCCGTTGGACGGCGGCGCGGTGACGGCAGCCGCGCCTGCGGCCGATCCGGCCGCCGAGCAGGCGATTTATCAGCAAGCCTTCAACTTGCTCAAGGATGCGCGTTACGAAGAAGCCATCACCGCCTTTCGTGCGCACCTAGCCAGCTATCCCAACGGCAAATTCTCGGACAACTCGCAATACTGGGTGGGCGAAGCCCATTACGTATTGCGCCGCTTCAAGGAAGCGGTGGAAGAGTTCAACAAGGTGGTGAACAATTTTCCGCAAAGCTCCAAGGTGCCCGACTCCTTGCTCAAGCTGGGCTTCACGCATTACGAGCTGAATGATTGGGCGCAGGCGCGCGCCAATTTGGAAAAAGTCGTGAGCCAGCATCCGCAAAGCACCGCCGCGCGCTTGGCCGATCAACGCTTGCAGCGCATGCGCAGCGAGGGCCGTTGAGTTTTGTGCGATTAAATGCTTAACAACTTGAACCTGGGATACCGTCTGACGTTGGCCCCTCTTTCTTTTCCTCCCCCGGTCGGGGCGGGGGTGCGAGGCTGGTCATTAGTCAGGCTTTAGTAGCCCCAGTCACTGACCCGATTCTTATCCCATGGAAAAATTGCGCATCACCGAAATCTTTCTCTCTCTGCAAGGCGAGAGCCGCAGTGTTGGCCTGCCCACGGTCTTCGTGCGACTGACCGGATGTCCCTTGCGCTGCGGTTATTGCGATACGGCTTATGCATTCGATGGCGGTGAGTGGATGACGCTCGAGACGATCCAGCAGCGGGTGGCGGACTACGGGGTCAGGCATGTCACCGTGACCGGCGGCGAACCCTTGGCCCAAAAAGCTTGCCTGGCATTGCTCAGTGGCCTGTGCGACGCGGGTAATGAAGTGTCGTTGGAAACCAGCGGCGCGCTCGATATCAGCGGCGTGGATGCGCGTGTGATCAAAGTGATGGACTTGAAAACCCCCGGCTCAGGTGAATGTGAACGGAATCTCTACAGCAATATCGAGTGGCTCAGTTTGCACGATCAAGTGAAGTTCGTCATTTGCGATCGCGCCGATTATGAATGGGCCAAGGCCATGCTGAAGCAACATCGCTTGGCGCAGCGTTGCGAATTGCTGTTCTCGCCCAGTCACGGCCAGCTACCAGCGCGCGAATTGGCGGACTGGATCGTTGCCGACCGCTTGCCGGTGCGCTTTCAAATTCAGTTGCACAAATTGCTCTGGGACGAGGAGCAGGGCCGCTGATGAGCGGAGCCGCGCCTAAGGCCGTGGTGCTCACCTCGGGCGGTCTCGACTCGACCACCACGCTGGCGCTGGCGCGCGCGCAAGGCTATGACTGTTATGCGCTGAGCTTCGATTACGGACAACGTCATCGCGTCGAATTGCAGGCTGCCGCGCAAGTGGCTGCCGCCTTGGGCGCGCTGGAGCATCGTTTCATCCGAATCGATCTCGGCGGCATAGGCGGTTCGGCGCTCACCGACCCGAGCATCGCTGTCCCCGAACAGCCCAGTGTAGGTATTCCGATCACCTATGTGCCGGCGCGTAACACGATATTCCTCTCCCTGGCGCTGGGGTGGGCCGAGGTGCTGGGCGCGCAGGATATTTTCATCGGCGTCAACGCGGTCGATTATTCCGGCTATCCCGACTGCCGGCCGGCCTTTATCACCGCCTTCGAGCAATTGGCCGACCTGGCCACCAAGGCGGGCGTGGAAGGACGACACTTTCACATTCATACGCCGCTGATCCAGCTCAGCAAGGCTGACATCATCCGCGAGGGCGTGCGCTTGGGTGTGGATTATTCCCGTACCGTGTCCTGTTATCAGGCCGATGAGGCGGGCCGCGCCTGCGGCAGATGCGATTCCTGTCGCTTGCGCCGCGCCGGTTTCGAGGCGGCCGGAATCGAAGATCCCACCCGATATGCCTGATATTGCTGAACCTGCCCTCGCGCGCATTGCGTCATGCGTGGCATGTAGGTAGAATGCCGCCCTTTCACAGCGGGCCGTTAGCTCAGTTGGTAGAGCAGTGGACTTTTAATCCATTGGTCGAAGGTTCAAGTCCTTCACGGCCCACCATCATTACCCACCCGTTGATAAATTCGACTACCCGCGCGTCCTCCGCGCACAAACACCCACCTCATCTGCAAGAAT